>JALSPW010000292.1 GCA_026985735.1 Saprospiraceae bacterium
CAATCGCAGGAGCAAAAAAAAGAGTGCTACAACTATCGGATACTTATGTTATGCCCGATAAGAAACAAGTAAAAGTATTGGGAAGAACAGGTTTGGCTACCCTTTTAGCAGCTATAAATGAATTTAAATTAGGAGGATACATTACGGAATATGAATCGCATATCGCTAAAAAGATCGCCTATGTCATTAGCGGTGGAGATCTGACAGGTGAACATATTGTTTCCGAACAATATCTTTTGGATATTGAGCGAGAGGCATTCCTTAGTTTACTTGGTGAACAAAAAACTATGGAGAGAATTCAATATATGTTGGAGAATAATAAACCATTACGAAATTAATAAAATTAAAAATATAAAATTATGGCATATATAGTTAAAGCATATAGAACAGCTATTGGAAAAGCTAAAAAAGGCTCTTTCAAACATACCAGATCCGATGATCTGGCTATCGAAGTTATTAAATATATTATGAAGGATACTCCTCAAGTACAACCGGATATGATTGAAGATGTATTGGTAGGATGTGCTTTCCCCGAAGGAGAACAAGGATTGAATATGGCAAGAAATATCTCGATTGGAGCTCTGGGAATCAAAACACCGGGTACTACCGTGAATAGATTTTGCGGTTCAGGATTGGAAACAATCGCCATGGCTGCCGCTAAAATAGATGCCGGAATGGGTGATATTTATATCGCTGGAGGTGCAGAGAGTATGACTATGGTCCCAATGACAGGATTCAGGCTTGCTCCTAATTATGATATTGCACATGATATGCCCGAAGCTTTGGTTGGAATGGGAATAACAGCAGAAGCAGTTGCAAAAAAATACAATATCAATAGAGAAGATAGTGATATCTTTGCCTATAATTCACACATGAAAGCGGCTAAAGCAATCAAGACCGGCAGGTTCAAAGATGAAATAGTCCCTATTAAAGTAAAGGAAATCTTTGTCAAAGATGATAAAAAAGTAGAAAAGAAATTTATAATGGATACAGACGAAGGGGTAAGAGCAGACACTACCGTAGAAGCATTGGCTAAGTTGAGGCCGGTTTTTGCATTAAATGGAATGGTAACAGCCGGAAATTCATCTCAAACATCAGATGGAGCAGCTTTTGTGTTGATTATGAGTGAAAAAATGGTGAATAAATTGAATTTAAAACCGGTAGCAAGACTTGCAGGCTATGGCGTAGGGGGTGTGGAACCGTTATATATGGGAATCGGACCTACGGTAGCAGTACCGATAGCTTTGAAGAATGCAGGATTAAAACTCGATGATATCGGATTGATTGAATTGAATGAGGCATTTGCCACACAATCCCTGGCAGTGATAAGAGAACTTGATCTAAACACGGATATACTAAATGTCAATGGAGGAGCAATAGCTTTAGGACATCCTCTTGGTTGCACCGGAGCAAAATTGACTACGCAAATTATTCATGAAGCTCATAAACGCAATGTCAAATACGGTATGGTTACTGCATGTATTGGAGGAGGACAAGGCATTGCAGGAATTTTTGAAATGCTGTAAAAAAAACCATTACAACATACATTTATTGGCAATATTCATCACCCGGAAGTGAAAAAGAATTTGTGATTATCCTTTTTCAAAATAGTATTGATGAATGTCTTAAATTTTTCATATTTCGAAGGAGGATATACTCCTTTTATCAACTCTACTTTTCTAATGAAAATTATGGAATTGTCGTGTTGAAAACTTGATATTTTATAGGTTCCGAATTCCGAATTCAATTCATAATTAACATTTTTCTTTAAAGAAATGTTATCAGGGACTGTAATTGAAATAGTATCCTCAAGTATAAATGAGCGTTTTATTATAATATCTGATATTCTTTTGCTTTCAACCAACGGTTCAAAACCTGTTTGATTAAAAACATAAGGTTTAAATAAATAGTCGGTTCCGGCTTTTAAAAATATTTTTTTTACATATAAATCAACATCATAATGTCCTTTGGGTATAATATCACCGGAAACAGGAATAATATTAAAATTCTTAATATTATAATTATCCAGGTTCAATATATTCAATAACCATTTTCTTTGATTTTTTTTATTTTGATACGCTAAGCTAAAAAAATCATTATCTTCAATTGCCAAACCGGTGAGAAATGTATTTATATGTATTGCAGCATTTCCTGTTGTAAACTCGGGAAATATATCAATATTTACGGTTTTTATATTTTCTCTCGAATTGTAACTATGAGTTTTAACCAATTTACCTCCGCTGTTGTCAACAACCAGTACATTTCTGTCATCTGTGAAACTACCGCTGTATCCGAATGGAGCAATTCCTGATGTACACTCCAGCCATACAGTGTCTTGTGAAATGGGAACACAAAGAATCGCGTGATTAAATCTAAGACTTGGAAAATCAACAGCAATATCTCTTGTGTTTTTTCCTGCTTCGACCAGTGTATAATACGATTTGATTCCTAATATAGCCAACATCGATTTTGTGTAAAAAGTCAATGCTTTGCAATCACCGTATTTTTTTTCATGTACATATCTTGATTCAAAAGGTTGCCAGCCCCCTATTCCCAGTTGAATACTAACATAACGCGTATTTTGTTGAAGAAAATTATATATTTTTTTTACTTTATCATAGATATCGTCGTCATTTGATATCAAGTTTCTTATTTCCTTTTTTTGCTCTTCCGTGAAATTATTTCTCTTGGCATTCAGTTTATTTATAAAACGTCCGATTGATTCCCAATTTGTCATTTCACTTTTATAATCTTCCAATATAAAATTATTAGGGGCTAATAAAACCATGGGGAAATAATCTTCAGTTCTGTCATTGAAAGGTTCAAATTTAATATATTTAAAATTTTTTATTTCCCATTCATAGATAGTCGTATTTTTCTCTTTTGATATTTGCGGAGATGATATATTTATGCTTTTGTATCTTAAATTGTTTTTTGTATTATCAAACACCCGCAATCTTGAGGATATTACGCTTTCATATTCTTTATTAACGGGTTGCCATACCGGGAAAAAAGCAGTATTGCCTTTTTTGAATACGGTATAGGAAAAAATAATTTTATATGGAGGTGTGATATCGGGAATTTCCACATATCTCATACCGGCATCACCTGAAACAGTTCCGTTGTCCACAAATAGTCTTTTTTTAAATTTGCTTAGATTTATTTTTTTTATCCGTTTATTATTTTTATTATAAATTTCTACTTTTGCTTTCTTGATTTTAGTATATTTATCAAAAATGATATAAAGATAATCCAATGTGAAATCAGATTTCTTTAGAACTAAATAATCTTTTTTATAATCCTTTCTCGTTTTGATATCGTTAATAATGGTAAAATCATATTGTTCATTTAATACAATCAAATGAGAAGATCTCAAAAGTGAATCGGGAATATCTTCAAAAATAGTTTGACCGGGTAAATAATTTATACAGAATGTGAAAATAAAAGCAAAAACAAAAATAAATATTTTATGTCTATAAGCAATCATAAAACTTTATTTAAGTTTTTTAAGCAAAACAACTTGTTTATTGGTGGTTGTCATTTTCTCAAAAAAAGTTTTTAAGACGGTATATTCCTGAGGAGAAAATACTGTTTTTGCAGATTTGTATTTCATCATCACAACAACTTTATCTCCCCCATTTGTTGCCATATACTGATATTTTAGTGTCTTGTCTTCATTTTCAATTCTAACATTGGAAGGCAGTTCTATCGTATATCCATCGGGTAACTCCAAATTGAACATATAATTAAGGGTGATATTATATTTAAAATCTACATTCGAGATTCTTTCTTCTTTTTTAAAAGGGTTTATATCAAAATATGGTTTTATAAAAGGTTCCAATACTATTATTTCATCATCTTCAATTTCTTTTTTTAATGAAATAGAATATTTAAAAATATCACTATTATTTATAGTATCAAATTCAATTTTTTCAATTTCATAATCAGAAAATTGTTTTTTTAATTCGTTTTTCAACTTTTCATTATTGTATTTTCCATAAGCTTCAAAAGCTGCATATTGCTTTAATTGAACCAATATGTCTGAAAAGATATAATTACCTTTTATTTTGAACGTATATATAGCAGATTGTTTAAAATCGGCATTCTTAGTCATATCTATCCATCTGTAGTTTTCATCCACTACAAATCCTTTGTCATTTATACATTGTTCACGAATTATTCCAAATGGAAAATCGGAAGTAGCATCACAAAAATATTCTTTATTATCAATTACTACCAGTGCCACCAAATAATCATAATCAAAAATATTGCAAAAAGCGGGATTAGGAATACCATATTTTTTTCTTTTGATAATCACGGGATAAGTTTCAATATCAAAATACTTTAAAGCTGATATCAATGCCCAATTTATTTCACCAGTATTCCCTTCCCCCTTTTTCATTAATTTTTTGCCAGAAACCCCACTATATATAGAGAAAATATTGTTCCATGCAGTATTATTTTGAATTTTCTTTAATATAAATTCGGCCTTTTCTATTTGGGATTTCCCTTTTAGTTCTTTTTCCCAGACTTTTGCAAAACCGCCTTTTTTCATTCTTCCTCCGAACATCGAATCACCAAGCAGATTTTTATTCATTTTCTCATACGTACTATTATTATATTTAAAACCGTAATAAGGATCAATATATTCCAAATTAAATTCAAGCCTGCTCAAACTACCCAATAAACTCCCCATATATTTTTCTTTTTCCAGAGGTAAGATATTGCTCATGGATATTTCTTTTCCATAGGCATCAAAAGTATGATTGTTTATATTCAAAGTATGATAATCTTTTTTGGATTTCAAGGAATAAAAATTTCCATAAGTATTAATTTTATATTTAAGGAAATTAGGAAAACGATACGATATTTTACTGATTTTTACAGGTATTACATCTTGAAAAAACCATGTCTTTAGATTTCCTATATTTGTTGAGATTATTTCATATTTTAAATCAATAACCGAGCCTTTTTGTACATTTGGCATAGCAAAACTCATTTCTGCACTATAATCACTTATATCATTGATAAATTTATCTTTTTTACCGATTTTGGTTTCTTCTACTTTACCTTCAACCAAATTATATGTATAGGCTTTAAATTTTCTTATGTTGTCTGAAAACCTTTTAGCTTTAGACTTTATAAATTTAATCTTGCCCGAAGCAAAGGATTTACCGGAATTGGAAAAAATCTTAATTCTTTTATGTACATATAAATGATAAACAACACCTTTTACATTCTCATAATCAATATAAAGATTTGCTACATTAAATAACACCATCGCATCGGCACCTGAATAAAAATCACAGGAATCCATTTGTAATTCTTCAATGGAAACATCTCTGAATTTTTTTTCTTTAAAATTATCTTGACTATAAAGAGAATTATATAAAAGGAAAACGAAGAAAAAAATAATAAAAGAAAATCTCATTGTATTTAAATTGTATTTAACAAATTAGTAAATATTACTATTTTCCGAAAAACTCATTTATAATCTTGATTCTTTTTAGGTACAATTATATAAACAGCAGTTTGAAAAAAGAAAATAATTAAAATGATTTTAAACACAAATCTAAAATAAAATTAAAAATACTCAAATAAAATATCCACAAAATTAATGCTTTGAATATTCCAATCAATATATGTCTTGAAATAAAATGTTATAGCATTGTTAAAATTCCGGATAATTGTGTTAAACTATTTATAAAATCGATTTTAAATTTCGAAAGGCTTATTTATAATAGTAAATTTACTCAATAAATCCAAAATTATGAAAAAAATACATTCTATCATCTATGTTATTATCTTACTTTCCTTTACTTCATGTTTTTTCCCGTATGGAGAAATAATATATGAGGAGGACGATTACAAAGGCATTGAAAAGCTATATATAGTTTTTGATGTATATGCAAATCCGTCCAAAACTAATTATGGTTATATCTATTATTCAAAAAAAACAAAATTGAAATTTGAAAAACTGGTTTATAAAGATTCTCAAACGATAGTTGGATTGAAAATTTATACTTCTGCCAAACCGGAAGAAAACATGGAAAACTATGTTTATATCAAAACAAATAAAAATATACATAAACTTAAAATTAATTTGCTTAATTCCACTTATACGAATAATGATATGACATACCGGAAAGATACTACCATCGAAATAAAAAATAATAATCTTAGTTCATATATTTCCAAGAGAATTGAGGCAAAAATAATATTGCCTGACAATCTCATCTGTGAGATTTCATTTACTGATGTTTTTAACATAAGGTATTATATTGATGATATTCCGTATGATGTTACTTTGAACCATGAAAGAATAAAAAAACTTAAAAAATTATTAATCAATTATCATATTTAAAATTATGGGAAAAATCAAATTAATAGCATTTATCATGTTTTTAATAAGTGTAAACTCTTGTGTGTTTATGTCTTTATACAATAATGTTGTAATAGAGAAATAAATGAATACAATAGAAAAAAAATAAGGGGTTATGCAGAATTGTACAGCAATATTCCCAATAATATCATCACATCACATACATTTGAAATAAGATATTATCTAAATGAGACACCGTATTCTATAAAATTCAATTCTTATAAATTGAAAAAATTAAAAGAATTGTTTATTACTGCTCAAAACCTTTAGCAAATTCTTTAACCCTTTTGGTTGCTTCAATAATATTTTCCATAGAAGTTGCATAAGAAAATCTTAAACATTCAGGTGCTCCAAACGGAGTTCCCGCTACGGTAGCAACATGAGCATCATTGAGCAAATGCTCTGAAAAATCAATTGAACTGTTTATTGTAATTTTACCATTGGATTTACCAAAATAATAACTGATGTCCGGAAAAAGATAAAATGCTCCTGTCGGTTCATTTACTTTGAAACCCGGAATCTCTTTCAGTAATTTAATAAACACTTTTCTCCTTTCATTGAATTTATCAACCATTTCATTGTATATACCATGATTCAGAGCATAAGCAGCTGCTACCTGTCCAAAAGAATTGGCTCCCGAAGTAAATTGTCCTTGTATTTTCACACAACTTTTTGCAATTTCAGCATTTGCCGCCATATAACCGATTCTCCAGCCTGTCATAGCAAATCCTTTAGACATTCCGTTGACAATAATCACTCTATCCTTTAAATAGTCAAATGCAGCTATGGAAGCATGACCTTTACCAAAATTGATATATTCATATATCTCATCGGAAATAATATGAATATCAGGATATTTTTTCAAAACTTTTGCCAATTCCTCAAGCTCTTTTGAAGAATATACCGATCCGGTAGGATTGCTCGGAGAAGAAAACAGTACCAATTTGGTTTTGGGAGTGATTGCCGCTTCCAATTGTTCCGGTAAGATTTTAAAATCCTGCTCTATTCCTGCTGAAACAATTACAGGAACACCTTCTGCAATTTTAATTATTGAATCATAAGAAACCCAATAAGGAGTAAACAACACAACTTCATCACCGGGATTTAGCAATGCAAGACAAATATTTGCTATTGCTTGCTTTGCCCCGTTGGTTACCACTATTTGATCCATGTTATAATCAAGATTATTATCTCTTTTCAATTTATGGATTACGGCTTCTCTCAGCACAGGCAATCCGGGTACCGGAGTATATTTAGTATATCCTTCATCCAAAGCTATTTTTGCTCTTTCTTTTATATCGGCAGGCGTGTCAAAATCAGGTTCACCAAGGCTCATATCAACAATATCCACTCCACGGGATTTAAGATCTCTCGCCATTTGAGCCATTTTCAGAGTGGCTGATTCCGGCATATTTTTCACTCTATTTGATAACAAATTTTTATTCATTTTCAACATTTTTCAATTGTGCGGCACAAAATAGGTATTATTTATTAAATTGAGTAAACATTGAAAGTTTATTTTTTCATCTTAAAAACAATTTATTTGTATTGATATTTTTTTTGATGTAAATCTATTATAATTAGTGCTTGTCTGAAAAGTACTTAATTTTATAAAAACAAAGATTTTTGATAAAATGAGTATTAATTTTATTGATCATAAATTTGTGGAAAATGATTAAAAAAATTAATACAAATTCCTATATGTACTATAAATTTTTATTTTATTTTTAAGAATAAATATTTTATTATTTAAATATTTTGTTGAATTATCACGTTTTATTAAAAATATGTTAAAATTATTAAGTTTATGATTATTTTACATAGCATTTTTGTATTTTTGAACTAATGTTTTATGATTTGTAGCTGTTTAAAAACAAATTAACTACTTTTGGTCTTAAATTAACTACTCAGGTAGGATCATTCATAGTTTGTCTATAAAATCATTAAGCTTTAATGATTTTATAGACAGACACTATTCTGCTTGATTTTTTTGCCATAGTAATTAAATGTTAAATATAATTTTATGAATAAATACAATTTTTTATTATTATTTGTTTTGTTGGTCAATTCACTTGTGATAGCACAGCCCATAAATGATGAATGTGAATCAGCTATTGTTATAGAAAGTGTCGATGACTGGTGTTCGGAGGATGGACAGTTTAATAATACCGGAGCTACTTCCAGTGGATATGGTGCTCCGGATTGTTGGGATAATGCGGCTCATGATGTATGGTTTAGATTTACCGCAACAGCTACTGCGGTTAATATTTTTGTTTCAGGTTCAGGGCAGCAAGGCACATTGAAAAACCCCATGGTTGCTTTATATATTGATAACGGATGTTTTGGAACAATATATCAAAAAAAATGCAAGTTGGACTTTAACCAATCCAATAGTACTGAATTGACTGAAGGGGCTTTGATAGTAGGAGAGTCATATTTAATAAGAATAGATGGGCAATACGGGAATATGGGCTCTTTCAAATTGTGTATTAAAAACTTTAATCCTCCGGTAGAACCGGGTCAGGATTGTGCAACTGCTGCACTTTTATGTGACAAGTCACCATTTGTAGTAAAATATGTAAGTGGAGCAGGTGATGATCCAAATGAAACAAATACTACTTGTATATCTGAAGAAAAACAAACAACTTGGTTCAAATGGATTGCGAAAAATAACGGTACTCTTACTTTTGTACTGACGCCGATTCAAATAACGGATGATCTTGATTTTGTTGTATTTGAATTACCTAATGGCTATGATGATTGTGACGGTAAAATCAGTTTACGGTGTAATGCTACATTTGGGGGTAATTATGCGTCTTGTGGTCCTAAAACAGGGTTGGATCTATTATCGACAGACCTCGAAGAAAACTACAATTGTGATGCCGGTGAAGATGGTTTTGTAAAGTATATCGATATGCAAGAAGGTCATACTTATGCATTGGTTGTCAATAATTGGTCTGCATCAGGGAATGGGTTCTCCATTGAATTTGGTGGAACGGGTGAATTTCAGGGACCGGATCCTGATTTTGAATTTGATCCCCCCACAGGATTAAGATGTGAGGATTCCATACAAATTACAAATATAACAGATTATCAATTAGGGAGTATTGTGGATTACAAATGGACTTTTGGCCGGGATGCGAGCCCTCAGATAAGATCAGGGGAAGGGCCATTTAAAGTGTTTTATGATTCTTACGGATGGAAATCCGTTACTCTAACTGTTAAAAGTGATAAAGGTTGTGTTAGCACAAAAATAAAAGATATATGGATGGAACCTTGTTGTGAAGATTTGCCATTGGATGAGAGATTGAAAATTGTTATTGACAGTATTAAAAATCCTATATGCGCCGGTGATGAAAACGGTTATATTTCCGTTTCAGGTATCAGAGGAGATCCTTATTACCGTTTTAGTATTCAAGATACCAATTTTAATTACAATCCGAAATTTTATAATCTCGGACAAGGGACTTATAAAGTATATATTGTCGATAAAAAAGGCTGCAGAGACTCCATTTGGGTAGATATTGTAGATCCTGAGCAATTGATAGCTGATGCGGGACCTGATCAAAATCTGGACTTGGGCGATTATACTTTTATGAATGGTAGTTATTATCCGCCTGAATACAATGTTAGTCAGATATGGTTGCCAAATTACAATCTTGAAGATTCTACTGATTTTGGAACTAAGGCGTTTCCTTATAAAACAACAACATATACTTTGAGAGTTATTCAGGATAGTACAGGTTGTGTTGCTGAAGATGATATGACTATATTTGTCGACGCCAAAAGACAAGTTAGAATTCCAAATGTTTTTACTCCCAATGGAGATGGTATGAATGAAATGTTTACTGCTTATAATTTAAAAGCCGCGACAGGTATTGATGAAATGAAGATTTATGACAGATGGGGTGAATTGATATATGAAGCTAAAAATATCGATATAGGAGATGAGAGTAAAGGTTGGGATGGTACTTTCAAAGGACAAAAAGTCAATCCGGGAGTTTATGTATATTTATTTTTAATTAGATTTTTGGATGATCAGGTTATACCTTTTGCAGGAGATATTACTGTATTAAGATAGAAATATTTAACATCTACTTTAATCCAAATTCAAAACAACTGACACTATACGAATATAAAATTTAACTATCGCTTGAAAATAAGACAAGTAATTGTTTTCGCTACTTTTTGTTCTGAATTTATGATTGAGATTATTATAATTAAATTCATTAATTTGAGTATTAGCAAAATTAAACTATTATCAAATAAATAATTATATTTGTGATATTATTAAATAATGTCTGTCTATAAAGTGCTTAATTTTTTAATGATTTTATTGATAGACACTAAATATAAACATATAAACACATGAAAAATATACATCAATATCTGAATAAAAATAAAGAAAAATTCTTAAATGAATTATTCGCATGGTTAAAAATACCTTCGGTAAGTTCTGATTCGGCACACAAAGAAGATATGTATAAAGCGGCAGAATGGGCAAAAAACGCATTGCTAAAAGCAGGAGCGGATAAAGCCGAAGTATTTGAGACCAAAGGACATCCGGTTGTCTATGGAGAAAAAATTATAGATTTATCCAAACCAACAGTTTTAGTATATGGTCATTACGATGTTCAACCGGCAGACCCTCTTGATCTCTGGAACAGCCCGCCTTTCGAACCGGTAATTAAAAAAACTGAAATACATCCTGACGGAGCGATATTTGCTCGGGGAGCATGTGATGACAAAGGACAGGTTTTCATGCACATCAAAGCGCTTGAAGCAATGGTAGCAAATGATTTTTTACCCGTAAATATAAAATTTATGATAGAGGGGGAAGAAGAAATCGGATCTCCAAGTTTGGGACAATTTTGTAAAGACAACAAAGATATGCTCAAAAATGATGTCATTTTGGTTTCTGACACTTCGGTTATTGCTAATGATATACCTTCTATCACTACCGGACTCAGAGGGTTGTCTTATGTTGAAATTGAAGTTACAGGACCAAACAGGGATTTACATTCCGGAACTTATGGAGGAGCTGTTGGTAATCCTATTAATATATTGAGTGAAATGATTGCCAAACTTATGGACGATGATAGACATATCACTATTCCCGGGTTTTATGACGACGTTATAATTGCCAATGAAGAAGAAAGAAAGAAATTAAATGAAGCACCATTTGATGAGGAAGACTATAAAAATGCACTTAATATAAAAGAACTGTGTGGAGAAAAAGGCTACACTACAGATGAAAGAACCGGAATAAGACCGTCATTGGATGTGAACGGAATATGGGGAGGATATACGGGAGAAGGAGCGAAAACGGTTCTACCTTCAAAGGCGTTTGCAAAAATAAGTATGCGGCTTGTACCTGATCAAGAGCCAAAAAAAATAGCTGATTTGTTTGAACAATATTTCAAATCCATAGCTCCCGATTGTGTAAAAGTAAAAGTTGATTATTTACACGGAGGATTACCGGTAGTTACTCCTATAGATACCCCGGAATACAAAGCGGCCGAGATGGCAATGGAAGCTACTTATGGTAAAAAGCCCGTTCCTACCAGAGAAGGAGGAAGTATACCTATTATTGCTCTATTTGAGCAGATTTTGGGTAGTAAATCGGTACTTATGGGATTCGGCCTCAATTCTGATGCTATTCATTCTCCCAATGAGCATTACGGCCTTTTCAATTTATACAAAGGTATGGAAACGATTCCTTTTTATTATAAATATTATAGTGAATTGAAGAAGTATTAAAGTAAATAATCCTTTAATTTACCTCTTTCATGATTTTCATAAAGCCTTTCATGCCTTTAATAGCTGCTACCGCAAAGACACCGCCCATCATTGCACCTACAACGCCGATGGATAAAGCATCACTGCCGCTTAAAAATAAGTTTTTCACAGGAGTTTTTGGCGAGATCCATTTATATTTAAATCTTTCAGGAGTAGCCGGAATACCATAAAAACTTCCTTTTGGCCAATCTGTAAAATATTCCAAAGTCAATGGAGTTGATAATTCTGCATAATCTACCAAATCTTTAAAGCCGGGAATATATTCTTCCACAAAATCAAGGAGTTTTTCCGAAATTTCCTTTTTAAGTTCAACATATTCCTTGCCTCTTTTTAGCCAATGTGTATCTTTCCATTTTTTAAAATTGTCATAATGCGAAAAAGTAATTAATTCCGCAGTATGACTTTTTGATTCCGGATTCTTAATTGATGGAAATGAAACAAAAGCCGACAAAACCTCATTAGAGCTTTTACTTTTTTCAAAAGTTTCATCATGATTATAAGATGTATTTATCCAATAATTTTCACCCTTAATTCCTAATTTCTCAGCACTTTCTTTTAATCCGACATAAAGAGTTGTTGTTGAGAAATCACTCATAGCATTGTTTATTTCATCCCTGAAAGGAATGGAAATATCCTCAGGAATCAATTTGAAATAAGTATTATAAGCCCCCGTATCAGAAATAATATTTTTACCGAAATATTCAATTTCCTTATCTTTTTTCTTTACTTTTACACCTTTAGCTTTCCCATTCTTGATAATGATTCCTTTAACATTGCAACTTGTTAAAACTTTTCCTCCTCCGTTTTCTATTATTGGTACCATATTCCCGGCAATCGCACCTGCTCCTCCGACAGGAAAATATCCTCCATACAAATATGATCTCACTACTATAGCATGCATTACAAAAGCACTTTTGGAAGGAGGAACACCATAATCTCCCCAGATTGTTGTGAGAAGTGCTTTTAGTTTTTCATCATTAATTATACTATCAAGATAATCTTTTGTTGTTGTTAATGCCATACTTGAATTATCTTTTTTAAAAAGCTTTATGACCAAAGACATCCAACCGGGCATTAATTTGGAAGCACTATTGGATTGAAACCATTTTGATGCAATCTTAATATCCTTGAAATATTGCTTAATCCCTAAATATTCATCAGGAAATTGTTCTATCAATGCTTTTTCAAACTCCACAGGATTTGAAGGTTGTCTAAAATTAAAATCAGGATAAACAAAATTTTCAAAAAAATGTGGCATTTTATTCCATTTCAAATTTCCATTTGTTACAAAATCAAAAATTTTCCTGGACATTACCCCTTTAGCCATCTCTCCAATATAATGTACTCCCACATCCCAGTAGTACTTTTTACCATCTTTGACTCGCATAAATTCATGCGTTTGACCTCCCGGAACAAAATGTTTTTCCAGTACCAAAACCTTTTGTTTATATAATTTCGTTAAAAGTACTGCCGTTGTCAATCCACCTATCCCTGACCCAATTACTATCGCATCAAATTTGTTTTTATTTTCCATAGTCTTTTATTAAAGGATTCAATTCGTACAAAGCTACAATAAAAACAAGACATTTTAAAATTTTTATTACTTTATACTAAGCCGTCACTAAATTTCTAAATACAAAATACTTGGAAAACCGGATATTTTCGACTGGATATTATTATATTTTAAAATTAAGAAATAGCGTAAAAGAATGTTAAAAAAAACTTAAATAAGCTACACAAATTTAACTTTATGCTTCATGTTTCGTCATAAAAGTGAAATATATCATTTAATTTTGTCTGTTTTAATGCAGACTTTAATCAAAAAAAAAATAAATATTATGAAAACTTTAAGTATAATAATGAGTTTGCTTTTCGCAATGATTTTTCTTCCTACCGCTCAAGCGCAGTATTGTGGCAATAATTATGAATACGATTATGATTATTATCACAATAATGACCGGTATTACAGACATTATAACAATTACCACAGATATAAAAAAAGGTATTACTATGAAAACAATATGAGTATCAAAAGTTTTGAAAGAAGAATCAAAGCCGGTGTAAGAACAGGCGAATTAACAAGAAGAGAAAGAAGAAAATTGGTAAAAGAACTAAATAAATTAATAAATTACAGGGAATATATTTTGAGGGATGGATACGTTAGCAGGCATGAAAGAAGAAGATTCGAAAAGAAAAAGTCAAAACTTGATCGAATGATTTTTAATAAAAAACATAATCGCCATAGAAGGTATTAAAAATGTATTCCCGTTTTCAGCATCTATTAATTTAGTAATGATAACTAACAAAAAAAGATTATCTACAATGATAATCTTTTTTTTATTTTTCATTTTTTAACCTTGTAATATCATCTGTAATAAATAACTATTCCGGATAATACATATCTTTCACAAAATACTACATCCGGTAATTGTTCCAATGCTAAAAATCATAAGGACAACCATAGCCCCTGTGACAAGAAGATAATACTACTGCTACAGTAAATATCAAAGCTATAATTGTTACATAATTTAAATACTTTCTTTTCATTTTAATTTTTTTAAGTTCAAGAGATTATTATTAAGTATCTTTATTAGATCGCATTAAATTTGAAAATGAAACGCAAAGAAAAATAAAATATTTCAATGATTTTTCACATTTTTAAAATAAATTATATATTTTTTTATTTTTCAATCCATTTTGTCAAAAAATATCAATTTTTCCGTAAAAAAATATCTAATAATAAAATCAAATTCTTTTTTTAAAGTTAAATTAAAGTAACTATTCAGGTATAATTGTATTAGTTGTAAAATTTTCTTTTACTTAAAAGCACTTATCTTAACAGTTACTTTTCAATCTATAATTTTGAAAACGCTAAAAAACATGTTTATGTTTAGAATAATTCAATTATTATCATTATTGGCATTCTTTGGGTTTAGTAATCTAACTGGACAAACAATCTACAATCCGGTAATAAACAGTAAGACACATCCTACATTGCAAATAGAAAAAATAATGAAAACGGATTCCAATACAGTATTTTTTTTGAATATCAAAAATGAATTGAAAAATGGCGGTTCATTTTGCGTTGATAAAAATGTCTTTATTTCAATTCCTGGAAAAAGAGTCAAATTTGATATGATAAAATCGGAAGGAATTGAAAACTGCCCTCAAATTCATAAATTTAATGAAGCAGGAGAAGAATTGAGATTCCGTTTATTTTTCCCGGCTATTAATGACAGTATTAAAGAATTGGACCTGGTTGAAAACTGTACTCAAAACTGTTTTGCGATACGAGGAATAATATTGGACAATATTATTAATGAAGAAATACATGCTTTTGATGCCGGTGTCCTGTATTTCAGAAAAGGAGAGTATGATGTTGCATTAAACTATTTCAAGGGAATTGTTTCTAAATCTAAAAATATCAATAGTAAATACTATGCATATTCGATGTATATCTTGCCGGTAATTTATTATAAAAGAGGGGAAAAATCCAAAGCAAAAAAAGCTTATGAAAATCTTTTAAGATCCAATATAAATAATAAAAACTATTTCGTTAATAAAATAAAAGAAATTGATTTTTTTAAATAATTTTGTTCAAATTTAATCAATATGTTGACAAACGCTTCAAAATATGCAATCAGAGCAGTGCTCCATCTAACCAAAAAAATGGATGAAATAAAAAAGGTGAATGGAAAAGAAATTGGGAAAGATCTTGATATCCCCGAAGCATTTATTGCCAAAATATTACAAAAATTGGCAAAGGCAAATATCATTTCATCACATAAAGGTCCAAAAGGTGGGTTTTTCATGAGTGAAGAAAATCTAAATAATAATATAAATGATATAATCTGGGCAGTTGAAGGAAAGGATATTTTTGACGGTTGTTTTATGGGTCTGCCTGTTTGTAGTGATGAAAATCCATGCCCTGTACATCATATAGTTGCTCCTTTTAAAGAGCAATTATTTGAAAAATTTAACAATTTGACCATTAAAGATTTTGCTAAAGAAATCAAAGACAATGGCACCCACCTTACAATAAAAGGAATAAATATAAACATCTGACCTTTTTTATGTTAATTTAATCTTAATATATATATAATTTTTGCATAAAAAAAATTTAATAAGTCATTTTTTTTTCTTACATTGCGCATTTAATAAAAGACATGATAGTCTTTTATAGATTTGTATTCTGATTTGTTAACTAAAATAATTTAATATGCTTTCGAAAAAACAAGCTTTGCTATTCTTTTTAGGAGGGACAATTTTGTTCTCCATAATATTTATAGCACTATCAATCGATACCATATCTAAAGGTATCCCCCAACATACACATGAAGAAAATATGACTAAAGCCGTAATTGCAGGCAGAGTTCTTTGGGATGAGAACAATTGTATGGGATGTCATACATTGATGGGAGAGGGAGCTTATTATGCCCCTGAATTAACAAAGGTCTATGACAGACAAGGTCCGGAAGTTATCAAGGCAATTCTTACATCTAAAGTGCCGTGGGCTCCACATGGCAGGAAAATGGTAGCTTATGGTTTTTCGGATCAAGAAGCTGAAAATTTAATTGCATTTTTCAAATGGATTGGTGAAATTGACCTCAATGGATTTCCCGCTGATCCTCCGTTAAAAGATAAGTTGAAGTAATCATTTTCTATTTTCAAATTAAAAATTTAATATTATGAAATATAAAACACAAAAAGTCGCATACTGGGCATTTGCTTTAAGTATGTTATTAATAATTCTTCAGTTAACTTATGGATTTATTCAGGCATTTGCGCATCTTGGATATGACGGATTGCATGAATGGATACCATTTAATACATCTATGGCTGTTCACAAAAATTTATTGGTTGTTTGGATATTAAGCGGATTTATGGGTGCAGCCTACTATATTATTCCTGATGAATCCGATCATGAATTGATTTTTCCAAAGCTTGCTTACTTACAATTAGGCGCATTGGCGATAGTAGGAGTCATTGCAGTGGTAGGATTTCATTTCAACTGGTGGGAAGGAAGGAAATTTCTTGAGATACCCCGGGAATTGGATTATTTTGTGGTTATAGATGTTTTATTGTTTTTATTTATCATACTCGGAACACTATGGAAGGCAAAGAAAAGAACCACAACAGCAATGATTTTATCAGTCGGTTTATTGGCAGCAGCCTTATTGTACTTGCCGGGTATGATTTGGTTTGATAATCATGCTATGGATTCATTTTTCAGATGGTGGGTTGTTCATTTATGGGTAGAAGGAGTATGGGAATTAATAATGGGAGGTATTTTGGCATACTTACTTATTAAATTGACCGGTGTTGACAGGGAAGTAATTGAAAAATGGCTATATGTTATAGTGGGACTTACATTTTTATCGGGTATCCTCGGTACAGGACACCATTATTATTATACGGGAGCCCCCAGCTATTGGTTAATTATAGGCGGTATATTTTCAGCTCTCGAACCACTTGCATTTATGGGTATGGCATTATTTGCTCTTAATATGTACAAAAAAGGTGAAAAAAGACATCCTAACAAAACAGCTGTAAACTGGACATTGGGAACTGCGATTGTTTCATTTGCAGGAGCCGGACTTTTGGGCTTGGCGCATACTTTACCACAAGTAAATTTATATACACACGGTACTTTTGTTACAGCTATGCATGGACACTTGGCTTTTTGGGGAGCTTACGGAATGTTGGTATTTGCCATTATAACTTATGTGATGCCCAATGTTACAGGTAGAAAACTCTATAATAACTCATTGAGCTCATACGCTTTCTGGTTGTCTTTAATAGGAATGCTGGGCATGGTTGCTTCTTTTGCAGCTATGGGGGTTACTCAAGTAGTACTTGAAAGAAGATTGGGTATGCCGTTTATGGATGTTCAGGCTGAATTGAAACCACATTTCTGGGTTTTAGTTATTACCGCTTCGATTTTCACAATAGGAATACTATTATATGTTTGGAATTTCATTAAATTCGGATTACCTAATGACGAGGCTATAGGAATGGAAGACAAATTTCAAACAATTTAATATAAAAAAGGGGAATTAATTTGATAAAGAGGTAGTGTTATTACTGCCTCTTTTTGTTGATAGTTATTCATTATTTGTTTTCAATAATTTGAAATTTTAAAATCTAAAGTCTTTCTTATTTGTTATGTATGATATTAAAGACGACCATTGATAATCTAACTTTATCATAAAAATATCATTTATGAAAATAGAAAAAGAACCGTTTTATTTAAAAATGGGAAAAGAAACAGAAGTATTTGAAGCTGGATTCAGAAAAAAACTACCTTTGTTGATCAAGGGACCTACCGGAACAGGTAAATCCAGATTTGTTGAATATATGGCATGGAAACTCGATAAAGAAATAATAACCGTAGCATGTCATGAAGAAACTTCTGCTACCGATCTTATAGGAAGATTTATTTTGAAAGGCACTGAAGCTATATGGCAAGATGGCCCTCTGACCAAAGCTGTAAAAACCGGAGCAATTATATATCTTGATGAAGTAGCGGAAGCTAGACCCGACATTATCGTGGCAATTCATTCTCTCACGGATTACCGCAGAACTTTATTTATTGATAAATTGGGAGAGGAAATAAAAGCTGATGATGACTTCATGTTGGTTGCATCTTTCAATCCCGGATATCAAAAAGGGTATAAAGAATTGAAACCGTCGACAAGACAAAGATTCATCGGTTTGTCATTTAATTATCCCGATTCTCGTACCGAAGCTGAAATAGTATCTAAAGAAACGGGGATTGATAGCAAAATCGCTAAAGATTTAGTGAAAATAGCCAATAAAATCAGAAACCTCACCGAACTGGGATTAACAGAAACGGTGTCCACCAGATTAATTGTTATTGCAGCAAATTTAATTGTTGAAGGACTTGACAAAAGACTTGCCGTAAATGTGGGTATAATTCAGCCATTGACAGATGATGAAGAAATATTGACGACACTGATTACATTATCCGAGTTAATGATTTGAAAAAATGGAACTGGATCAACTGTTGTTTAAAAAATTTATTAATCTTTTCAAAAAGAAAAAGTCAACTCTAACCAAAGATGAAGCGGAGAGAACAGTCTTATTGGACGATATAAGAGGGACATTAACTATTCTGGCCAGAACGGTAACCGGTAAACCTTTGGAAATTCTGACAGCTGAAAGAGAAGGTGGATTGAAAGGAAAATATATTTTTTTACCTGAAAAGTTTTATTATTTAAAAAATAAAGATCTCAATATTAAATATTATCAGTACAGGGTATTGTATCTTGCAACTGCATACAACATATTAACCGCCAACACCAATCTTGATTTTGGAAATATCGAACCGAATGATAAAAAGGATAATCTGATAACCGGAAAACTTATAAATGAATATCCATTGATTGAAATCATAAGGGACAAGCTGAAGAGTGAATTGGAAGACTATTTTGCTTCAAAAAATCTAACTATTGATTATTCTTGGCTATTGGGAAATATCAGATCTGACCATTCAAAAGAAATGGATGCAAAGACTTTGGATGATTCGTTTGACGATAAAGCATTGCCAAAATCAGACACCGTTATTAAAGCTAAACCGATAGAAGAGATAGAAACGATACAAATAGAGAAAAAAGGTCAAGAAGATTGGGTATTAACTCATAATTTTGAAAAAGTGGAAACTATTGAGGAATATTCAGGTTTACCTCGTGATTTTGATGGTAGTGATTCATTGGAAGATGATATGGAAGCATTGTCGGAAGTCAACATGAGAAACACTATCAGGGTTGATGAAGAAACTCATTCGATTTATCAAGCGGAATTTGTTTCTAATGCATTGATAGCAGATAGCAAGGAATCCGGTACCGCTGAGGCACATTATCTTTATGATGAATACAATTTTAAAACCGGAACATACAGAAAAGATTATTGTAAGGTTTTTCACAGGTTAATCAAAGAATCCGATTTGGAATATTATAGAAATACTATATCGGGAAATGGTATAGTCTTGAGAAACATCAGGAAGCAATTTGCCAATTTTTATAATAAGAGGATGGAAATAAAACGTGTGGAAAACGGTGAAGTCCTGAATATTGATGCTTTGACAGATTTGATAAGCGACATATATTCCGGGCATACCCCAAACGAAAAAATATATAATTCAAAGAGAAAAAAACAGAAAGATATTTCCATTTTATTTCTTTTGGATCAAAGCCTGTCGAGTGACGGTTATTCGGCAGGAAATAAAATCATAGATGTTGAAAAGCAAATCGCAATTCTTATGGGAGAAGTGCTTAATGAATATGAAATCGAATTTCAAGTAGATGGTTTCTCTTCAAAAACAAGAAATAATTGCAATTATAATACTGTGAAACATTTTGATAGAAACTGGAATAAATCAAAAGGTAATATTGCTTCTTTAATGCCCGGAGGTTATACAAGAATGGGACCTGCACTCCGGCATGCAAATTATTTGTTGAATCAAAGAGAAGCGAGATCCAAATGGATTGTATTTTTGACCGATGGAAAACCTAATGATTATGATAAATATGAAGGGAAATATGGAATTGCGGATGTGAAACAAGCATTGAGGGAAATTCACCAAAGTTTTAATCATATACATGCTTTTGCTATTGAACAAAATGCAAAATACTATCTACCATTGATGTTTGGTGTAAAAAACTATGATGTACTTTCAAATCCAAAAGAAATGATAATGGCAATTACTAATTTTGTACAAAGAATTATCAATGCATAATTTTAGATTAAATAAGGATATATAAAAAAATCAAATGAACTTTAATTAATATAATATGTTCACTAAAAACAGAATAAAACTATTGTCGGCTTTAGCGATTATTTTGATTGTAGGATTATTTTTGGTTATAAATAATCTTCGTCCTGTCAGTGAAAGGAAAAAAAGCGGGCGGGAAAAATTGAATGTTAAAAAAGAAGTGCAAAAAATATCAAGACGTATTTCATTACTATCAGATAGCATAAAGGAATTTTCCGATAAATCTCTTCTTTTTTATCAAAGAGCAAAACTTTACAAATCAATAAACAAATACAACGAAGCTTTGGAAGATTACAAGATATTTATAGAAAAGACTAATAATTCCGATTTGAAAGAAAAGGCTAAAAAGGAAATAAAATCCATTGAAAAAGTAAAAGAATTTTTAGAAAACCAATAGATATTTACTTAAAATAAATACAAATGAAACGAACATGAATTTTATTAATCATAAAATACACACAAAATTATGATTAAAAAAAATTATGTGAGTTCCTGAATGTATTATAAATTTTTTGTAAATTTTCGCAAACAAAAAATTTTAAACAGATGAAAACAAATGAACAAAACCATAGTCTATATTATCCACCCGGAGGTATATTGATATGGATAATTATTATTGTTGAATTAATCACCTTTATGGGGGGACTAACAGCTTTTGCCATATTCAGGAACAGAAATGTAGAATTGGCGATAGAATCACAGCATCATTTAAGTGCATTAATCGGTACTATCAATACCATAATTTTGATTACGGGTGGATACTTTATGGCTATTGGCATCAAGAAATTACAGAAAGGCCAAAATGCTCTTGCATCAAAAATGATTTTAATAGCAATGATAGCGGGAATTGCTTTTCTGATGCTAAAGGGTTATGAATATTATGACAAACTTCAAGATGGCATAGGTTTGAGCACCAATACGTTTTTCACCTTTTATTGGTTGATTACCGGATTTCATTTCATTCATGTGAGTGTTGCTGTTTTGATACTTTTGGCACTGTATATAAGTGTTAAAAAGGGGAGTTATACCAAGGACAATTTTTTTGATGTGGAGACAGGTGGAGCATTTTGGCATTTATGTGATTTAATATGGATACTGGTTTTTCCCATATTTTATTTATTATAAATTTAAACAAATGAAAAAAGAAAAGATACTTACTATTACTTGGATAACACTCGTGATTCTTACTATAATCGAATATACTTTTGCCGAGTTATCCATATCAGCAACATTGGCTTTTTCAGGCATATTGCTGGCATCATTTTTTAAATATATTGGGGTTGCTTTTCAATTTCTCGAATTAAAACACGCTCATATCCTTTGGAAGTTTATCACTGTATTTATCGTTGTTTTGTTTGTGATATTGATGACGGTTATATATCTTTAAACATTATTAATCAAAAAGGTCAAATAACCTTTGATATGGTCGAAGAAAGAGTGGAATAAAATAAAAGTAACCTGAGAATGCAGATAGAAAAGCTAATATATTTCGTCAAAGTAATGTATAAGTATTATCGATTTGAAAATAATAAAAATATTAGTTTTCTCTTGTGAATAAGTAAGAATAACAATCATTACATTCAAAACAAGGGCTCAGTATTAAACTATCATTTGAATAAAGATTATATTCTGTTTTTGATTCAAAATAAAATATTTCGGGGAATTGTGATGAATAAAATTTAATACATTTTTTGCCCTTAGAATCAGATAATTTATATTTAGCTGTAGCTATAATATTTCCGATACTATCAATCCATTCGCAGTTTTTGTTATCAATAAATTTTAAAAATAAAAAATCTGCTTTATAACCGTTTCCTGTAAAACCACCCGATATATTGTCCAAATGCCATGTACCGATAAGAACAGGCTCTTTAACTTTGTTGCACGCTACAAAGAGGATTGTAAGAATAATTATATTAATAAATAATTTTTTCATTGTTTATATTTTATTAAGTACAACGTTTTTTATTTATCCGCGGTTGGTATATGGTTAATAAAGAATTAGATATTTTAATCAAAATGACAATAACAGAGTAGTACGGTAAAAATCTTTTTGTATTTTAGCGATTCAATTGAAAAAATATGAATACGAAACAGTCTGTTTATGATTTGGTAAACATTGCATACAAAAAGGGGATAAGGAGAGTTGTTTTTTCCAGCGGCTCCCGCAATGCGCCATTGGTAATCGCTTTCAACGAACATGGTGGTTTTGAAACTTATAGTATTCATGATGAGCGCTCTGCTGCATTTTTTGCTTTGGGAATGGCTCAACAGACAGGAGAAACTGTTGCAATTGCCTGTACTTCGGGTTCTGCTACTCTCAATTATGCTCCTGCCATCGCCGAAGCATATTATCAACGTATTCCCTTGCTTGTGATAACTGCGGACAGACCTTTGGAGTGGATTGATCAGGGAGAAGGACAAACGATGAAGCAACATAATATTTATGCCAATTTCATCAAAAACAGCTATGAAATATTTCAGGAAACAATACATAGTGATGAATTGAGATATAATATCCGGATGTTTAATGAAGCAATCAATTTGACCCAGATAGCTCCACTCGGTCCTGTTCATGTAAATATTCCCTTGAGGGAACCACTTTATAGTATGCATACGGATTCTTATAAAGATAAAGTTGAAATAATTGAAAACATTTCACCTTTACCCGAACTCCCTGCTGAGATTATTGATTCTCTGTCTGATATTTGGAATAAATATAAAAAGAAGATAATTCTCACCGGAATTTTACCGGAAGATTCTGAATTGAAAGAAATAATAAAAACGCTTGCTGATGACCCTTCTGTTGTCGTAATGACAGAAACTACCTCTAATATATTTGACAATAGCTTTATCAATAATATCGATAGATTTATTATGAGTATTAGAAATGAAGAAAAATATAAACCTGATTTGATTTTGACACTCGGTAGCAATATTGTATCAAAAAAGATAAAATCCCTGTTGAGAAAATGGAATCCGGAAGAACACTGGGATGTTGACGAATCGGATAAAATCATTGACACGTATAAATCTTTGACAAAGCATATAAAAAGTGAATTGAAATCATTCTTAAAAGGTTTGGCAATCAGAAAGAAAGCGACTGATTCTGATTTCAAAAAGGCATATATGCAACAAGAAGAAATAGTGAAATCCAAACATAAGGAGTTTTTAAATTCCGGCGATTGGTCCGACCTTAAAGCATACTATATTATTAATAAAAATTTTCCTGAAAACATCAATTTGCAAATGGCAAACAGTACTGCCGTAAGATATGCCCAATTGATGAAACCGAGAGCGGATATATTGTATAATTCCAATAGAGGTGTTGCCGGCATTGACGGATGTACTTCCACTGCAACAGGTGCATCTATAGTTAATAACAGAATGACGGTATTGGTAACAGGTGATGTTGCATTCCTATATGATTCCAATGCTTTATGGAATAGATATATAGGTGAAAACCTAAGAATAATAGTTTTTAATAATGAAGGAGGAAATATTTTTAGGTTTATTCCGGGACCATCAAAAACATCACAACTTGAAGAATTTTTTGAAGCTCATCACAATATCAAGGCCGAATTAATGGTAAAAGCTTTTAATCTCAATTATTATTATTCTAAAAATGAAAATGATTTATATGAAGTTTTGCCTTTATTTTTCGGTAAACAAGAAAACAACAAACCTGCAATATTGGAAATATTCACACCAAGACTGAAAAATATGAATATATT
>JALSPW010000293.1 GCA_026985735.1 Saprospiraceae bacterium
AAGCTTAAAAATATATTGAATCAATCTGTTCGGCGTACTATTAAGTTTAAAAACAATGAATATGTTTATAATTCTTACAAATCAGGAATTTCCTATTCGTTTGGTTTAAATTATGATTTGTATTGATGATAGAATTTATAATTTTAGGATGGTATGGATTTAACAAATAGGAGGAATATTTCGTGAAGTCACAAAATATATTTAATTTTTTTTTTAATTTTGTGGCGTGAATTTCTATTTTTTAATAATTTTCATAAAATTAATTTATTATGTTGAAAGACTTTAAAGATTTCATTATGCGGGGCAATGTTCTTGATTTGGCTGTTGCCGTTATTATCGCAGGGGCATTTGGATCTATTGTATCATCATTCACAAAAGATATTTTGATGCCTCCTATAGGACTGGCTCTCGGTGATATGGATTTTACACAATTAAAATATGTATTAAAAGAAGCAACTGTTGCTGCAGATGGTACGGTTATCAAGCCGGAAATTGCTATGGCTTATGGTATGTTTATTAAATATATCATAGATTTTCTTATAATTGCTTTCGTATTATTTCTGATAGTAAAAGCTTATGCTAAGAGTCAGGAGAGAAAGAAAAAAGAAGAAGCAGCAGCTCCTCCGGCAGGACCAACTGATACTGAACTTTTAACTGAAATTAGGGATTTATTGAAAAAATAGAACAACAGGTTTTAAATTATTAAATAAATATATTTAGATTAATAGGTATTTTTTATTATCAAAAATGTATTTTTGAGCCTTAAATTAAAATTTATATGATTTTAAGGCAGTTTTATCATTTAGGAAGATATTCATTGTGGTTGTTGAAGGTTTTTTCCAGACCCGAAAAAGCCAGGATGTATTATAATGAGGTTTTAAGACAAATAGAGGAAATTGGATTTGGATCGCTAAAAATAGTTTTTATTATTTCTGTTTTTATCGGAGCCGTTACAGCAATACAATTATCTTATCAGTTTGGTGGAACTTTGATTCCGTCGTATTATATAGGTTATACTCTTAGGGAAATGATAATTGTAGACCTTGCCCCAACCATAACAAGTTTGGTACTTGCAGGTAAAATAGGATCCAGTATCGCTGCTGAAATAGGAGGAATGCGTCAAAAAGAGATAATAGACGCTATGGAAATAATGGGCCTGAATACCCCGGCTTTTTTGGTTTTGCCTAAGATTATTGGAGCTGTTTTTTCCGTACCTCTCTTGATAATTCTTGCAGCCGGATTAAGTATTTTTAGTGGTTTTGCAACGGCTACCGCTTTAGCCGGATTTACTCCTGCAGATTTTATTAAAGGATTAACTTCTTTTTATGATTCTTATACTGTATGGGTAATGATTATTAAAGCATTTTTCTTTAGTTTTATAATTGTTACGGTCTCCGCCTATCATGGTTATTTTGTTAAAAGAGGAAGTATTGAATTGGGTAAAGCCGGAACAGATGCCATTGTTTATAGTAGTATTTTGATATTGATTGCGGATTATGTAATAGCTCAGGTGATGATGGGGTAATAAAATTTAATTAAATGATTAAAGCAATAAACATACATAAATCTTTTGATGGAACTGAAGTTTTAAAGGGAATAACTTTCGATTTCAGAAAAAGTAAAACCAATTTGATTATTGGAAGAAGTGGTGCGGGGAAAACCGTTTTATTAAAAACATTAGTGGGTCTAGTTACTCCGGACGAAGGAGAAGTATGGTATGATGATATTAATTTTTATAAATTAAGTTTAAAAGAAACAAGAAAGTTAAGAAAAAAAGTCGGTATGCTGTTTCAAGGAAATGCTTTATTTGATTCAATGACTATTGAAGAAAATGTAAGATTTCCGCTTGATATGTTTACAGATATGTCATTTGAAGAAAAGGAAAAACAAGTAAATTATTGTCTAAACAGAGTGGAACTTGAAGGGGTGAATGACAAATATCCTTCGGAAATCAGTGGAGGTATGCAAAAAAGAGTAGGAATTGCAAGAGCGATTGTTATGAATCCGGAATATTTATTTTGCGACGAACCCAATTCGGGATTGGACCCAAAAACAGCTTTGATTATTGATGAATTAATTCAAAACATTACCAAGGAAAATAATATGACAACTATTATTAATACTCATGATATGAATTCGGTAATGGAAATAGGGGAAAATATCTTATTGTTGGATAACGGTAAGGTCGCCTGGACAGGAAGTAAGGAAGAAATTATGCATACTAATAATAAATATATTGAAAATTTTATTTTTGCATCTCCTTTTCTAAAGAAATTAAAAAATCAAGCATTGGATAATTTCAAATGAAATAATTGACTCAATCAAAATGATTTTATCCGAGTAGTTAAAAAATAATTATATGATTAATCCGGTATTTACAAATGATGCAGTTGTTTTTGGTATTTTAATAGTTGTTTTGGCTATTATTTTTTATACTTCCGGCATTGATACAAAATTTTGGAAAAAATTCTATACCTATGTTCCCGCTTTATTATTATGTTATTTTGTACCTGCTTTGTTGCATTGGCCTTTTGGGCTGATTAGCAATGAATGGTATGATACGGCTGCTGTAATCCAACATCTTCATGATCAATTCAATATTATTTTACCGGCTAAAGCTTCATTAAACGATGCCTGGGAAGCTATAAAATCGCATAATATAGATATTAAATTATTTGATCAATTCAAACATCAGTCACAATTATATTTTGTTGCATCAAGATATTTATTGCCTGCAAGTTTGATATTATTAACTTTGAGTATTGATTTTAAAGGGATTTTGAATCTTGGACCAAAATCTTTAATTATGTTTTTTGCCGGTACTCTTGGAGTTATGATAGGTGGTCCTGTTGCAATTCTTATTACGGTTAATCTATTTCCGGGAATGATTCCCGTTAGTTTGGATGATATGTGGCGGGGAATGTCAACTATGGCGGGAAGCTGGATAGGAGGAGGAGCCAATCAAACGGCTATGAAAGAGATATTTGAGGTGAAAGATAATATTTTTGCATCGTTTATAGTAGTGGATGTGATTGTTGCAAATATATGGATGGGATTTTTACTTTACGGAGCAAATATCAGAAAAAAGATTGATAAATGGTTGAAAGCTGATGTTTCGGCGATTGATGATCTGGTAGATAGGATTGAAAATTTTAGAAAAAAAGTTCAGAAAATACCTACCACGACTGAAGTTTTTATTATGCTTGCCGTTGCTTTTGGTGGAGTGGCACTTTCGCATATCGGAGCGGATATTATCAGTCCGTATATGAAAGGATTTAAAGAGACTCTTGAAAATCTAAGATTAAACTCCCTGATGTCCGGATTCTTTTGGCTTATTGTTCTGGCGACAACAATAGGTTTGATATTATCATTTACAAAAGCTAAAAAACTCGAGGGTATCGGCGCTTCTCGATGGGGAAGTGTTTTTATTTATATTCTTGTTGCTACTATCGGTATGAAAATGAATTTAATTGAGGTTAGAGAAAATGTAGGCTTGTTTGTAGTAGGAATAATATGGATGACTGTACATGTTTTAGTTTTATTAATAATTGGAAAAATTATAAAAGCACCTTTATTTTTTATAGCTGTGGGGAGTCAAGCCAATATTGGAGGTGCTGCATCTGCTCCGATAGTTGCTTCTGCATTCAATCCTTCACTGGCACCGGTTGGAGTATTATTGGCAGTATTGGGATATGCAGTTGGTACCTATGGTGCCATTATAACAGCCTATATAATGCAGTGGGCAGCTTCATAAGGAATAAGTATTTAGTGAAAAAATATTACTTATACCCAACCATTTTCCAAATATCCGTGTCTATATATATTGTAAGAATCTTATAGTTCTATTAACTTAATGTTAATGCTAAAATTGATTATATTCTTAATAAAGATATAAAAACTCTGCTTTTTAAAGGCTTCAATTTTTTTGAAGCCTTTTCTTATTTTTGAGCAGCTATTCTTTTTCAATAAAAAATAAAATCCTTTTTTCAAGCCATTTATTTTTTTTAGAATCAAATGCTATATTAAATCCTACATGACCTCCGAATTTTGGAGTCTCCAATGTGAAATATTTATTTTTTTCAGATTCAGGATAACATTTTTTCCCCAGAAACGGATCGTCAAGAGCATTTAACATCAGAATTGGAATTTTTATGTAAGGAATAAATTGTTTAGATGAATTTTTTATCCAATAATCTATGGCGTCATCAAATCCATGTGCTACTGATGTGTAAATATCATCAAATTGCTTCAAACTTGAAATTTTTGAAATGTCTCTTATCGAAATTCCACATTCCGGAAATTTTTCAAGTTTTAGTCTTAATTTGTTTTTTAGACTTTTTAAAAATAATTGATTATAGAAATAATTTTTATATTTTGATAATTCATAAGCAGAATCCATCAAATCCACAGGTGTCGAAACAGCTATGATTTTTTTTATTTTACTGTTTATAGATCCGGCTTTTTCACCTCCGTATTTTGTTACAAGATTACCCCCTAAACTGTATCCAATCAGAAATATTTCTTCGTAATTATTTTCAATGTTATTGATAATAATATCCAAATCTTCAGTTTTCCCGCTATGATATGAACTGTATAGCATATTGGGTTCTCCGCCGCAACCTCTTAAATTTACTGCACAGACATCATAATGGTTTGATTTAAAAGTAAGTGTATTGGATAATACATATTTAGAAAACGAACTGCCTTCCAGCCCGTGAACTATTATTATTAATTTGTTTGAACCGGTATAAATAAAATCAAGATCGATGAAATCATTATCCGGAGTGTTTATGCGTTTTCTGTTATACTCAAGTTTTGGAAAAGTAAACAATGTTCTGAATATTGTATTAAAATGACCTGATTTAAAAATAAAAGGAGGCTGGTATAACATATTTTGTATGTATTTTAATTTATTTTAAAAATGATATCTTCCAAGTGATTTGCACAAATATGAATACGCTTGCTTATTTCTTTTATTTGGCTTAGAATTTCTTTATGTTTTAAAACAAATTTCATATCTTGATTTTCAAAAAGTTTTACCAATAATTGAGTATATTCTTTTATCAATACATTATCAAAATGGATTACTTTAGTGATTTTTATTAAAATCTGATCATAATCCTTTTTATCGAGTAAGGAAAATGCTTGAGTTAATGTACTCATTTCATTATAGAGTAATGTTAAAATAGCATCATAATCTTTTAACATGAAAATTTTAAATTCATCCATTTCAATAATAAGATGTTCAATGCTTAAAACTATCCAATGTAAATGTTCATAAGCTCTGGAAATTCCTTCTTTGTCAACAGGTGTTATAAATACTTTATTTAATTGTTTTAAATTTTCTATTCTTAAGTTTTTTGCCTTTAAAATGCAATCGAATAAAAATGAAGAATCTGCTGATGTACTTTCAATATAAAATTTTCTTAATTCTGCAATTAAATTTTTTGTTTCTTCCGATTGTTGAGTTAATTGTCCGAAAAAATCTATGGAATGCGGAAGAATATAGGATTTTAAAATTTTTATAATCTGCATAATTATTAAAATATTTTAGTAAATAATTGAATAAATAAATAGCAATATAATCCACCGAGAATCATTGAAACAGGAATATTCATCAACCACCCGGAAAATATATTTCTCACCATTGACCATCTGACATGTTTGGGTCTTTCTCCGGCTCCTACTCCCATCAGGGTAGTAGTTACAACCTGGGTTGTAGATGTTGGTGCTCCTATCATTGAGGAAGTCAGAATAACAGTTGCCGCTCCGATTTGATCGGCAATGGAATGAATTAGTTTTACTTTATAGATACCAAATCCAACCGTTTTGATAATATTCCAGCCCCCTGACATTGTTCCTAATGTGATAGAACTTGCACATAGTAATATCACCCAATCGGGTATGGAAAAAGTATTGTTAACTCCTGAGGCCAGCAATAACATTCCTATTATACCCATTCCTTTTTGTGCATCATTTGTGCCGTGGCTAAATGCTAACCAACTTACTGTAAGATATTGAGTGATAATAAAGAAAATCTTTGATTTGGCAGATAATCTACGGAATAAAAATAAAAATATTTTCATCAAAATAAAACCTGCCAAAAAACCGACCAAAGGTGAGAAAAACATACCCGTTATTATTTTCATAAAGCCGTCTATTTGTCCATTCATAAGTTCGGATATCCCCCAATGTATATTGCTGCTTCCTAAAGAGAATATTCCGGCTCCAATCAAACCGCTAACCAAAGAATTGCTTGAAGAACTTGGCAATCCAAGCTTCCAGGTAATCAAATTGTACGAAATTGCTGCCAGAATAGCTGCAAATGTTATACTAAAAGCTATTTCTTTTGTTACTCCTGTGAGGTTAACGAATTTACCAATGGTATCTGCAACAGCAAGCCCTCTGACAAACGGCCCGATAAAAGTGAAAAAAGTCACTATTAATATTGCGATACCCGGAGTCATCGCTCTGGAAGCAACAGCTGTAGCAATCATATCTGCCGCATCGTGAAAACCGTTGGTGAAATCATAAAATACAACTAGTAAAATACCCGCAGCAAGAATGTAATAGTTAATTTCCATAATGATAAATATCTTGCAAAGCTAATATTTATTAAGAAACAATACAATTTGTCACCTTGTGTTGTTAATAATTTTATTTTAATGTGTTATTTTTTTATCTTCGTGCCAACTTTTTTAAATTTTAAAATTAAAAATATGAAAGAAAGAATAAAAACAATGGGACAGCAGGCAGGAAGAAGATCCTGGGCAGAACCTTGGAAAATAAAAATGGTGGAACCTATAAGAATGACATCTAAAGAAGAAAGAATTAAAGCTATGGAAAAAGCCGGATATAATACTTTCCTTCTTCCTTCTGCTGATGTATATATTGATTTACTAACAGATAGCGGTACAAGTGCTATGAGTGATCGTCAATGGGCGGGAATGATGCTTGGAGATGAGGCGTATGCCGGAAGTGTAAATTTTTATCATCTTGAAAGCACCATAAGAGATGTTTATGGCTTTCAGCATTTAATTCCTACTCACCAGGGAAGAGGAGCTGAACATTTAATGAGCCAGACACAAATCAAAAAGGGACAGTACGTTCCCGGAAATATGTATTTTACGACTACAAAACTGCATCAAGAACTTGCCGGAGGTATTTTTGTTGATGTAATCATTGATGAAGCACATGATCCCAATAGCGAACATCCTTTTAAAGGAAATATGGATATTGCTAAAATCGATAAAATCGTAAAAGAACATGGAGCTGATAGTATTGCTTATTTAAGTGTTGCCGGTACTGTAAATATGGCAGGAGGTCAACCTGTAAGTATGCAAAATATTAAAGAATTAAGAGAATACGCAGATAAACACGGTATTTTAATATATTTGGATGCTACCAGATTGGTTGAAAATGCATATTTTATTAAGGAAAGAGAAGAAGGTTACAAAGATAAACCGGTAGCGGAGATATTAAAAGAATTTGCCGGTTATTCCGATGGAGCATGGATGAGTGGGAAAAAAGATCACCTTGTTAATATTGGAGGCTGGGTAGCGGTAAATGATGCTGATGTTGCTGATAAATTGCGAAATCTTGTTGTTGTCTATGAAGGCCTTCACACTTATGGAGGAATGGCAGGAAGAGATATGGAAGCAATGGCAATTGGTATTAAAGAATCTATTCAAGACGATTATATCAGGGCGAGGGTTGGTCAAGTACAATATCTATGGGAATTGCTTGACAATTGGAACATACCTATTGTCAGACCTTACGGAGGACATGCGGTATTTTTAGATGCAAAAGCTTTCTATCCTCATATACCACAAGATGAATTTCCTGCACAAACTTTAGCCGCTGAATTATATCTTGATTCCGGAGTCCGGGCAATGGAACGTGGAGTTGTAAGTGCAGGTAGGGATCCCAAAACGGGAAAACATAAATATCCCAAATTGGAATTAGTAAGATTAACTATTCCCAGAAGGGTATATACCGAAGCACACATGGATGTTGTAGCTGAAGCAGTAAAAGAAGTATATGAAGATGCTAAAAATGTAAAAGGTTTGAAAATGGTTTATGAACCGGCTTACCTAAGATTTTTCCAAGCTAAATTTGAACGATTGTAATTTTAAAGAATAAAATTAAATTTAGAGGGAGACTATTCAATTTGGAGTGCTTTACAGCTTAAATGATTCTTTATGAAAAGTTATATTTAGATAAGAGGATTGTCTTAACTTGTGTTTGTTTTTAAGTTTTAACGATTTTATGGACATACACTAATTTAATTTAAGGCAATCCTTTTTACATATAAGGTATCAAAAGAACTATAAAAATATTTGTATTTTTTTTTTAAATTCGTATTTTTTTTGTAACTATGCAGATTATATCTATGCAACATATTTAAATAATAATAATTATTATTCATAACCGGTAATAGATAAGGGGAAATTGATTGTTAAACTGCAATAATCCGGTTTTTAATCCATGTTACTATAAACAATTATTATATCATTTAAAAAAATTTTTTTATGAAAAAAAACCAGTTTTTACTAGTAGTTCTGTTGATGTTTTTTGCGCAAATCGCTTTTTCGCAAATCGCAATCAACGGTATCTTAACCGACGAGGATACAGGTGATCCGCTTGTAGGTGCCTCAGTTAGGGTTAAAGATTCGAATACAGGAACAATAACGGACTTAGATGGTAAGTTTGCTTTAGATGTTCCATCAAAGAATTCGATTCTTGTTTTTTCTTACATTGGATATTCTCCGCAAGAAGTTGTTGTTGGAGATCGTCGAACTTTTAATATTGCAATGAAGCAGGATAATGTAAGTTTGGAGGAAGTAGTTGTTGTTGCTTATGGGGTTCAGAAAAAAGTAAACTTGATAGGTGCAGTGTCTCCTGTTGATGTAACTAAAGCCCTTGAAGCTAAACCTATTCCCGATGTTGGCAGGAATCTGAAAGGAGTTGTGCCGGGACTTACGATTACACATGCAACAGGTAAGTTGAATCAGGAAGCCAATATTAAACTGAGAGGATACGGTTCTGTTAATGGTGCCAGTAACCCTCTTGTTTTAATAGATGGAGTAGAAGGAAAATTATCAGATCTTAACCCTGAATCAATTGAAGATATTTCCGTATTGAAAGATGCTTCATCTACTTCTATTTATGGAGTAAGGGCAGCTTTTGGGGTTATACTTATAACAACAAAGAAAGGTAAAAAAGGGAAACCTGTTATTACATACACTAATAACTTTTCTACCAACAAACCTATATGGAATATTAAGCATGCTCCAATGGAATATCTCATGGATGCTATTCATACTGCAAAAGCAAGAAATAACGGTGGCGCTCCATTTGCATTTGGTATGGGTGGACAGGATTGGAGAGACAAAAGTATTCAATGGGAAAAAGATAACGGATATCTCGGAAGCAAATTAAATGACGAGACGATGATAGAAGGACGAGATTTCGAAGTTATCAACGGTCAGTTTTACAGTTACAGAAGTTGGGATGTTTTTGGACAAATCTTAAATGATAATGCGATAAAACAAACGCACAATTTCTCAATTAGAGGTGGAACAGATAAAGTTGATTATAGTATTTCATTTGCTAAAAATAAAGAAGAAGGTTTATACAAAGTAAATACTGAGACATTGGATAAAAATATATTGAATGCCAATTTCTCAGCCAAATTGAATAGTTGGGCTAAATTAAATTATTATAGCATGTACTCCAAAAGAAAATACGAAGAACCGTTTAGTTACAGAGCAGGTTCCAGACTTGGAGAATTGTTTTATGCTTTGAGATGGCCTAATAACTTTCCTTACGGAGTAGCAGACGGAACTTATTTTGGAGCACCTAAGGGAGCCAGTTTTATAGGTCCGATAGGTTTTCTTAGAAATGCAAACAGAAATGTAAGCGAAAGGGATTATTCCAGACAAACAATTGAATCAATATTCAATATTTTTGATAAAAATGCTCAAAAATTAGATTTTACTGCTAACTTCTCTTATTCTAAATCCGATAATGAAACACATATAAAAGGAGGATCAGTGCCATTGATTAATTGGTGGAGTAGTGGTCATGAACCTAAATTTGACCCCGTATATTATTCTACTTCTACATCGAGGAATAAAACGGAATATGATTTGTCGAAAAATAAATTGTATTCTTTCAATGCTTTTGCAAATTATTCCAATAACTCAATGGAAAATCATTCATTTTCATTATTGGCAGGTACTAATATTGAACAAAACAATTATTCTTATATCTCAACAGGGAAACCTTTCTTATTGGATCCTAATATGCCGGAACTTTCAACTGCTATTGGAGATGCTTTTGCTAATAATGCTAAAAGCAGCTGGCGTGTTTTAGGTTTCTTTTCAAGATTGAATTACAACTACAAAGAAAAATTCTTATTGGAACTTAACGGAAGATTAGACGGATCTTCAAGATTTCCAAAAGGAGATCGTTTTGCTTTCTTCCCTTCAGGATCTGTTGGATACAGGTTGTCACAAGAAGAATTTTTACAAAATACACTTGAAAAATTAAAAATTTCGAATTTAAAAATAAGAGCTTCCTGGGGACAAATAGGTTATCAGGATGTAGGACAATTTGTTTTTGTTCCAACTTTGAACGATTATAATGCAAATTGGATTGTTAACAGCCAATTGGAAAAAACATTTGGAAATCCTAAAGTGGTATCTCCTTCTTTGACATGGGAGACTATTGAAACAAAGAACCTTGGTGTTGATATGGATTTGTTTGACGGAGAGATATCAGTTGTTTTTGATATTTATCAGAGAAAGAACAAAGATATGCTTGGACCCGGAGAACAATTACCTGTAGTTTTGGGTGCTTCCGTACCATTGGTAAATGCAGGAGAATTAACAACAAACGGTTGGGAATTGGGTGTTAATTTTAGGCATAGCTTTAGCAATGATTTCAATATTTATATCAATGGAATTTTGGCTGACGGCCAAGCAAAAATCACTAAATGGAAAAATGAATCAGGAATTCTTTCAGATTTTTATCCCGGAATGAAATTGGGTGAAATATGGGGATTTGAAACAGATCGTTTGTATCAGGCTGATGATTTTGATAGTGATGGTAAATTGAAAGAAGGAATTCCAACACCTGATAAAAATATGCATACATCAGGATTCAATATAGGCCCAGGAGATGTAAAATATAAAGACCTTAATGGAGACGGAGTAGTTGATAAAGGTGCATTTACAGTTGAAGATCATGGAGACCTGAAAGTAATTGGAAATACAACTCCAAGATATGAATATAGTATTAGAACAGGTTTGAATTTCAAAGCATTTGATTTTGAAGTTTTCTTACAAGGAGTTGGTAAAAGAGAATATTGGGGAACAGGTAACGTTGCATTAGCTGATTATCATTATGATGTACTTTACGATTATCAAACAGATTATTGGACAGAGGATAATACGGATGCTTTTTATCCGAGACCTTTTGCTTCCAATGCAGCTTCTTATTTACCTAATACAAAGAATGTAGGACGTTTGCTTAATGGAGGAAAAATGCTGATGTATGGTAAAAACAATTATGTACCTCAAACAAGATATCTTCAAAATTTAGCATATTTGCGTATCAAGGAAGTTTCTTTCGGATATACAATTCCTGCTAGTTTTACAAAAAGATACTCAGTTGAAAAATTCAGATTATATTTTTCTGCATTCAACGTTACGGAATGGACAAAATCGTTTATACCGGTTGATCCTGAATCGACAATTAATTATTATGGTTCTTTATCTTTCTATGGTACACAGTTGCCTCAGACAAGGAGCTTTTCATTTGGTTTACAATTAACATTATAAGATTATGAAAAAAATAACATATTTATTATTAATTCTATTTATATTCGCGACCACGGGCTGTGAAAAATTTTTAGATGTTCAGCCTGAAACAGAATTTACAAATGATAATTTCTGGACCAGCGAATCAAACCTGGAGTCATTCTCGTATGGACTATACACTGCTTTTAAAGGATATGGTAATGGAGGCTTTTTTGGCGGAGACCATTTCTTTTCGGTAAATAATGATGATGTAATAGGCTTGGACCAAAGACTTGAATTGGATTTTCCTACCAGTGTACCGGCAACTTCAGCAGGTACGAATTGGAGTTGGGGATATATTCGTAAAGCCAATGTTCTTATTGAACAAACAAGTAATTCTTCTTTGGACGAATCTATTAAAAAAAGGTATATTGCCGTCGGTAGATTTTTCAGAGCATTATTATATTGGGACAAAGTAAGACGTTTTGGAGATGTTCCGTATTATGATAAACCTGTTGATCCTACAGATCAAGATGCCTTGTATAAAGCAAGAGATTCAAGAGTATTTGTAGTGGATAGAATTGTAGAGGATTTGGATTATGCTATTGAAAACCTCAAAGATGATTACAATAAAGTAAAAGTCACAAAATGGACAGCTTTGGCATTAAAATCCAGAGTTTGTTTGGCTGCAGCAACTACATTTAAATATCACAACGTTTCCGGTGCTGATGTTAATAAATTGCTCAATGAAAGTGTAGAAGCGTCAAATGAATTGATGAATGCTAATTTCAGTCTTTCTAGTAATTATGCCGATCTTTTTTCAAGTGAAGATTTGTCTTCCAATAGTGAGGTTATTTTAATGAAAAAATATAATGAGAATATGAGACATAGTATTCCCAGTTTTATTTTTCATGAACCATTCTTTGGATTTTCACATTCGGCAGTTTCTGCATTCCTTATGGCCGACGGTAAACCCGTTAGATATGATGGAGCAACTCATCCAGGATATTCGGAATGGGTTTTCAATACTTCCGAAACTATTACTACTTCCCAAAATTTCTTTAAAACAGGAGTAGAAATATATAAAGGAAGGGATAAAAGAATCTACAATATTATAGATACTACAAGATTGGTGGCTCCTTTTAATAAAGGAATACCAATGTTTTCACCTATTAAATATGCTACTTATGATATGGTGGAAAATCAGCCTACTCAAGGTGTTCAGGCTACTACAGATGCTCCAATCTTCAGATTGGGAGAAGTGCTTTTGAACTATGCTGAAGCTAAAGCCGAATTGGGAACAATCACTCAAGAAGATCTTGATAAAAGTATTAATTTATTAAGAGATAGAGCAGGAGTAGCTCATTTGACTGTAGATGTTGGATTTAATGCTGACGACAGAGATCCCGATGTTGATCCTTTATTGTGGGAAATCAGAAGGGAAAGACGTGTTGAGTTGATGTTAGAACCATTTAGAAAATGGGACTTAATCAGATGGGCAAAAGGGAAATATTATGATTCCGATGAAAGTTTTTATGGTGTTAAAATAGATCCTGCGGTTGTTTTCTCTTCAAATATTACAGTTTTGAAAACAGCAGATGGACATCTGTATGCTCAAAAACCTGAAGACAGAAGAACTCCATGGGATGATAAAAAATACTTGGAGCCAATACCTCTGGATCAGTTGACATTAAATCCAAACCTGACACAAAATCCGGGTTGGTAAGAATAAAATAATGTTCTAAATTATTAAAGAGCCACCTTGTTATTTAATAAGGTGGCTTTTTTATTTGATAAAATCAATTATTTATCTTATTTTTAAATTTTTTATAATCAGTATTTTGGCAGCATTTGGTATTATATGATAATTTTTAGAAAAAAATTTAGCATATCAATTAAAAAATGTAATTTTGTTTAATATTAGTTATAATAATACAAATAAAATTGAAAGATAAAAGATCAATATCAAAACGAAAAAATGATCACATAGAATTGACTTTTCAGTCTCAAATGAATAATAGTATTCCGGATCAAAGGTTTTACTATGAACCGTTATTGGGTAAACCGGAAAGTGTGGATTTATCTGTAAAATTTGCGGATTATGATTTTGGTGCTCCTATATGGGTATCAAGTATGACAGGTGGAACGGAATTGGCAGGTAGAATAAATAAAAATCTGGCTAAAATTGTAAATAAATTTAATCTCGGTTTAGGATTAGGTTCTTGCAGGCAATTACTGGATAGTGATGAGTTTTTAAATGATTTTAAGATAAGAAAGTATATTGGGGAAAGACCTTTTTTTGCAAATTTGGGAATAGCTCAAATTGAGCAATTAATAATTAGCGGACAAATCGGTAAGATTGATGATTTGATAAAAAAACTTGATGCCGACGGTTTGATTATACATATCAACCCGATTCAGGAATTCATTCAACCTGAGGGAGATAAAATTTTTGTCAAGCCCCTTGATACTATTAAAAGACTAATAGATAAAACAGAATTTAAAATTGTTGTAAAAGAAGTTGGCCAAGGCATGGGAATAAAAAGTCTTAAGGAATTGATGTTATTACCCCTTACTGCTATTGAATTTGGTGCTTACGGAGGTACTAATTTTACGAAATTGGAGTTATTACGAAAAGACAATAATAATTTTGAACAAAATTCTTCTTTAGTAAATATCGGGCATAATGCTGAAGAAATGGTAGATTTTATTGAAATGATAAAACCGGAACTAAATAATAAAATCAGTTGTAATAATTTTATTATTTCCGGTGGTATAAAAAATTATCTTGACGGATATTATTTGATTGAAAGATTAAATTCACCTTCTTTATATGGTATGGCTTCGGGTTTTCTTAAGCCTGCAATGGAAGGATATGAAAAATTAGAAAAGTATGTATCGGAACATCTCGAAGGTTTAAAAATAGCTAAAACTTATTTAAAAATTAAAAAATAATTAGAGTGCATAAAAATCCAATTAGCGGTTTCTCCAAACTTTCAAAAATAAGAAAGATGCAATGGGTCGTTGAAAACTTTTTTAAGGATCCTGATGGAGTTATGAATGAGCTTATAAGTTATTGGCATCCCGGATTGCAAAGTATTTTAGATGGATTTATTGAAAATTCCATAGGAAACTTTCCAATACCTCTTGGAGTTGCTCCCAACTTTAAGATAAATGGTAAAGTTTATGCAATTCCAATGGCAATTGAAGAAAGTTCAGTGATAGCAGCAGCTTCAAGTGCTTCGAAGTTTTGGTTTGATAGAGGGGGATTTAAGGCGGAAGTTTTAGATATGAAAAAAATCGGACAAGTACACTTCAAATGGAAAGGAGATAAAGAAAAATTATTTGCGGAATTTGATAAAATAGAAAAGAAATTAAGAGAAGATACTAAAGATGTTACTGCCTCAATGGAAAAAAGGGGAGGTGGAATTAAATCGATTAAACTTGTAGATTTCACAGGACAAATTGAAAATTTATATCAAATTAAAGCTGATTTTTATACCTGTGAATCAATGGGAGCTAATTTTATTAATACCGTTTTGGAACAGTTTTCTGCAACTTTGAAAGATTATATTGTTTCAAATAATGTTTTTGTTGAAAAAGATATAGAAATAATAATGTCTATTTTATCCAATTATACACCTGAAAGCATTGTTCATTCCGAAGTAAGTTGTCATGTTGAAGAATTGGTAAATGGGCAATTTATAAAAGACGGTAAATTGTTTGCAGAAAAATTTCTAACAGCTGTCGAAATTGCGCGAAAAGATCCTTATAGGGCAACTACACACAACAAAGGCATTTTCAATGGTATAGATGCCGTTATAATAGCTACCGGAAATGATTTTAGAGCGGTCGAAGCATGTGGGCATACTTATGCAGCAAGAGACGGACAATACCGAAGTTTGAGTAAATGCGAAATAAAAAACGGAATTTTTAAATTCTGGCTTGATATTCCTATGGCTATCGGTACTGTTGGGGGGTTGACTAGAACTCATCCGATGGCTAAACGCTCTCTTGAAATGTTGGGAAATCCGGGAGTAAAAGAACTGATGAAAATAGTTGCATCCGTAGGTTTGGCACAAAATTTTGGAGCTATAAAATCATTAGTTACCACCGGAATACAAAAAGGCCACATGAAATTGCATCTGTCCAATATATTGTCCTATCTTGAAGCGGATACATTGGAGAAAGAAAAAGTTATGGCATATTTTAAAGATAAAATAGTGTCTTTTAGCGAAGTAAAAAAAATACTGGATAAAATAAGAGGGAAATAAGTTCTTTTTTGAATTAAATAAGCACATACATGGCAAAAATAGAAAATATCAAAATTTTGGGAATAGATCCCGGAACGCAAGTGATGGGATATGCTATTTTGGATTATTTTGCCGGATACCATAAAGTCGAGACCCTAGGAGTTATTAAATTGAAAAAATATAAAGATCATCAGGAAAAATTAAAAGAAATTTTTCTTCAAACTCAAGAGCTTATTGAAATATATTTACCTTCTGAATTGGCAATTGAAGCTCCTTTTTATGGTAAAAATATCCAATCTATGCTAAAATTGGGACGTGCTCAGGGAGTGGCTATTGCTGCCGGTATAACTATGGGATTGAATATCACCGAATATTCTCCAAAAAAAATCAAACAGTCTATAACAGGTAACGGGAATGCTTCAAAAGAACAAGTTGCCGCTATGCTACAAAATATATTGAAAATAAAAATTGAAGCCGGATTTCTTGATGCTACCGATGCTTTGGGTGCTGCAATGTGTCATTTCAACCAACTGTCAAGTGTGTTGAAAACAGGTAAAAAATATTCCGGTTGGAAAAGTTATTTAACCGATAATCCTCAAAAAATTTCTCATTAATGGATTGGAATTCTTCCATAAAAGGATTCAAATCATATTTGATGTTGGAAAGATCTCTTTCCAGAAATACAATAGAGGCGTATATCAGGGATGTTTATAAATTGGTGGAGTATTTGCATATTTTTAAACTTGATATCTCACCGGTATCTATTGAGTTTAAAAATCTTAGAGATTTTATTATTTGGATTAATAGTCTTGGCGTAGCCGAAAGATCTCAGGCAAGAATAATATCGGGGATAAGAGCTTTTTATAAATATCTAATGATGGAAGATATAATCGATGATGATCCGACGGAATTGCTTGAAGGACCAAAAATAGGACGAAAAATTCCGGATGTTCTTAATTATGAAGAAATCGATCGTATTTTGAATGCTATAGATCTAAGCAAAGATCATGGACATAGAAATAAGGCAATAATTGAAACATTGTACGCTTGCGGTCTAAGGGTTAGTGAGCTGATAAATCTTAGAATTTCAAATTATTTTCCCGATATTGAATTTATTAAAGTCATTGGCAAAAATAATAAGGAAAGAATCATTCCTATAGCTGTTGAAGCTATTAAAAATATAGATATTTATATCAAGAATTATCGTTCCAAAATCAATATCCAAAAAGGTAATGAAGATTATTTATTTTTAAATCGAAGAGGAAGAAAACTTTCACGAATAATGATATATTATATTATTAAAGAACTTTCGCAACTTGCAGGTATAAAGAAAAATATCAGTCCGCATACATTTAGACATTCTTTTGCAACTCATTTGGTCGAAGGGGGAGCTGATTTGAGAGCCGTACAGGAAATGCTGGGACACGAATCAATCATAACAACTGAAATATACACACATTTGGATACGGATTATCTTAAAAAAACAATAATTAAATTTCATCCAAGAAATAATAAATAAAGGAAAATCATTCAAGTAAAGTATTTTTTTTGGTAAAAGCGTTGATATTCTGAAAAATATATATTATTTTAGCAATTATTAATTAAAAATTTGTATTATGAAAAAAAATATTGGAATTACCGACAAATGGATTAGAATCCTTATTGCACTTGTTATCTTAATACTATACGCTTTTAGTATTATCACCGGAACATTAGCTATGGTATTGTTAATAATAGGTATTATATTATTATTTACCACTTTGATAGGTTTTTGTCCTTTATATACTCTATTTGGGATCAATACCAATAAGAAAAAATAATAATCAAATATAATAAACTATTTTATTACATATCAGATTTTATATATTTCTTTGGATAACAACCTTATTTTTTAAAAAATATAAGTTACTTTTAATTTTTGTGATAAAGTAGGAAAATATTTATGAAATATAATAAAATTGCAATATTAATGGCAATGAAACAGGAAGCATTGCCACTGATAAAATATTTTAGGTTAAAAAAAATCGGTTTTTACAATCCCATTGATGTTTATGCGAATGAAGATAAATCGTTGTTGTTATCTTTAAGCGGACAATCACAGGAATATGGAATAGATAATATTGGCTCTCAGGCAGCTACCTTAAATACTTTTGTAGTTATCAATAATTTTTCACCGGATCTTGTTATTAATTGTGGAACAGCGGGAGGTTTTAAATCTAAAAATGCAAAAATAGGTGATGTGTATATTTCAAAAGATAGAGTTTTGTATCATGATAGAAGGATTTCGCTTCCGGGCGGATACAGAGAGTACGGGTTTGGAAATTATAATGTTATAAATAGTGATTTGCTTGCTAAAAAGTTTAAACTGAAACAAGGGATTATATCTACCGGTGATGCATTTGACCTGAATAAAAATGATCTTAAAATAATGCAGGAGAATGATGTGGAAGTCAAAGAAATGGAAGCAGCAGCAATAGCTTGGGTATGTCAATTGTATAATATAGATTTTATAGCTATTAAAGCAATAACCGATTTTATTGACGAACCCGAAAAAACATCGATGGATTTTATGAATAATCTTGATCTTGCTTCAAAAAGGTTGAAAGAAAAGATTATTGAAATTATTGATGATTTGCTACTGTAATACTATGATTATAACAACTGACCCCATTGTGAATTAAGAAGCCCCCGGCTCAGTCTTTACTTCTCAGTATTCAATTGTTTTGATTTTATTTCTTCTGCTGCAAAATAAGCAGCTCCGATTACACCGGCAGCATTTAGAAATTCCGATTGTACTACCGGAACATCAATTTTTATATATTCTTGATATTTATCCATTTTCTTGCAGACACCTCCTCCGAGAATAAACATTTGAGGTGAAAAAAGCATATCAAGATATTTTAAATATGCATTAAGCCTTTTTCCAAATGTTTTCCAACTCATATCTTTTGCTTTTCTTGTTTTATTTGATGCATATTTTTCCGCTTCCATATTTTTAAATTGAATTTTTCCCAATTCGGAATTCGGAATCAATTTTCCATCAAAAATCAGTGCGGAACCTATACCTGTACCAATGGTCAAGAATATCACCAAACCTTTTTCAATTGTTTTACTTCCGAAAACAGCTTCTGCCAATCCTGCAGTGTCAGCATCATTGGCTACATAATATTTGTACCCTGTTAATTGTTCCAGTTTTTTACCTATATCAACACCAATCCACGAATTATCAATATTGGTAGCATATTGCGCAATGCCGTGTCTGATCAATGTAGGGAAACCCATGCCTATAATATCATTTGTATAGTTAAGTTTTTTAACAATTTCTTTTATGGCCATAGCAATATTATCCGGAGTTGACGGTTGTGGAGTCAGTTGTCTATATCTTTCGGTTATTAAATTACCCGTATCGGTATCAACTATAGCTCCTTTTATACCTGTGCCTCCTATATCTAATCCTAAAATCTCCATAATCTATTTAATAACTTTTATTTTCATCCAAATATCTTTTACAGGACGGTTTCCTTGTCCTGTTTTTGCTTTTGCGATTTTATCTATTACATCCAAACCTTCAATAACCCTACCGAAAACCGTATAGTCCATATCTAAAAAAGGTGTTCCTCCGGTTTCCATATACAATTTTTTTTGTTCCTCGGTATAATGAATTCCTTTCCTGTTTTCTATTTGTTTTAATTGTGCTTCAGTAAGCTTATTTCCTTGTACGATATAAAATTGTGAACCGCTTGATTTTTTTTCCGGATTAACGGCATCTCCCATACGGGCAGCTGCTAATGCACCTTTGATGTGAATATTTTCAGGATTGAATTCCGCATCTATTTGATATCCGGGACCTCCGGAACCCAATCGTTTATTTTTAGTAGCATTTTTGGAACCGGGATCTCCTCCTTGTATCATAAATCCGTTTATTACCCGGTGAAATAGCAATCCGTCATAAAAACCTTCATCTGCCAATTTAGTGAAATTATCCCGGTGTTTTGGAGTGTTGTCATACAATTCAGCCAACATATCACCATAAGGGGTTTGTATCAGTACCAAACATTTTTCAGGTGGTTTGATATGAATTTTTTGTTTGGTTGTATTGGATTTTTTATCTTTTTTTGCTGTTAATTCAACCGTATAATTCCCCGACATTATATATTTATGTTCAGGATTTTCAATATTGGATGTATCATTATCTCCAAAGTTCCAGTGATAAGAATTTGCTTTTATCGATTTATTTAAAAATTTCACTTTAGCCGGAGCATTTAATTCTTTCTTTTCTTTAATAACGAATTTAGCCACAGGCCGGTTACATGAAGCTAATACAATTAAAATAAAAACAATAAAGTATAAATATTTTATATTCATATTAAATATTTTATGTAATTCTACCGAATTGGATATAATTTTTGAAATAGTTCACACAAAAAGAAATATTTTATTTCTTTATTTCGGTAGTGGTAAAATATAATCCTTGACAAAAATAAAAAAATTAATTCAATAAAGATATTTTCATGATAATATCTTCAGCCGGTCTGTCATACAAACTTGTTTTGGTTTTGGCAATTTTATCTACTACATCCATTCCTTCAATCACTTTACCGAAAACAGTATAATTATTGTCCAGAAAAGGATACCCACCATTTTTAAGATATTTATCAATTTGTTCTTGAGTATAATTCATATTAGTATACTTCGATGCTTTCTCAATATCTTCTCGTGTTAAATTTTTCTTACCTTGTACAATGTAAAATTGTGATCCTGATGATCTTTTTTCAGGGTTTGCCGGCCCTCCTTTACGCGCTGCAGCTAATGCTCCTCTGTAATGCAAAGCTCCAATTTCTGCAGGAATGGTATATCCCGGACCACCTGCACCTAATCTTTTTGATAAAGGTGCATTTTTAGAATCAGGGTCTCCTCCTTGTATCATAAAATCGTTAATTATCCTATGAAATAATAAACTGTCATAAAAACCTTGTTTCACCAATTTGATAAAATTGTCTCTATGTTGAGGGGTGGAATCAAATAATTCAACAACAATATTGCCAAAGTTTGTTTCAATTAATGCTTTTCTGGGACCTGAATTACAGGATGAAAATAAAAAAAGAAATAAAAGTGAAATAAAAAAAATCCGTTTCATTTTGTTGTATTTTAATTATGATAGCAATAACGTAAAAAAATAAAAAATAGTGTAACGGTCAGGTTGAGTGTTTATCTTACATACAACTATATTTGCTACCTTATAGTTGTAAATGAGTTTTTATCATGCTTTAAAATATAAAAATTCTTTACGTTTTGTTTCTTCCATTCTTTCGATTGCATATCTAAGTGTTGTCCTCGGTATGTTCTTGTAATTTTCCAATAGGAAACGTTCAATTATTACAGGTTCTTTTTTCCATGCTTCTCTTAGCATCCAACCTGTCGCTTTATGCATAAGGTCTTCCTTATTATTAAAGAATTTTTTTGCGAGTATTATTGTTGGGAATATATCTCCTGTTTTTATAAATGTGAAGGTAGACACTATAGCTATTCTTCTGTCCCACATCCTTGGAGAAATACTTAGATTATCCAATAATTGTAATTCATAAAGTCCTTTTAAAATGGCAGTTCCTACAATATAGTGACATGAAACATCAACCAAATCCCAGTTGTTAATACTGTTTTTATGCTTAAGATAAAAATCCGTTATTCGTTTGAGCTCTTTATTTTTATTGTTTTTATTTGCTTTTTTGGCATTTTCAGTTAAAATCAAAACTCCCGACATCCTGATTTCATGGATTGGAGAATTTAAAAGTTTTTTTATCTCGGAATATTCCAGTTTCATAAAGTTTTTCACTACTTTACGAATGTCCGGCATAGAAATCCCTATAAATTTATCTCCTTCACCGTATTCGCCCTTACCGGTTTTAAAAAACCATTCATTTGAAGTTTTACGTTTTTCCGAAGTATATTTTTTTAATTCAGTTATAAGATTTAGTGATTTCATTTGTTTAAAATTTTTATTGCTCAAAAATATAATAAAAATTTATATTACATTCAGAATCCCGTATGCTTTTTGATATTCCAATTTATTCCCCAGTGTTTAACATATTTTTCAATAGGTTGTAATCCTACTTTTGCCCTGCGGTTATTTACTTTTTCCGGTTCGATTATTGGTTTTACAAAATATTTTCCTGTTTGTGGATTTCTACCTATTTGACTACCGTAGATTTGCTTTTTGCCTTGAGCTATTCGTATCCTGTCTTCCAGTAATGCCAATTCACTTTTCGGAACATCTCCTTTTTTGACCGCTTCTTTCATCATCGGTAAGTATTTTATTTGCATTGCTAAGTCTGCGTGTTGTATCACTAAAAACAAGGCTTCGTTTCCTTGATAACCTATTATTTTGAACTTAACCAGTCTCTTTTGTCCAAAATTTTCCGTACCTGTATTTGGTTCAATGAATCTGTTGTACGGATAATTTTCCATAAAGAGTTTAACGTATCGGAATCATAACCGTATTTCTCTTCTATTTCATGAGTTTTGTTTCTATATCTTTGATCTGACGGATAAATTTCACTGAGGGTATAAACCAAAGTAGTATCTAATTTTTTTTGGTTGATTATTGTTTTTTCAGTCACATTTTCCGGATAGGGGACTAATTTCATTTGTTTTCGATATTCATTCAATTTATGTATATCCTCAATCGGATTAATAAATATCATTTCCCCTTTGATATTTATCATTGTTTGTGTACCATATCGTTGAAATCCCGTATGTTTTACATTTATCTTGTCATAAAGCATAGCAAAATATTTCCATTTTATCTGTTGCTGTTCACATGCTTTTTTAAATATTGGTAAGTATCGTTTCAAATTGCTTATGTTATTATTTTTGAGTATTATATCGGGTAGAACATTTGAACAGCGTTTTTCAACTTTCTCTTTTGAAGGAAACCCTAATTTTGAATATATACTATCGGCAATTTGTATCAAGTGTGATGTTCTTTTTGAAGATGTGTTAAAACTGCAGTCATTCTCATAAGACGGAAGACAATTTGTCGTAATATACCATCCTAATCCTTCTCCTTTAATGTTTTCGCAGTATAGAGAATCAAGAATAAATTTTAACGTATTATTTTTATAAAATTTTTTTTGTATTCTTTGAGTCAATTTTTTTTTAAACATGCTTGCTTTTTTTCCATTTCCCCAACAATCAAATAATGCATAAACTGCCTGATTAGGAGGAACCAAACGCATCTACGTTTTAATCGCTCTATTTGCTGCACCATAATTGCCTTTTTGGGTAAACTTTAATGCTTCCGTATAATATTTTTGATATAATTTACCAAGATTAACATCAATTTCAACCCTTCTGTTTTTTTGAGAAATTTTACCGGATGATTTTGTCTCTCCATAATTGGTCATTAATATTCTTGTAGAATCTATTCCTCTCTTTAACAATTCATTTCGTACTGAATTATTACGTGCCGCACCCAATTCTTTATTGTCACTATCTTTACCTTTTTTATCGGTATATGCATAAAGTGATACAAGGTCTTGTACTGTTCTCAATTTTTTTGGTAATGAATCAAGTATTTTATAATATTGTTGTTTTATATTGGCCGAGCCACTATCAAAAAAGATAGTATCGGTACTATAAGATACATTCCATTTATTATTTAATTTTTTTTCTTCAAATCCATCGCATAGATAGTAAAAATCGCTATCCGGATTTTTTGACTTTTCTATGATTAAAGAATATAATTCAAAATTATACAAATTAGCAAAACCTATCGGGTCTCCCATGGTTGGACCCTGGAAAACACCCATAATAATATATTTTGAAGTGCATAGAGGTCTAAATTCCAACTCAACAGTTGTTAATTATCCACCGGTTTGTATATTTAAGGGAATAAAATGTTTAGCCCAAAGTCCAAAATTATTTTCAAATAAATCCGAGGATATTGCTATGCCGAAATACTTGCGATAATATGGCATATAGTTATAATTATCAGCAAGTTTTACTGTGATAGATAGATGATATTGATGTCCGGATTCTAATAAACCTGAAGTTGGAATATATATATATAATTGCATACACCTGTTCCGGATTTTACACCTTGTAATCCATATGAAGTAGGAGAATAAGAGCCAATTTTAGGATAATCAGGGACTTTTTTATAGAGTTTATGGTGGACACCAGCTAGAAATTTATTATAATGTACTTTTGCTATATTCTTCTTCTTATCATATCTTATCAGTTCTTGTGCATTTATATTAAATAAAAAAACGGAAGATACTAATATTGTAATAATATAGTAAAATTTATAAGTCATATATTAAAGGTTGTTATTCTTTTTATATAATGTTACTTTTAAAAATCCTGAAAATATACTTAATTCTATGAACAATTATAATAAAATTAATTTACAATTCACATATATAAAGTCTAAAAAAACAAAAAAATGGGATAGATTAAATAGTGTCTGTCCATAAAGT
>JALSPW010000294.1 GCA_026985735.1 Saprospiraceae bacterium
ACATTAACATAAAGTCCATTTGACCTGTGTCTTATGGTATATTAGCACCCCTTTTTTGGCACTTTTTGCGATGTTGTATTTGGATCTTTGCAGAACTATATATTTATGTTCTTATGTTGGTATCGACGCAGATTTTCATACAGGTTATCGGTATTACTTCTCTTAATGATCCGGCATCCCGCGTCGAAGTACCAAGATTTACACTTGACGGTTTTATCCATTGTATTCATCAATCAAAAGTTTGTTTGGCGTGATTGATTTTCTTCAATCACTATGTGATGAATATTTAGATAGTATGGAGCCGTGGTAACCGCAAGTATGGTTTTCGGGTACAAAAACTTCATCTATGTCCGTGTATTATATTTTTTATTTCATATCTTTAAAGTTTTATTAAACATAAATTTCACAAAGAAGTATGTTTAAAAAAATTCATGTGACAGCGAAGCGGTTACATAGCTATAGAAATTTTATAATACATTTATTATCAATTTATTAGAATATTTTAAAGATATGAAATATTATGCAATTCATTCATCTGTTTTATTTTTTATTCTTACGCTATATCCATATCCTTTTTCCAAACTCCCGTTATTTCGTTAAAATAATAACTTTTTTATTAATGATAGTATTTTTTGCATTGATACGTATAAAATACAATCCGGAAGCCAATTTTTCCACATCTATTTTATTTAATTTACCGATTTTGTCGATTGTTTTTATTTTTTTTCCTGAAATATTATATAGTGAAATTGTTTTTACTTTAGCAAAATCGTCAATTGATATTGTTAAAAACCGCTTGTCAACAGGGTTTGGAAATATTGTTACTTCCGGTTTATTTAATCTTTCAATTCCCGAATTTACAACAGTTTGACATTCCGATATTTTCGAACATCCGTTTTGTTCGATTATTACCGCATATTCTCCGCTTTCCACGGTAATATATACAGGTTCATTTGCACCTTGTATAGTATCAAAATCGGGACAAGTTACCCACTGATATGTAGCTGTACTGTCCGTAACGGCAAACAGAGTATCCCCTTGTTGTGTAACCGTATTATCAATAATTATTTCTTCTACATAAATTTGATATAGACTATCACAACCAGCCGTGGTTTCATATTCTGCAATATATATTCCCGAACTGTCAATATTGATACCTTGCCATTCCAGTGTATCTCCTTCACAAAGTGTTGCTTCTTCTTCAAAATAATATTCCGGCAATACCGACAAATCAAGCTGATATAGACTATCACAACCTTCAACCGTATTATATTCAACAACATAAATACCGGAACTATCTAATGTCATACCCTGCCACTCCATAGTATCTCCCGAACATATCTCGGCTTCTTCTTCAAATACATAAGCGGGCAAAAAACTTAAATTCAAAGTATAAAAACTATCACAACCCGCTATAGTTGTATATGAAGCATAGTATGTACCGGAACTATCTAATGTCATACCTTGCCACTCCATAGTATCTCCCGAACATATTATTGCTTCTTCAACAATATTGTAATTGGCATTTAGATATAAATTCAAATAATAAATGCTGTCACATCCGTTTACTGTCGTATATTTTTTTTGATAATTTCCTGGGGATGAATACCCTTGTCCGTGCCATTCAAAAACATCTCCTTCACATATTGAAGCCGTATCGTGAAATTCATAAGACGGAAGTATTGTTAAATCTAATATGTATGTGCTATCACATCCGTTTACAGTCTCATATTGCGCACTATAAGTTCCTCCCGAAGTCAATGTATAATTTTGCCATTCAAAAGTATCTCCTTTGCATATAGATGTTTCATCTGAAAATATATACGAAGGATTAACATTTAATTTCAATTCAAAAATACTGTCACATCCATTTATCGTGCTATAATTTTTAATATATGTTCCTGTATTTGAATAATTCTGCCCCTGCCAAAAATAAGTCTCTCCATCACAAATATCTTTTTCTTCAAATTCATAATAATCCGGATTAACATCCAAAACCAAAGTATAAATACTATCACAATCATAAATATCAAAATAATTTTTTACATATACTCCTGAATCTTTATAAATTTCACCCTGCCATTCTATACTGTCTCCTTCACATATTGATATATTATCTTCTTGGTGAAAAGGTTCATGGGTTATAAACCATACCGTTTCACAATTTTTATTTATACCGTAATCATTATAAGGATTGATTTTTACATAGACGGTATCTCCACAACTTAATCCGGATAAAATATAATTTCTAGTAGAATGCATATCCTGATGATACACAATATCAAAACTGTCTTGTGATGTTCCTGCTGAAAAATAATATCCAGTAGCTCCACGTGCCTTTTCCCATTCTATTTTGAAATCCAATGGCAAATTTGTAGAAAACGGAATTGGAGATAAAATGCCGGAACAACATGGATACGGCTTATCCATTTCCCAAGTCATTTTTAAAACGAATCCATCTGCTCCATCTCCGTTATAATAATTATCATATCCGGAATAAACCGGAAAATCAATTGAATTTGTAAATCCTGCCGTATATATGTTACCGATTAAATCCGGTGCGATAGAATAACAAAAATCATTATCCGTTCCTCCTATATACGTAGAATTCAACAATATAAACTCAGGTGATAATCTTATTAAAAAACCATCTGCTCCTGAATTGTATGAATTGTCATAAGAATTGCAAAATACAGGAAAATCCTGTGAATATGTTGTTCCCGATAAAAAAATATCTTCATTATATACATACAATTCACCGGCAATATCAATATCACTTCCACCTACATACTTTGAATAATAAATATCACTTAAGGTATTATTGATCATAAATACAAAAGCATCTTCCTTGCCGGAGAATTTATTTGTAATTGTGTCATAAGCAAAAGTTTTTGTTGGAAAATCAATTGAATTTGTTGTTCCTGCAACATAAATACTTCCATAAAAGTTAAAACAATCGGACGGTGTTTCTTGATTTCTGCCACCCACAAAAGTCGATGCTTCCAATACCGAAAGATCATCGGATAACTTTATTATAAAAACATCCGTTCCTCCCGTAAGAGTATCTGAAAAAGAACCAGCTGTTACCGGAAATGAAGGATCTGCAGTTGTTCCTGTGATAAAAACATTTTGTGCCATATAAAAATTGGTTACCAAATCAACTGGAACGGTAAGACTGTCTGTCTGGATACTATTGGAAGCTAATATTTTTTGTAAATTATTATCCATTTTAAAGAAAACAAAATCCTTGGTATCACTATATGATTGGGGACCTACTGACAAAATACCTGTTTCGGAAATACCTGTTACCACAAGATTATTTTCCATATCAAAATCAAATGCAATAGCAATATCATCCCTGTCACCCCCCACAAACGTAGAATATTTTAACCCGGTCAATTTACTATTCAAACATGAAATTATCATATCTCCGTAGGCGGTATTTGCAGAGCCATTGAAAATAGTATCAAAAGCATTTGAGGTTACAGGATAATCTTTGGATTCCGTTCTGCCTATAAAATAAACATTGTCGGCAGTATCCAATTTCATATCCTTCAAAATATCCAAATCACTTCCTCCAATATATGTGCACATCTCCAAATCGGAAAGATCGGAATTAAACATAGCGATAAAAATATCCGTAGTATCATTATAGGTTTCGTCATAAGCTCCATCGGTAACAGGAATATCCGGGGATGAGGTAATTCCTCCGATATATACATTTCCATTACTCCCGACTACAACTTTTTCAGCAAAATCAAATTGACTTCCACCGATAAAACTTGAAGATAGCAAGGGATCGATATATAACATATATTGAGGATTATATTTCCCGACTTTAAATCCATATACAAAATCCCCTTTTATATTATATTTAACCGGAATTTTCACTTTTTCTCCCTTTATCACTTGCCATGCAATTGGTTTTGTAAAAGAAATTATTTTATTCTTTATTTCCAATTGCAATTCGCCTTCTTCATTTTCACACATTTCTTTTATGTCTTTTATTTTGAATCTAATTAAATCAGGATTTGATCCGGGAGCTATTTTTAATACTTTTTCTATATTATTGGCCCTTATGTTAATATTCAAATTTATACCTTCATATATTTCTCCGTAATCAGCAGTATTGAATGCAGAAATATTAGTGAAATCACGATTTTTATTTGATTTTAAAAAATTGAATTTTGTATGTGAAATATCTTTTCCGGTAATACCTATGTCTTCTTTGTTTTGCCTTAATAAAACCTCTGTGAAATGAAAACTTTCAGATGAGCCGGTATTGACAAAATAATCTATGTTTCCGTTTTTTAAAATCGCAATATCCGCAACACTGGTTTTTGTAACAAAAGCAATTTTATTGTTGTATTGACCAGAATTTTTTATCCAAGGCAATATGTTTATATTGCTACTTTCGATTGAAGTTTTCTTTAAATTGTCAGGATTATTATCCGCTTGTGCAGAAAAGAAAAAAAACAGGATGAAAATAGTAAAAAAGGTAAAAGATTTATTCATTTTAATAAAATTTTATTGTTAGCAATTTACCAAACACTATATTGGTATATATCTATATATAATTTAGATACACTTAACAACAAAAATGCTGCATTAAAAAATAAAAAAACAGGTATTACCCGGGAAAAGTAAGTTCAAGAAAATTGCTACTCACAAAATACAGAACACTAATCATAAGTTACTAATTTGTATATGTCCTTAAAATCATTTAAATTACAAAACAACTAAAAGAAACTTTTAACTGCATCAATGATAATATTCTGTATCTCTTCCGTCATTTCAGTATGTATGGGTAAGGATATTACTTCTTTACACAACATATCGGTTACGGGTAAAAATTCAACAGCCCCTGCCAGATGGCTAAAAGCTTCTTGTTCATACAGTGGCACGGGATAATAAATATTATTGGGTATCTCTTTTGAATTGAGGTATTTATTTAGTTCATCTCTTTTGCCGTTTTTTATTCTAAGCGTATATTGATGAAATACATGTGTTGAATTAATGCTTCTGACAGGAATTTGAATTTCTGCTATTTCACTAAAAGCCTGATTATAATAATCCGCAGCTTTTCTTCTAGCATTTGCATAGTCATCAAGATATTTTAGTTTCACATCCAAAATAGCAGCCTGAATGGAATCCAATCTGGAATTAACACCTATTCTATCGTGATAATATCTTTTGCTTTGTCCATGATTGGCTATCATTCTCATTTTACCGGCCAAATCATCATCGTTGGTGAAAATAGCTCCTGCATCACCAAAAGCTCCGAGATTTTTTGCCGGGAAAAATGATGTAGTCCCAATATCCCCAATAGTTCCGGCTTGTTTTTTTGTTCCGTCACTAAAGGTATAAACAGAACCGATAGCTTGAGCATTATCTTCAACGACAGCAATATTGTGTTTTTTTGCTATTTTTATGATTTCTTCCATATCCGCTGTTTGTCCGAACAAATGTACGGGAACCACAGCTTTTGTTTTGGAGCTAATGGCTTTTTCGAAAATATCTCCGGTCAAATTGTATGTATCGGGATCAACATCCACCATCACCGGAGTCAAACCCAATAAGGCTATTACTTCGGCGGTAGCCACATAAGTAAATGCCGGAACAATAACTTCATCTCCCGGTTTTAAACCCAGCCCCATCAATGCTATTTGCAATGCATCAGTACCATTGGCAACAGGAATGACGTGTTTCACACCTAGATATTTCTCAAGATTAGCTTGAAATTCATGTACTTTTGGTCCATTGATATAAGCGGAAGATTCCATTACATCCATAACCGCTTTATCTATTTCGTTTTTTATTTTTTTATACTGACCTAAAAGGTCTACCATTTGCAATTTCATATTTTATTTTTTTATTTATTATTATTATTATATTTATTTATAAAGACATTGCATCTTTATAGATTTTTCTGACAACAATAAAAATCATTCCTAAAAACAAACCCAATAAACCTCCTAATATAAAAGATTTTACAGTGGATGGCTTTTCTCCTTTCAAAGGATACAACGGTCGATCAATAGCCTGCACAAAAGGGGTTTTGTTTTTTACTGCGAAATCTGCAATTTCCTGATTTTTTATACTTTCACCATACATTAAAGACAATTTTTGAACATCTCTTTTTAATCTGAGTTCTTTCAACTTGGACTTACTGCTAAAAAGTCCATGCGATCTGTCTTCAAAAACAGCTAATTCGACTTCTTTTTTCTTTAATAAATTCAAAATGGAATCTGTTTTGGTTTTGATTATTTCATATGTGGCTTTTTGTTTTTCCACTGTTTTTTCAATGTAAAACGCACTTAGATTATCAAATATCGAATTGGTTAATTCTATTGACAATACAGGATTATGTGTAGTAACGGAAATATATAAAATACCGCTATCTTCATCATATCCGTTAGTCATCATACCTTCAAATTTTTTACTCCCTATCAAATGGTGATATATTTCTTTCAATGCTCTGTTTGCAGTATCTCCAAACATAGCAATATTATCCGAAATAAAATGAAACCCCTTAAGCGGATTCGGTTTGGAAAACGGTTTTTTATACCATGAAACACTTGCCCATTTACCTAAAGTATCAAGATTATTAATTAAATGATTAGCCAAATACTCTTCCTTGTTATTTATATTGACTTTTTTAAAAATTGCTTTTTCAATTATTCTTCTTGACTTATTGAGTTGTATTATTCTATCTTTATTACCATCTATCTTATTTCCAAATCCAAACCTGCCAAGTATTGCTCCGACAGAACCAA
>JALSPW010000295.1 GCA_026985735.1 Saprospiraceae bacterium
ATTGGTTCGAAGATGTATTTTTCGCAAATTACTATTTTTCATTTGATTATCTATTCTATTTATATGATTTTCTATATATATTAACATTTTATTAACATTTTAAATAAAGATTACATTTTGACTTGACCTGGAAAAACTCATATCCACATCTTTGCCTACCATTTTCATCTCTGCCAAATGATATTCGCCTATAGGTACCATAAATATGCTGTCACGCTCACCAAATACCGCTTCCAATTCTGTCAAAGTATCAAAGATCTCTTTATATATCTTTTTACTAATATTGGCCAAATATACGGATTTTTGTATTCTTTGTGCCCCTTTCCTCAATAAATATTTTGCAATTTGTACCCTCAGCCGGTTATCTTCTATGTCATAAAATATAAAACAATTCATAGCTCTTGGATTTTCAAAGTTTTTATGCAATATTTCAAATAAAGTCTCAAAATCAGGGATCCATGCATTATTACTGTCATTTTTTTCAATAATCGTTTCAAACAATTTTGATTTGAGTTTGGATTGAAAAATCAATTGCTCCCGATTTTCCATTTCCCGTCTATATACCGCTAGTTTTGTTATCATTTAGTTTATAATTTTTCATTTTATTAGCAAAATTATCAGTATAGTTTTTTATATGCAATATCCTCTTGGTTCGCTCTCCCTGCCATTCCACCCGCTCATTGAGATAGGAAAAAAACAATTCTATGATGATTTTTCTTCCTGGTGGTGTGATAAATACTCTTTCTTTTTGGATCTCAAAATGTTCTTTCCTCATGATATTGCTTATAAATGCTTCCATAACAGGATATTCAGCCCAATGACGGAATATTTCTATTACATCAAATACAAGTACAGGACGATTGTATCTGTCTTTGTGAAATATGCCAATATGCGGATCCAATCCGGATCTGATCATCATACCTTCTATCTTGTTGTACAATATACCGTAACAATAATTTAATGCGGCATTGAAAGGATCCAATGCAGGACGTTTGCTCCTTTTTTCAAATTGAAATTCCTGAGGAAGATTGTAGCTCAATGCTCTGAAATATAACTTTGATGCATTGGCTTCCCAACCTCTTAGTTGATTGGCAAGGTCTAAGCTATCTACGTCATTGCTCGAAGAAATTTTTAATAAATACTTTGAAAACTTCTCTCTTAGTCTGCTGATATACGGTCCTTGTTTGCCTGTCTCTTTTGATATTTTGAATACCATGCCCATTTGATTTTTTATCTTCATTATTATTACCTCTTTTATCCATTTACTACCGTCAATGGATTGGGAAAATGCCAATTGATGCCTCCGTATGGTTGTGATAGAACCAAATTTGCTGTTCCATATACGTGCAAAAGGCATTCCGTCCCGCTCTATAAATGAAATATCTATCTCATTGTCTAATGCCAATTTGATAGCTGACCCCGTTATATTGGTAGTCTTTGTCAATGCTATGGTTCTTATTTTTGATACGGGAATAGTCTGCCTCGAATCTTTGTGCCTAATGTGAAATTGTCCGTCTTTTACCGATAATCCTACTCCGTATTTATCTATCAAAAGATCAAATTTTTTCATTTTATTTCATTTTTTTGGAATAATCCTTTATCAGCATTTTTTGCAAAGATAATACACAACTGCGAAGCCTATTTGCGTTGATTACTTTTATCTTTTTCCTTTTGTCTTTTATCTTCCAAACTTTTTCCTTTGAACTTTGACCTTTGAACTTTGAACTTTGAACTTTTGCCTTTGCACTTTGCACTTTATCCTTTAACCTTAGCATTCAGCCTTTCTGCCTTTATCCCCGGTATCTGTAGTTTCTCTGACGTGATAGCCATCTTGTAAATGCATTGTGTCGTTGAAAATAATTGGAATGTGCAACTGCCAAATTCGTGTAACTTAAAAATAATCCCATTATTATATACGGTATCATTATCCAATTGGTCTGCATACAACAAACTATCATATATTGGGAAATTGATACAATAATAATAACGAAAATCATCAATACGAAAATGGTGGCTTTGATACCGAATTTACTCATCAAGCCGGATACTAATTGATTGCGTTCTTGACCGGGATGAGTGATACCTCTGACGGTAGTCCAGGCATCAAAAAACTTTGTAATAATGATAATTGCCGATGTGATGTAAGTATAAAGTAACATTCTGTTTAATTATTGTTTGTGATAAAAAATCAGTTTAAATATATCTTCATTAAAAATCCGTATCAGGGCATTTCTAAATGAATTGTCAATAAAACTCTGCTCCAAACCATTTCTGATCAATCTAAGAACCTGCATACGGGTAATATCGGGCAAAAGTTTGGGTAAAAGCATAAAATTGTCTGTAAGTGAGGCTTTACTAATACCGATATTGTCAGTATTTATACAGGCTTGCACACCGGCATTCAGATATTTTAAAAGCGGATATTCCGTTTCGTGATTTTTCATCGGGCTAAATCCTACGATTTGGTAATTGGCATAGGGACACATTTCAACTCCTATTTTTCTATCGACAACTGAGCGTTGTAATTCTTTGGATTGATACAAGCGGAGACCATGCCCGATACGGCGCGTATTTAACTTGAATACCGCTTGCCAAATTCCTTCCGCTTCATCGTTTTCTCCTGCGTGAATGGTGATTGCCACACCCGCCCTATGAATAGGTTCAAAATCTTGTTCAAAATAGGAGGCTCTGGTTTCTTTATGTTCATATCCGGCAAGGTCGACACCTACGACTTTGCACCTGCCTCTTGTTTTGCTCTGCTCCGCAGCTGCAGTTGCCAAACCGATATGCTTTATGATACTAATCTTATCTTCATTTGGTTTTCTCGTGGCAATAATGATTAGATTTACATGACACCATCTAATATTACTTTGCTTTGCTTCCGACATTTTATTATTAAAAGTATCGCGTATCACATTCAACACTTCGATACCTGTCATATCATCACTGGCATAATTGAATGGAGAACAACGAACTTCGGCATACCGTATGTTTTGATCCGTAAAATGATCATACAGTAGTTCGCATTGTCTGACCAAACAACCCTCATCTTTCAGTATATAACTACCGTTGTTGTCTCCTAGGTTCATGTAATTTTTGAGGTCAATAGTCTTATCAGGTAACGGCCAATTGTCAGGATATGGTATGCTTTTTTTATCTGGAATTTTACCGGATGCTGCTTTTCTAACACTGTCCAAACCTTCTCCGTGTGTAGCGAATCCACCGAGATGACAATGGAGTTCTGTTTTGGGTAAATTCAATATCCACTCTTTATCCTTTTTAGTCAAAGGTGCTTCCAACCATTCTATAGCCTTAGCAGGCAAAAGATTGATACACTCAAATGGGTACTCATTGACGTGTTTGATAGAGCGACTTGCTATCGCTCCGGTAATGGAAAGTATGTCTTTGCGTATATTATCGGAATTACTATTGAGATATTTGAGTGCAGGCCATCCTGTTTCTTCACCAAATGAAGCATAAAGCAGTTTTTTGTTTTTTATAGCCTCCAACACTTCATTGATATCCTTAGGCTCTTGCCCTCGCTCGCCATCATAAAACATGTGAAAGATATCCCTTGCTCCAAATAGAAACGCTGCACGCTGCAAAGCAAGAGAATGATATTTGTGACCACCACCGATAAATGCATAAATATTGTTGTCTTTTCCCGATATGATTTTTAAATACCACTTAAAAACTTCTTCTTCCAATGCTTCATAATCTCTTTCGTTCTTTATTTTACCGCTTGAAGAACTTGAAGAGATAAAAACATCAATGTTTTTGTTTTTATAGAATCCGGCAATTGTACTATCTATTTTATCGTATTTTTTTGTGCATATATAATGAATTTGGGATATATCAATACCTTTGTTTTCTAATAGTAATACAGCCTGTGCAAAAAGTATATCTTTAAAATCCGTGATGCCAAGTAATATATTCATAGCATTTTATTGTCGAAGATTTTTCTCAATAATATCATTTAATTCAATAAATGGATTTCCGTTTTTAAAATTAAAAATCTTTAATGTATTTTGCAACAAATCTTGATAAAAAAATGCGCTTCCCTTTTTTTTCAAATTTGCTTCCGTCAAAAACAAACCGCTATGAGCAATTTTGTTTCTCAATTTATTGATATAACCATTTTTATCAAATCCATCATCCGTAAAATCAATATGCGGTGATAGTGTTTTTGCAATACCCGAAATAATTTTGTTACCGGATTTTTTAGCAATCATACATTTTATAGCTAGGCTTGTAGGCATTATCTTAAATCCATTGTATCGATTTTCACATGTTTTCAATTCTTCCTGACACAGCTCTTTTACTTTATTTTCAAATATGGTAAGTGCCGTGTTTTCTCCTGATAGAACTTTTTTTATAGTAGCTTTACCAAATAATTTTTCCAGATAATTATCAAAAAAGAATTCGTAAAATTGTGCAAATGCCAATACGGATTGACTGTATTGTTTGATATTGTATAAAAATTCCGCCTTATGTAAATAATCTGTCAGTTTGATAATTTTCCCTTTTTCTATAATCTTGTCAAGATCATTCAAATCAAAGTCAGGAATTTTATTTTTATAGTTTTTCAAATGAATATTGTTGATATTTCCCAAACTGTTTGCATTTGCTTTTGCCAAATGAGTATATGCATAAAACCTGAAATATGTATGGGCAAATATCTTTTTCTTCCAATCTTTACCCTTATGAAATGAGTCAATACCGGAATAATCCAAAAGTTCACTTGCCGCCGTATAATTGCCATTGTGCAAAAGTTTTATCGCTTGCTCTGTATTGATGATAGAGCGGTATTCATCCAGATCCACATCTGAAATCAATTTGTTATCTTCCAAGTATTTTACCTCAAATTGATGAGTATCAAACATAAATTCAGCCATTATTTTGAGTGCCATTTTTTGTTGGGCCGTTCCACCTGCATCGCAAACGACAAAAGTTGCATCGCTGTGTTTACGGCGTATGGACAAAATGGCTTTCCTGTAATATCGTGTCAGTGCGGCATTGTCAATCATTTTGGCTTCGACATGTTTTACATTTATATCTCCTTCTTTATAATCGTATTTGTCAATTAATATTTTTTTCATCAATTTAGCTTCAAAAATCGTATCTTTATTCGTTTTTTCCGGGTCATATTCAGTTTGATCCGAATAAAATAAATATATTACTAAAGCACGAGATTTCCCTTTTACTAATGGATTGATAATATTGATGTCAAGTTGGTTTTTAATATTTTCATAATCCTCAAGTAATTGTTTCGTCCAATCTCTGAAGGATACTTTCTTCGTATCCCCAACAGTAGTGAAATAAGGTTGGTTTTGAAAGGTGATATTTCTGTTCCCGATATTTGCCAGTAGTATTTTCATAATTTTTTATTTTATTTTAAATGATAGACAAGGCGTTTCAAATTTATTTGAAACTTACTTTCTGCACATATTTCTCAGTTGCAAATGAATTTATGACACCTGTCAATATAAAAACCCAAATAACCACAATGGTATTTTATTTTTATAACCTATTTCCATGTTGTCAGCAGCAATAAATGCTTTATCAATATTTAAAATTTGTTTAGTGCTTTTATTCTTTCCTCCCACTTCAAATAAGAATTTGTTATCAACTAAAAAATCACCTTTTTTTGGATATGTTATTGTATGCCCTTGTTTAAGTTGGTTTAAGAAGAAAGTTTCTCTTATATTTCCCATATCCGTTTTGTCAAAGGTCAATGCATAAGCCAAATTGGTATTATCAAGGTATAATTTATCGGGTTTTTGTAGCAAACTGATACCTTGAGCTTCCATATACAATCTATTAATTATATTGGTTTCAGCGAGATAATTGATATATTCCAACAATGTATTTCTTGTGATTCCGATTTTTCTTGCCAATTTACTAATATTAGGTTTGAAAGGGGTTGATTGTGCAATAATAAATAACAATTGTTTGATTTTGTTTAGCTTTGATACGGCTACATTTTTTAATAAAGGAAATTCTACATCTATTATCATATTAATTATTGCACCGATTCTTTTATGGTAAAAAAGTAAATCTTCTTTGAAAAAGGGATAATACCCTGTCGTCAGATAATCTTTAAAATATTTCAATGGTTTTATTTTATTGCAAATTTCAAATCCGATATCGATATGGTTTTGTAATAGTGTATCCAAATCAATAGTATCAAAAGAACTGTTTAAAACAAAATTGAGATATTCTCTAAAGGATAATCCTTGCATATCAAAAACCAATGCCCGTCTACTCAAATCAGCTTGAGAATTTATAATATTCAAAAGTGAAGAGGCAGTAAAAGTGATTTTGATATCCGGATGTTTATCATAAATATTTTTTAATTCCATTGCCCAATCCGGATATTTATGTACTTCATCCAAAAATAAATGTTTGCCACCAACAGCAACAAAATCATCCACGAAATCTAATAATTTATTGGCTGAGAAATATATATTGTCCAGGCTGAGATAAAGTGCTTCATCTGCCATCCCGTAATGCTCTTTACAGTATTGAAGCAGCATTGTGGTTTTTCCGATTCCTCTGAACCCCCTTATGCCAACCATCCTGTTATTCCATGGTACTACATTCATAAAGGATCTCTTAAAATCAGTATCGATCCTATTGATTAATTTCTTATGTTCAAGCCTTAGATTTTCCAATTATCTTAATATTGATTGTTAAATAATACAAATATAGTGCTAAATTGCTTAATATACAAAGCATAAATATATTTTTTTTACTTCAATAC
>JALSPW010000296.1 GCA_026985735.1 Saprospiraceae bacterium
CAGTAATAAAAGCTAAGATTATGTTATACATCTTTAATTTTCAGAATTTTCCATTTCTTTAAAAATCTTTTCCATTTCTTTTCCTAATTTATCTATGCCTTTCCCGAGATTTTTCAATCCGCTTTTAAAATCTTCTGTCGCTTTTTTAAAATTTTTATCATTTTTGATTTTATTTAAAATCTTTGTTACATCTTTTTCCTTATCAACCAATTCATCAATGTTATCTAAAAAATTATCAACATCATCATTATCTATATTCAAATTCATAGATAATTCCGATCTGATTCTGTAAAATGAATATTTTATTCCGTATTTTACTATTTTTTTCTTATCTCTGTCTGTTAATTTTTCTTTAAATTTATCATAACAGTCTTCAGTGAGTTTTTCAAATTTTGTATCGGCTTTATCCCAGTCTTCTTTATTCCACTCGTCATAGTTGTTTTCCACTTTATCTATAAAATTTTCAAAAGATACAATATACAAGGTTTTGGAAGTACACTCATCAAAAGTACAGTTGCTGAAAAGAAAAACAATACCCAATAATAAAACGATTATTTTTTTCACATTATTAATTTTTATTAATTTTAACTATTCAAAATACCTATTGTTTATTAAAAAAATACTATTTGGTCTTATCAAAAAACATCTTACCGGAATAGTTACTTTACAAAAATAGAATAATTTTTCTTATTAGGTGATTTAGATTTAAAATATTTTACCCAAGACTTTAACATTTCCCTCAAAAACACAAATCATAAGATTGATTATTCTATATTTTTTTGTTATGTGAATTAAAAATAAACTTTTTTCAGCAAAAGGTCAAAGAGCAAATGTCAAAATTTGAACGATAAGAGACAAAAGGAAAAAGATATAAGAAAATTTAATTAGTATCTGTTCGTAAAATCATTAAAATTTAAAAACTTTCTTTTGAGAATATTTTTGATTTTAAGAACCAAATTGATTTTTTATTAATTTATCATTATTTTAAATAAGTGCAAGTTTTTTTTGAGTTGAAGAATAATTATAAGAAATAAACATATTTTTCGATTTTATTAATCAACTGTAATTTTTCAAAGGAAAACATTTCAAGGAAAATTTTCCAATTTGATATAATTGCATTAAAATATTTTAATTATGAAAAAAGCATTTGTGATATTTTTAGTTTTATTTATTTTCAAACTTGAGGCTCAGAATTTAAAACCTTACATTCTTGCAGGTTATTCCACACACAATATTTCCGAAGTCAAAAATGAAGTTAAAGAAAAACTTCTTAATGCAGGATTCAAAGTTTTGGGTTCATACAATCCAATGTCAACAAATAAAAGAGTTGTCTTGGCAGTAAGTGATAATAATTTAATATCCGCAGTTAAAAAAACAGGAGGATTCCGTGGTTTTGCACTCGCTTTGAGAGTAGCTTTAACAAATGAAAACGGAAAAATAATGATTTCTTATACCAATCCGGAATACTGGGGTAGAGCATATTTTCAAAAACAATGGAATTCGGTTGCTTCTTTTTATTCGAAAATCAATTCTAAATTTAATAATGCATTATCCGGATATAATGGTGACAATTTTGTTGAATTCGGATCTAAAGACGGCTTATCTCCTTCAAGCCTGAAAAAATATCATTATATGTTTGGTATGCCATATTTTGAAGACAATATTGAATTAAAAGAGTTTGCAAGCTACAACGATGCTATAAATACAATTGAAAGAAACCTTTCTTCCGGTGCAATAAATGCTAAAAAAGTATATTCCGTTAAATTAAACGAAAAAAAAATAGCTCTGTTTGGTGTTGCTTTAACTGGAAATGACGGAGAAAAATTGTTTATGCCAAAAATAGATGTTTCATCACCAAAACATACTGCTTTTTTACCGTATGAACTTTTAGTAACAGGTAATAAAGCATATATGTTGCATGGCAGATATAGAATAGCTCTTTCTTTTCCTGATTTGTCCATGGGACAATTTATGAAAATTGTGAGTACTCCCGGTTATATTGAAGATACATTTGAAAAATTGTGTAAATAAAACCTCTGTCTATAATATCGTTTTAAGTAAAAATACCCTGCCTTAATGGTAATTGTAAAAATAATTGTATTAATATTGGGGTCACCTTAATTCCAAACAGGGAGGTTGGGCTAAAATTAATATTTTCAATTAATAATTTTTGTTAGGAACAAAATTTTTCTATTTTTGTTAGACTTTAAATGGTTTTAATTAAATTATCATTATGGCAGAGATTAAATTGAATAGTATAATAACAAATATAATAAAAGTATCCGAATCAATGCGGATAATCAGAGTTAAACCGGATGAATGGAATTTGCCTCCGTTTAAAGCCGGACAATTTGTAGTATTAGGGTTGCCAGGATCATTCCCGAGGATTTCCGGTGCAACAGAAGAATTCAAAAAACAAGATCCTGAAAAAATGATAAGAAGAGCATATTCAATAGCTTCTTCTTCTACCGATGAATATGTGGAATTCTATATTTCATTGGTTAGATCCGGTTCTTTAACTCCAAGAATTTGGAATTTGAACATAGGGGACAGAATATATATGAGCCAAAAACCAACGGGAATGTTTACCCTCGATCAAGTAGATGAAAATCAAAATGTAATCTTGATTGCTACGGGAACAGGAGTAGCGCCTTATATGAGTATGTTGCGAACTGATGCATTACATAGAAAAGGTAAAATTGTAATTATACAAGGAGCCTCAAACAGTTGGGATTTGGGATATTTTTCCGAATTGAAATTATTAAGTAAAATGTTTCATAACTTTACTTATTATCCTACTATTACAGAACCTGAAAAAGAACCTGCAGGATGGTCGGGAGATACAAGATTTATTCAGGATATCTGGGTTGATCCACAATTTTCTGAAAAAATAGGTTTTAAACCGGAAAAGAATAATTCTCATATTTTCCTATGTGGAAATCCAATAATGATCAATACTATGAAAGATCTTTTGCACCAAGAAGGTTTTAAAGACCATTCACGTAGAGAACCGGGACAAATACATGCCGAAGAGTTTTAGTATTAATCCGGATATACTGTATTATATAAATAAGCATAATTTTTATATCGGCTATCTACAGAAATCTGTCATGTATCAATGAAAAAGTCAGAAAAAAAATACATTATTTCTCCGTATTATTTCTTTTTTGTACATTTGAAATTCTTAATATAGAGATTATATGATTATTATACTAAAAAAAAACATTTTATATTTCAATCTGATATTTTTTTTGTTTTTAAGTAATATTACATTATCTTCCCAAACAAACACAAAAAATATTATCAAAAGAGGTCTGGTTGATGACCTGGAAAAATTGGGATTACATACGGGAGATCTCGCTTTTTTTCAAAATAAAGAATTTTATGGACAACTGACACAAATAGGTACCCTTTCTCCCTTTACACATTCAGCCATGATAGTAATAGATGAAAATAATAATATTTTATTAACTCACGCAACGAATAATTATTATGACGGTTTTGTTATTCCGGTGATTGGAGAAAAAAAACCACGTAGCGGTGTTATTTTAACACGACTCGATGATCTATTTTTATCAACCGATAATAAAATTTCCGGTTTTTATAAACGTATTTGGATTAGAAAACTTAAAGATTCTTTAATAACTCATCCTTCTGCCAAAGCTGTATTGAAATTGTATAAAAAATATAAAGATTATCCATTTGAGACATCAAGTTTAAATTTTATTTTATCCACTTTTGATTTGTATATTGACGGTAAAGATGTTTTATCTTTTGCCAAGGATAAAAAATTAATGTGTTCGGAATATATTTCATATTTATTTAAAGAACTTTCCTTCCCTATTCATCTAAAAGAACTCCCTCGTGAAACTACTCCTGTTGATATTTATACTCAAATAAATGATTTTTATGATCCTCCGGTTATTTATGAATTTGAAAACGGAAAATATCATATTGTTTCCAATTATTAAACAAAGCTTGCCTTAATGCTTATATCTTAACAAATCTTTTAGTATATTGTGTCTTGGTACTTAAAATTCTTATATAATATACTCCGGGAGTTAAATCTGAAATATCAACATTAATAGCCTGAATTCCCATATTAAATTTTTTATTTGCAATTATATTTAATTTGGAACCCAATTCATTATAAATAGCCACTTCCATGTGTTCGCCTAATGATGAAAACTCTATTTTCAATATTGAAGAAGCCGGATTGGGGCTTAATTTGAATATTTCATTTGCTACAGTTATATTATTATTAGAAGTAGAAGAACAATCTCCTACTATATCTATTTTTTGAAAACCGTCATAAAGAATATCTTTTATATCTTGTTCGTCTGCTCCAAACCAATCGATTAATAGTGAACCGTAAACCGATCTAAAATCATTTTGCATTGGAATTGCTTCTTTTTTATCTACATTATCACTGATAATAGGATTTTGACCGGTAAAACCCGATTTAACACAAGAGCCAAAAACAAAAACATCCACAGCGTCTCCATGATCCGTTCCGTAGCTTGCATTGGATTTTATTCGTCTTCCAAATTCGGAAAATGTCATTCCGATTACTTTTTTATCCAATCCTAATAGTTCGAGATCATCTTGAAATGCTCCAATGGCATTAGATAAAGACTCTAAAAGTTCCGCATGTCTTCCTATTGTAGTATCCACACTATCCACTTGAGCGGAATGAGTATCAAAACCACCTAATCTAACAACATAAACCTTGGTGTTTAATCCTCCGGAAATCAACCTTGCTATAATTTTTAGATTATTTCCCAATTTATTATCATCATTATATTTACCGGATAAATTATTTCCTTTCTCATAAGCCTCAGAAACAATCTGTGAATAAGCATTTGATTGTCTGACGATATCTCTGACAAAAGATAATTCGGATCCATAACAATTCGAAGGAATATAATCCCACTCTCCATTAAATAATTCTCCGGCTGACTCGGGATTCGATACCGCTATACTATAATTAGCGGAATTCCCCTGACAAGTTTCGGAAGCTGTTGAACCTATTGAAATAGCAAAAGGATATTCAACCTCATCATTTGGAAAATTATCGGGATATTCGGGATAATCCAATGCAAAATACCTTCCCATCCACCCCGTTGTTTCATAAACATCTGCTGCAGATCCACTCATCCAAATATCCGTAGACCTGAAGTGTGATCTGTTTGGATTGGGATAACCCGTAGCTCTGATAATATTCAAATTTCCATCGTCAAACATTGACTTCATATCTGACATTGCCGGATGAAAACCCGTAATATCATTGAGCTTTAATACTTTATTTTCAGGAATTAATATATTTGATCTGACTTTGGAAAGGTTTGAATACTGATCAAGAGGAATAACGGTATTAAGTGTATCATTTCCTCCATCCAGTTGTATAAGTATCAATATTTTATCATTATATGTATCCGGTACAGGAACCGGTTTTCCTGCAAATAATCTAATACCAAAACCATTTATAAATACAGGTATAGTTAATAAGGAACCGGTTTTTATAAAATCTCTTCGTTTCATATTGTTAAAATTTATAATATATTTCTGAATATATTTTTTGTTTTTTTTATAATTATTATTTTTCTTAACTATTCCGTAAAAGTGCTTTTGTTTTGAAAAATTACCGTTTTAACATCAAGGTTTTTTTACAAAAACGATTCTTTCCGGATAGTTGCTTTTTTTACATTAACTGATTTTCGGGTAAATTGAGAAGAATTTTACATAATTCTTTCAGCTTTTTATTTATAATACCGGCTTTTGTTATATCATTGGGATTGTTTAAATAATCATTATATTCTACTGTCCATTCATAATCCGGTAATCCGGGAATAAGTACCTGGGTTTTTAAAAATTCATATTGTTCCTCTGTCAAATCATACGGCAAAAACAAGTCTGTTAAAGATTTTAATAATAAATCCGGATTTTCAGGAGAGTCAAATTTCGAAACCAAATCCAATAAATCCAACCCGTATTTTATATCCCTGTATTTTACTTTTTTATCAATAAGATTTTCAACTACTTTTTTTCTTAAAGGTAAAGTAACGGAACTTATCCAATATTTATAAAAAACAGGTTCCTGATAATAAGCTTTCCAGCCTGCTACGGAAGGAATAAGAAAATACGCTTGTTCCATTTTAATGAAAACACGTCTATTTAAATAATTGGAAATAAAATATTTTGAAATTTCATCATTAGGAACCGGTGCATTACCGGTTTTTAATATTGATAATGAAAAATCCACAGGACTTTTTATCATCTCTCCATGATTACAGTCATTGAAAAAATGATCACTCAATAGAAGTGTCTTTAATGCCGGTTCTATAACATAATCATTGTCTCTAAGTATTTTTGCCATTGGTTCTATTATATTTGCTTCAATATCTTCCGTTATATTATAATTTACATACCAAATATATAACTGCCTTGAAATAAATCTTGAAACTTCATCTTGTTTAAAAATTATCTCAATTACTTTTTTATATTCATCTTTTCCTGCATTTTCAATAATAGCATTACCAAATCTATATGACAATTCCTTTTTACCTGTATCGTGCTTATTGCTTCTAAAAAAAGCTTTGCCGTTTCTAATAGTCCATCCGGATAATGCTCTTGCCAATTCTACTACATCCTGCTCGGTATAATTGGTATAATCTCCCGGAGCGACCAATGGACCTTTTCCA
>JALSPW010000297.1 GCA_026985735.1 Saprospiraceae bacterium
ATTTCAAAACCACTCTACCTGAATAGCTACTATAAAAAATATAATTTTAATGTCAATTTTAATCATTCAAGGAGCTATAATCGGTCTTGTATTAAGTGTTTTGGCAGGACCTATATTCTTTATATATATACAAGTAGCTTCCGAAAAAGGATTTAGAGCCGCCCTTGCAGTAGGAATAGGTGCCTGGTTAAGTGATCTTTTGTTTATAATACTTGTCACTTTAGGAGTAGGTTCATTTATCTCCTTAATAGAATGGGATGGTTTCAAATTTTGGTTTGCTTTATTTGGAGGAATAATGCTGATTTCTTTCGGAATATCAACAATTTATATAGCTAACAGAAAAAAATTAAAAATAAAAAATAAAATTCCCGTCACAAATAACAAAAACTATATAAATTTATTTTTAAAAGGATTTTCAATTAATTCTTTTAATCCTTTTGTCGCTTTGTTTTGGCTTGGGACAATGGGTATCTTAACTGCTCTAATAGATAATAAAATTCCCGATACCACTCAAAAATTCAACTTTTTCGGTTCCATATATATAGTTGTGGTAGTAACGGATATCATAAAAATGTATTTAAGTAAAAAAATTAAAAATATTTTAAAATCACCCTCGGCAATTTATAATTTACAAAAAGTTATTGGAATTGTATTGATATTACTGGGAATCATTTTAATTATAAGAGGTTCATTAAATTAATTCTTTTCTATTTTTTTTAATGAAAAATAAAAATTATCTTTGCTATCTAAATCAAATATTATGTCAAAAATAATTTACTGGATTCTTTTTTTGGTTTCTGCTTTATTAATGGTCTTATTGCTAATGTCTGCGCCACAATGGTTTTGGGCTATGCTTCCTTTTACGGGCACTTTTTTAGTAAAAGCTTTAGACGTAATTTAAATCAAACGATATATGAGTTTATTGACAGTTGGGACAATGGCATTTGATTCCATTGAAACTCCCTTTGGGGGCGTAGATAAAGTAGTAGGTGGAGCCTGTACTTATATTAGTTGGGCAGCTTCTTATTTCATTGACAAAATCAATCTTGTCTCAATAGTAGGCAGTGATTTTCCGGATGACGAATTGGATGCGCTTAAAAAAAGAGGTGTGGATCTTAGCGGTTTGGAAATTAAACAAGATGGTAAAACTTTTTTCTGGGCAGGAAAATACCATTACAATATGATTTCAAGAGATACATTGACTACCGACCTCAATGTGCTTGATGATTTCAATCCCGTATTACCACAACATTTCAAATCTTCCGATTTTGTGATGTTGGGAAATCTCACTCCCGATATCCAGGACCAGGTATTGAATCAACTCTCATCTGCCGATAGATCATTTGTTGCTCTTGACACAATGAACTTCTGGATGGACATTGCTATGGATAAACTATTGGAAGTCATCCGTAAAGTTGATGTTCTTATTATTAATGATGAGGAAGCACGTCAATTGAGTGGCGAATACTCTTTGGTCAATGCCGCAAAAAAAATTCACACTTTAGGACCAAAATACCTTATTATCAAAAAAGGAGAACACGGTGCCATGCTATTCAATGAGAGCAAAGTATTTTTTGCTCCCGGGCTTCCATTAGCTGAAGTAAAAGATCCAACAGGTGCAGGTGATACTTTTGCCGGTGGGTTTATGGGATACCTTGCAAAAACAGAAGATACTTCTTTTGAAAATATGAAAAGAGCATTGATTTACGGTTCGACAATGGCATCCTTTTGTGTTCAGGAATTTGGTATTGAAAATTTAAAAAAAATAAATCAGGACAAAATAGACAAAAGAGTAAAAGCTTTTTCAAATCTTGTCAAATTCGATATTCCGTAATAAGTAAAAGGAATAGAATTCTAATGGTAAATCATCAATTACTAATGACTCAGAACAACTAACCCGTTCTGAATTTTCATATAAAACAAAAAAACCTCACAGATTTATCCTGCAAGGTTTTTTTTTATTATAATATATATTAATCTTATCCTGTCAATTTGAATATCACCGGAAGTGTATAATATACTTTTACTTTACGCCCTCCTTGTCTTCCGGGAATCCATCTTTTAGACATTTTATTCATGCTTTTTATAACTTTTGCGGCAGCTTCTCCGCATCCTCCTCCGATATCTCTCAGTATTTTAACATCGGAAACTTTTCCGTTTTTATCAACAACAAATCTGATAACCGCCCTACCTTCGATACCATTTTCCCTGGCTATAGAAGGATATTTCAAGTTGGCATATATATACTGCATCAATTTTTCCTGTGAGCATTTATCCTTTTCAGCCTTTGTTGATTTATCTTCACATCCCGGAAATCGCGGCATTTGCTCCACAATCTGAAAAATCTCTTCCTCTTTTGGAGGCGGTGGAGGTGGAGGTGGAGGTGGTGCAGCCTTAGTTGTATCTTCAGGTGGAGCTTCTACCTCCATATCTTCAGTTACAGTTTGATCTGCAAAATCAGGTTGTTCCTCGTCATCCAATATTTCTTCCTCCGGCACTTCTTCGATAACAGGTGGGGGAGGCGGTGGCGGTGGCTTTGGAGGTTCTGCAGTTCTTGGTGGTTCAATTTCAAAGTCCTCATCAACATTAAGATCATAACCTGAAAGATCAAGTTTTTTCTCATAAGTAGTCCAGTTGAAGACGATGAATACCACAGCCAACGAAGCAACCAGTCCAAATAATAAAACCGATTTTCGCAATTTAAAGGGATCAACTTCCGGATATTTATTTCTGGCAACAAGAGGAGATGCCAGTTTTTTATCCTGATAAATTGATTTTAAATCTCTTTTCTTATTCAAAAAATACTTCAATACAAATATAATCGCAATTACCAGAACGGCGACTAAAATAACAAGAAGTAAAGATTGACTAGTTGTGAATTCAAAATTCATCTTTACAATTTTTATTAATTAATAATACAAAAAACAATCCTGTCGTGTTTGCAATAATGTCAAAAGTATCAAAACTTCTTCCTATATCCAAATATTTTTGCAAAATTTCTAAAATTATTCCTAAAAAAACACCAAACACAAGTCCCTTGATAATAAATTGCTTTCTTTTTTCTTTCAATATTTTCTTTGTTGCAAAACACCAAATACTCATCAAAATAAAATACATTAAAAAATGTACTATTTTATCAGCTCCTTTAAATAAATGCACTTTTTCTTCGTGAAAAACACTTTTAGGAGCCAAAGAAAGGCCGGTAATAATAACAGACCAAATAGCAATATAATAATATCTGACTAACAACTATACTTTTATATGTAGCACCCAGTATGGTTATCCAATAGATGCAATAATAACCAAAAGGGTTGTATGATTAAAAAAAATTATGAAATTAATTTTTCATAAGCCTCTGAATCCAACAATTCATTAACTTGCTCAGGACTTGTTATTTTAATTTTTACTATCCAGCCTTTTCCATAAGGATCTTCATTTATCGCTCCCGGATTATCACCATCATCTTCATCAAGTTCCGGGTTAAATTCCAAAATTTCACCTGATACCGGAATAAATAAATCGGAAGTGGTTTTAACGGCTTCCACTGTTCCAAACACTTCATCTTTTTCCAATTCATCTCCGACTGTATCTACCTCAACATACACTATCTCACCCAGTTCAGATTGGGCAAAATCAGTAATTCCCACTATTCCCGTATCACCTTCTATTTTAATCCATTCATGATCTTTCGTATATTTTAAATCATTTGGTATATTCATTATTTATTCATTTTATATATTAAAAAATAAAATTTACAGTTTACCGACGCCGAATGTATTGCCCTGTGACAAATCCCCTGTTTCCCAGCCCTTCAAAAACCATTTCACTCTTTGTTCCGAGGTACCATGTGTGAAGGCATCCGGAACTACATACCCTCTGGCCTGCATTTGAATCCTGTCGTCACCGACAGCAGCTGCAGCATTTACAGCTTCTTCAATATCTCCTTTCTCAAGTATATTTTGCATTTTCTGTTCATAATGAGCCCAGATACCTGCAAGAAAATCCGCTTGCAATTCCAATCTCACAGACAATATATTTGCACCTTTCCGATCCAATTTTCTCCGGCGTGATTCTACTTCATAAGTGATACCCAAAAGATTTTGAACATGATGACCAACCTCATGAGCTATAATATATGCCATTGCAAAATCTCCGGAGGCATGAAATCTTCTTTGCAAATCATTATAAAAACTTAAATCTATATAAATTTTTTGATCTGCAGGACAATAAAACGGTCCGGTTGCCGATTGAGCAGTACCACATCCGGATTGGTCATATCCTGTATATAAAACCAATTTGGGTGGAATATATGTTTCACCCATATTTTCAGCAAACAATTTTGTCCAAACATCCTCTGTTTCTTTGAGAACCACACTGACAAATTCAGCTAATGCTTCTTCATTTTTATTACTTGTATTTTGTACTTGAGCTGTAGGTTCAGTTTGAAATTGCTGAAGAACATTCAATGGATTTTCTCCCAATAAAAATGCTATAATAGCCAATATAATAGCCCCTATTCCAATACCTCCCCCAACTCTCTTGGCTGTACGGCCTCGTCTATGGTCTTCAACATTTTTACTTCTTTCTCGATTTTGCCAACGCATAAAAAAATATTAAGTTCCAAAGGTAAAAAATATATAAAAAAACATGATATAAAATCACTAAAAAATATACTATTTTATTTAAAAATTAAGTTAACAAAAATCATAAAATATATAACTCTTTTTTATAAAATCGATTATAGAGTATTGCAAATAATAATATGTTTTTGTATCTTTACATTTTAAATGAAATCTAATTATTCTACTATAGTGCTTTTATACTGAATAGTAATAATAAAATCAAATTACCGAACGATGAGTAATATTCAATACAATGAAGATAATATCGTATCTCTGGACTGGAAAGACCACATACGTCTGAGACCCGGAATGTATATTGGAAAACTTGGTAACGGTACTGCTGCCGATGACGGAATTTATATCTTGATAAAGGAGGTAATAGACAATTCGATTGACGAATATGTTATGGGACACGGAAAGAAAATAGAAATTTCCATTAAAGACGAAAAAGTTTCCATAAGAGATTTTGGTCGTGGAATTCCATTAGGCAAAGTAGTGGAATGTGTTTCAAAAATCAATACGGGTGGCAAATATGATTCAAAGGCTTTTAAGAAATCAGTAGGATTAAATGGTGTTGGTACAAAAGCCGTAAACGCTTTATCCGAATACTTCAAAGTGAAATCCATAAGAGACGGAAAAAGTAAAACTGCTGAATTTTCAAAAGGAGAAATTACAAAAAACGGAAAAATCACTTCATGCGATGAACCCAACGGAACTTTAATTGAGTTTATTCCGGACAATTCCATTTTTAAAAATTATTCTTTTAGAAATGAATTCGTAAGTGAAATGCTTTGGAATTATGCATACCTTAATTCCGGATTGAAACTTAAATTCAATAATGAAACCATGTATTCCAAAAACGGATTATTGGATTTATTAAGCAAAAAAGTTAATGAAAAAAACATAAAATATCCTATTATATATTTAAAAGGAGAAGATATTGAAATCGCTCTTACTCATTCTAACAGTTACGGGGATGATTATTATTCATTTGTAAATGGACAGTTTACCACTCAGGGAGGAACTCATTTAAGTGCTTTCAGAGAAGCAATTGTAAAAACAATAAGGGATTTTTATAATAAAAATTTCGATTCCAGAGATATTCATTCCGGAGTTATTGCAGCCATAAGCGTAAGGATAGAAGACCCCATTTTTGAATCACAAACCAAAACAAAATTAGGTTCGCAAAATATCTCTCCCGAAGGACCGACTATGAGATCTTTTGTGGGAGGGTTTATATCAAAAGAATTGGATAATTACCTACACAGGCACGAAGACACAGCTAAAGCAATTTTAAATAAAATAAAACAAGCGGAAAAAGAAAGAAAAGAAATTGCAGGGATAAAAAGTATTGCGAGGAAAAAAGCAAAAGTTGCAAATCTTCATAACAAGAAACTACGAGATTGCCGTATACATTATAATATGAATAAAAAAGACCCTGAATTAAAAGAAAAAACCACAATTTTCATTACAGAAGGGGATTCTGCAAGCGGTTCTATCACAAAAGCCCGGGATGTTCAAACACAGGCTGTATTCAGTCTCAGAGGTAAGCCTTTGAATTCGTATGGTTTAACTAAAAAAATAGTTTATCAAAATGAAGAATTTAATCTTTTACAGCATGCACTCAATATTGAAGATGGTCTGGAGGGTTTGAGATACAATAGAGTTGTAATCGCTACCGATGCAGACGTTGACGGTATGCATATACGTTTGTTGTTATTGACATTTTTTCTTCAATTTTTTCCGGAGTTGGTAACTCACAATCATTTATATATTTTGGAAACTCCGTTATTCAGAGTAAGAGATAAAAAGGAAACTTATTATTGTTATTCGGAACAAGAAAAACAAAATGCCATAAACAAATTAAGAGGCAAGGCTGAAATCACACGTTTCAAAGGACTTGGAGAAATTTCGCCTGATGAATTCGGAGGTTTTATCGGAGATGATATCAGATTGAGTCCCGTAAATCTTCAAAGTTCTACTCAAATAGAGGAATTATTGTCATATTATATGGGGAAAAATACTCCAATGAGACAAGAATTTATTATTAGTAATCTAAAAGTGGAACTTAATGACCTAACGGAGACATTAAAAAACGGTAAAAGAAAAAAAGAAGATAAACCTGAAATTATCACTCAGGAATTATTTTAGTACGGAATATATTGCAATTACATATATTGACATTTTCATTAAAAAAACTAAAACATATTTAAACTTCAGGCAGCATTATTAATCTATTAAGCATCTATATAATGAATAGATAATATTTTAGATTTTTTTAAAAAAAAACTATAAAAAATATACAAAAAAATAAAATAAATACTAATTTTAACCTTTAATTAATGATTATAGTATCGAATATTTATTGTTATTTGTTTTTATACTATTGATTTTAAATAAGTAAAATATGAGAATTTTTAAGCACTTATTGATTTTAGTTGCATTTGTAATGTTGAATACAGGCCTTAAAGCACAGGATATTCACTTTACCCAGTTTTATATGTCACCGTTGAATCTGAATCCTGCAATGACAGGAGTCTCTAATTGTACATCGCGTATTATTGGTAATTTCAGGAACCAATGGGCGCCTGTATTAAAATCCAATGCATACAATACATTTTCACTTTCTTATGATCAAAAGATGCCTGTTGGCAGATATGATTATTTTGGTATCGGAGGAGCATTATGGGGCGATGTTGCCGGTACACACAGCTATGGTACTATGGAAGGAAAAGTATCATTTTCATATTCGAGAAAAATGGGTGGATACCGAAAGAAAGCTCATTTCCTTGTGATTGGTGCAGAAGGAGGATTGGCAAGAAGAGGATTAAGCACAGAAAACTTTAATTTTCCTGATCCATTAAACAATCAAATTGAATTTATTGATAATCCGAATTTCTTTTTCGGAGATATTTCTGCCGGAATACTTTGGTTTTCCATGTTGGACGAATATTCGAATTTTTATATCGGAATGGCAGCACATCATTTGAATCAGGCTAATCAGGCATTTAAAAGATCTATTAGAGATACTTTGGGAAATGTAATCAGAAATATAGATGATTTTAACGGATTATATACAAAGTTTACTTTTCATGGCGGAGGACAGTTTGAAATCCAACCCAAGATAAGCATTTTACCTTATTTTGTGGTCTTTCTGCAAGGTCCTTTTGTTCAGGTCAATGCCGGAACAAGTTTTAAATTTGCTTTGGGCAATAGCAGAAGAAGTCAACAAGCTTTTCAAGTTGGTGCCTGGTATAGAATCGGTACTCAATACTCAAATGCCTTGCACAGTGATGCAGCTATCATAACTGCCAGATTTGATTATCACAATCTGGGTTTTGGACTTAGTTACGATATAAATGTATCAAAATTAAGAGCGGCTTCCAGTGCTAACAACTCAATCGAATTATCTGTTATTTATAATATATGCGGACCTGAACACAGGGGTATTTATTGCCCGAGGTTTTAATAGTAAAAAAAGCATTTTGAAATTCAAAATGCTTTTTTTATTTATATTATTTGGAGTTATTCATTTCAAATTAGTGTCTGTCTAAAGAGTGCATAATTTTTTAAAAACAAAAATTTTTGATAAGATTTAACTACTTTTAAAAAATCATAATATGGAAAGGAGAAAATTATTAAAATCATTAGGAGTTTTAAGTATAACCGGGCTTGGTATTTCTTTATTTAACAGCTGTGATACAAAAACAAAACAAGATACAAAATCAAAAGAAAATATTATTCAAAAAACAGGACCTGCAAAAAACAGGAAATTAATGAAAATTAAAGATCCTGAACATCCAACCACTTTGGAATTAAAACACACTCCTGAAATCACTCTCGGTGATAAAGATGCTAAGGGGTTTACAAAAGTTGAAATAACTGTCGGTTCCAAAGGCATTATTCATCCTGCTAAAAAAGACCACTGGATTGATTACCTGAAACTATACAAAGATAATGAATTGGTAGGAAATTTAGTTATTGAACCGGGTATGGCTAGAGGATTTTCAGGTTTCAGAATAAAATTGGACAGAGCCAAAAAGCTAAAAGCCGTTATTGGATGTAATATTCATGGAGTCTGGGAAAATACAATTACATTATAGTACCGGATATATCAGACTATTACCGGCAAGCTAAATTCCTTATAACTTTTATCTTTTCATTTTTGTTTTGTCACTATTTTTTAGTGAAAGTTAGGACTTATGGCTTGTTAATAATATTTTTTCATAGCTTCACATATTCCGTTTCGCCATACTATATTACATTAATGAAGCAATGAAAGTGGTATACTTTTAATGAATAATAACATTAATGACTATCCATCTGCATATATCTGATACTTCATATTCCGTAATTTGGTTTTTAATCAAGTACTTTATGTACAAATATTATTTCATGACGTTGTATCAATTATTATTGCAAATAATTAACATATCAAACATTATTGTGCCATACGGAAAACAAATGTATATCTGATGTGTTATTTTGTATGAATCCAAATAAGAATAAAATGCGGGGATCAGATATTTCAAAAGGACATCATTACAAAATCAAAAACTTTACAGATAGTAATATCGCCGTCAAACTTTTAATTCTGGGTTTTATGCCAGGTTCCGTAATTTCTTTGATCCGGAAATCACCTTTTGGTGGAGCATATTATTTTGAAGTTAACGGTAATCGAATCGCACTGCGCAAAAATGAAGCACAAGCAATAGTTGTAGATTAAATGGCAAAAAAGATATCAAAATATAAAATTGCTCTAATAGGAAATCCCAATAGTGGGAAAACCAGCCTATTCAATTCTCTCACAGGTATGCATCAGCATGTTGCAAATTTTCCCGGAGTCACGGTTGACAAGAAAACAGGAATTTTAAAGATTGATAAAGAACTTACGGTAAGTTTAATTGATTTTCCCGGTACATATAGTTTATATCCGAATTCGGATGATGAGAAAGTAGTAGCTGAAATACTTACAAATCCAAATGATAAAGATTATCCGGATGCGGTTATATACATAATCGATCCATTTGATTTCAAGAGGCAAATGCTTTTGCTAACCCAATTGCAGGATCTCGGTTTACCCGTATTGGTGGTTTTGACAATGAAAGATCTGGCATCTAAGCAAAATATAAAAATCAACACCAAAAAGCTTAGCGAACAAATCCATAGTCCCGTTATATTTTTTAGCAATAAAACTAAAGAAAATATTCCGGAAATAAAATCCGGAATTAAAAATCTATTTAAAGACAATTATAAATTTGAGAGTGGCTATTATTCATTAAATCCGGTAGAAAAAGACATAGTTGAAAAATACAAAGACAAACTAAGTTTCAATACGGAATACCAAGGTTTATTACAAATACATCATAGCAAATGGTTAAAGTATATTCCGAAGAATCTTAAGGAAAAAATAAATGATTACAAATTATCAATAGGATTCAATGATATATCGCTTCAAATACAGGAGACATTGGAAAGATACCGGATTTTCAATAAAAAGATTCGTGGAATAATAAATCATAGGAAAAATTCAGGAAAAGCCATCACTGATAAAATTGATGATATAGTCACGAATAAAATTGCAGGACCTGTAATATTTTTTGTTTTAATGTTATTTATGTTTCAAGCGATTTTTTCATGGTCGGAATTACCTATGGAATGGCTTGAAAACGGTTTTACTATTTTATCAAATTATTTAAAAACAAATTTTTCTCAAAATTGGTTTACCGGATTATTGGCCGATGGCATTATTCCCGGATTAGCCGGCGTGTTGGTATTTATACCACAAATATTCCTGTTGTTCTTAATAATCGGAATAATGGAAGAAGTAGGATATATGTCACGGGTAATATTTATGTTTGATGATCTTATGCGCAAATTCGGAATGAATGGCAGAAGTATGATATCATTAATATCAGGCGGAGCATGTGCTGTACCTGCTATAATGTCAACAAGAACGATAAACAATTGGAAAGAAAGATTAATCACCATTATGGTTACACCTTTAATCAGTTGTTCTGCGAGGATTCCCGTTTATACATTGTTGGTCGTATTTGCAGTTCCTGACAATGATATCTGGATTTTCAATTCCAGAGGCTTGGCTCTGATGGGATTGTATTCAATGGGGATATTAATGGCATTGATATCATCATTAGTAATGAAATATATTATAAAAACAAAAGGTGGTTCATATTTAATGATATCATTGCCGGAATATAAAAAACCGATAATTAAAAACATCGGATTATATGTAAAAGAAAAGGTAGGTGCTTTTGTTTTTGGAGCTGGTAAAATAATATTATTGGTATCGATAGCTTTATGGTTTTTAGCCAGCTACGGTCCTCCCGGAGCTATGGATGAAGCCAGAACACAAGCTATTGAAACAGGAGTCAAAAGAAATCTAAATAAAGTACAAATACAAAATTTAATAGCTGCCGAAAAAATTGAGCATTCATATATCGGCTACCTTGGAAAAAGTATAGAACCTGCAATAAAGCCGCTGGGTTTTGACTGGAAAATAGGCATTGCACTTATTACTTCTTTTGCTGCAAGAGAAATATTTGTCGGAACTATGGCTACCATATATAGTGTAGGAAGCACAGAAGACAATCTGAAAGTTTCGGAACAGATGTCAAAAGATGTAAATTTGCAAACCGGTGAAAAAACATATAATTCTGCTGTTGCATGGTCATTATTGATATTTTATGTATTTGCACTGCAATGTATGAGTACAATAGCTGTGGTCAGGAAAGAAACGGGTTCATGGAAATGGCCTTTGGTTCAATTTCTTTATATGGGCGGATTAGCCTACTTTTTCAGTTTTTTGATCTATAATTTTTTGAACTGAAAATCCGGATTTTTCAAATTTTTGCATTTTTTCACATAAATTGTCAATTTTTGAATCTACCAAAAGCAGTTCAGAAGAAAATTCACTTAAATATCCTTCATTTTTCATTTTATCCAGCATATCCAACAAAGGGTTAAAAAATCCATTGATATTCAACAAGCCTACAGGTTTATTATGTATATTAAGTTGGCTAAGCGTAAGTACTTCAAATAATTCATCCAGTGTTCCATAACCTCCGGGCAATGAAATAAAAGCATCTGCCATTTCCACTATAACTTTCATCCTGCCTGCCATATCATGTGTGACTATCATTTCATCCATTTCCGTATGTGCAACTTCAAGCTCTTTAAGGTGTAAAGGTATTACTCCAATACTTTTGCCCCCTAAGGTAATTATCTCATCTGCCATAATCCCCATCAACCCTATACTTCCTCCTCCATTAATCATAGTGATATCGTTTTCAACAAAATATCTTGCCAATTCAATAGCATTATCAATATAAACTTGTTTTCTTCCCCGTGAAGAACCACAAAAAACAGCTACTTTATTTATTTTTTTCATCCCCGTATTTTTAGATTGGTACTGCATATATTAGTTACAGCTTTTTATTAAAGTCATTTAAATTTGCAGAAACGGTAAAATGTGATTTCCCGCCTGCAAGATGATAGATAGAATAAGCATAATCAAATCTAATCTTTTTTATTCTAATACCGAAGCCAAAACTAAAACCTGCAAAACTTCTATAGGGATAAACAGTCATTTCACGTGATTTTTTATAATTGTATCCAATCCGCAATCTTAACGGACCTCCGTTTTTCCCCAACATAAATTCACCTGAAAAATTAATATGCCTAAAAAGATTATCCGAAAATTCACTAAATTTACTCCTCGTATTTGTTTCTCCCAATATCAATATATTATTTTCGCCATCCGGATTATCGTATAATAGATTCCACCTGTTAAGATAATTTGCCGTCACCGACAATCTAAAGGGCAAATGCGCCAATTTTTTGGTCACACCGAACATTACATTAACCGGAGCAAATTCATTTTTGCCGGTATATGATTTCAATTGCCCTCCCAGATTTTTAATCATAAAACCCGTTGTAATCATTTTGGAAGGAATAAAATAAACCGCAGCCAAATCAACCGCTATTCCGGAAGATACATACGAAGCCAATGAAGAATATATGAATTTTGTATTAATTCCTATATTTAACCTATCATATACATTGTAAGAAGAGCCGATTATTAAAGCATATTCACTTCCAGACACTTTGCCGTATTTATCTCCATAAACATCCGTCATATCACTTTCTCCATAATCGATATATTGTATTCCTGCAAATAAAGGAATTTTCTTTTTAAATGCTTTAAATCCAAAAGCAGCATATCCACTGTTTATTCCGGCAAATAAAAATTTATGACTTATAGAGATTCCTTTCATCATATCATTATTTAACAAAGCCGGATTTTCTATAGCCATCCCTATATCATCATCATTAATCGAAATAACATGATCCCCCAAAGCTGTCATTCTCGCTGTCGGAGCAAGGGATAGAAACTTATAAGTACCGTATCCCCCAATTTGTGCAGATACAAAACTTATATTTAGGAAAAGTACTATAATTATAGAATATATTTTCATTTGTTTAAAATTTAAAAATAAACACTTTATAGACAGACGCTAATTAACCAACTCCTCATCCGTTTCAATAATATCATTTAATATTTCTTTCTTATCACGTTTTATTATTCCTTTTTCTTTTGTCCAAATAGTAAAACATATTCCTTTGTAACACATCATTTTTTTCAATAATTCTCCTTGCTCGGAGTATTCATACAGAGTATCTTGCTCATTGTCACCATCCAGATATGTTCCTTTCCAGTGAATCTTCCCGTTTTTATAATATTCTGTAAACGGACCGTTCTCCAAACCATATTTGAAAGTCACCTTTTCTTTTATATGCCCATTTTCATAATAAGCGAAAGATGTATCCTGCATTGTACCATCATCAAAATACTGTCTAAGTTTAATTTTCCCATTAGGATAATACACTAAATATTCTCCGTTCAGAACACCGTTTTTATAATTTTCTTTTATCTCCAAATAGCCTTTATCGGAAAATAATTTCCTTATTCCTTGCAAGGTATCATTTTTGTAAAAACAGCTATCCCACAATACACCATTTCCATAAAATTTTAAATACACTCCATCTTTGACTGAATCATTTATGACAATATACTCTTCCCTGAAAAACCCATTAGGATCTTGAACTATTATCTTTTTATGCCCGTCATTAATACATGAATTTAACGATAAAAACAATATAGTTAGAAAAAAGAATAAAAATCCATTTTGTTTCATAATCACAACAAGTTTACCTTAGATATTATTAGCGTTATAAGTACTGTTATTTATAAAAAGAATCGACTCAAATATGTTCTTTTTACTTATAAAGGATATACTCCTCAAATCATCATATTACCAAAAGCATACCACACATAGTAATCCTATTGTTAATAAACGTATAGAAACAAATATAATTATATAAAACCGGAATATGAAACAAAATTATCATGGTTTTTACCGGATTTAGAAATCAAATCTATAGTAAAATATAGGTAATCTACCAAGTTGATTTTGCTGAACAATAGGGTTTTCCCTTCCTTGAAAATAAGAATATCTCAAAACATTTTTCGTATCAAATAAGTTAGCAATATCCAATGCAAACTCATGAGTGAATTTTCGAGTATTGATTTTATATGCAAATTTCAAATCTGTTCTAAAATAATCTTTAAATTGATATTCATTGTAATGAGCATCCAGATACACCAAGTCCTGCTCTTTATCAGATTTGGCCCTGTCCACAATTCCATATCTTTGTCCACCTGTCCTCACTATTCTCACACCAAGATTTAAGGTTTGATTTTTACCTATAACAAACTCTTTACCAAATAAAAGATTTGCCGAATATCTTCCGTTAAATGCTGAATTTCTCAAAGTATCATCACTACCACGGTATTTGGCATCAAAAACAGAACCGGACATCATAAAGAAATAACCATGACTAAAAGATTTTTCTACTGTCAGATCCAAACCGTAATTTCTTCCTGTTCCCGAACTCACCAAAGTATCCGGAAAAAACCTATTGAATCCTGAACCGGAATTCAACAATGAATAAGCACCCGGAACCTTTCTAACCGGCAAATCAAACAAATATTGATAATATGTTTCGATTTTCATCCTGATATTTTGCCCGAAATATCTTTCATAACCTGCAATTAAATGAAAACTTTTCAACAACTTCAAATCCATATTATAAGGACTTAAAATACGTTTAAAATCATCATTTTTATCAAAATAATATAAATAATTAGCTAATTTTTGCGAATGCAAACCCAAAGCAAAATTTAGTTTTTGTTTTTTATCCAATTGGTAAGAAAGACCTATCCGGGGTTCTAACGGAGAAACAGCATTTTTACTAATTGTAAATATAAGTGATGTCAACCCACCTGTCAAAGTCAATCTCTTTCCTGTTTTATATTTGAATTGAATATACGGTTGAATTAACATCGGGCTACCACCTCCATTCCACCTTAATCTCCAAGGCGAAATCGAATCAATCAAATTATTATTCTTGGCAAGATAAATAGATCTTACGCTATCTATATAATTACTATTGTACAAATCAAAATTCAATCCTGTCTTAAAACTTAATTTATTATTTAGTTTTTTATTTAAGGAGATATAAGCCGAATATTTATTATCTATTATTTTAAAATCCAAAGTTGTTATTAATGAATCTACAACATATTGTCCCAGATTATGATCAATATGCCTAATAACTTTATCATCACGTCCTTTTGACTGTTCACCGGATGCTGAAAACACAATTTTCACAAAAGTATTTTTATCTACCGGTTTGGTATAACTTACTCCAATCACTCCCATTTTTGACCCGAAATATTGGTCTCTATCATCATCCCCATATAGTTCAGTGTCAAAAGTATCCAATTGTTCACTTTTAATAATCGGGACAAAACTCTTACCTCCTATACCAAAAACAGCAAGATTGCCACCTTTTTTAAATGGGAAATTCAATCTGAATGCACCATCCTGATATTTAGGTTTGGAATCAGTGCCGACATTTATTCCCAATGAATTAAAAATTGAAATAGTAGAATATCTGTACATTGCCAGAAAAGATGATTCTTTCTTTTTGTGTATCGGTCCTTCCATCATTAGTTCAGTGCCGAGAAAACCGAATTGAGCGCTTCCTTCATATTTCTCATTATTCCCATTCCTCATTTTTAAGTCAAAAACACCTGCAATTCCATTTGCATACTCAGCAGGAAAGGCTCCCGTAAAAAAATCCGAATTGGATAAAAATTTATTATTCAAAATAGTAACAGGGCCTCCTCCGGTTCCGGAAATAGCAAAATGATTGGGATTTGGTATATTAATTCCTTCAAGTTTCCATAAAACACCTGTAGGAGTATTTCCCCTTATAACTATATCATTTCGCGAATCATCAGAAGCTAATACTCCGGCATAACTTCTTGCCATCCTAGCTGGTTCTCCCCTACTACCGGCATATTTCTCAGTTTCATACACGGAAAATTCCCTCGCACTGATAATAGCCATATCATTCAATGCATCACCGCTTTTTTTTCCAACAATAACAACCTCTTTAAGTTTTGTTACTGATTCTTCCATTTTTACATTCAGTATCATTTCTTTCCCTGAAGATATAATAATGTCATTTAGAACTACTTCTTTATACCCGATATAAGAAAATTTAATACTTTTTCTTCCCACTGACACATTTTCAATTCTGAATTTCCCCTTAGTATCTGTCACTGCTCCTTTTAATGTTCCCGTGTGTAAAACCACTACATTAACTCCAATCAGAGGAAAATTGGATTCCGAATCCACAACCTTCCCTCTTATAGTTTGAGTAAATTGACCACTCAATCCTGTAGATAGACAAAAGAAAAAAAATAGAAAAACAATGGATTTTATTTTATTTTTCATTTTAAAATTTGAATTCTAATATTTCAAAATTAAAAATCAAACCTGTAATAAAATATCGGTAATCTTCCCAATTGATGTTCCAGATAAATAGGTTCTTCTTTCCCCGGCGCATAGGAATATCTAAGAATATTTTTCGTATCAAACATATTTGCAATATCAAGAGCAATTTCATGAGTAAATTTCTTTGTATTAAACTTCCAAGCAATTTTAAAATCAGCTCTAAAATAATCTTTAAATTGATAATCATTGAAATGTACATCTGAATACACTATTTCTTGTTCTTTCTGTGATTCCTCTTTATCAATGATACCATATCTTTGTCCTCCTGCCCAGGCAACTCTAAGTCCAATATTTAATGTTTGTTTATATCCTATTTTAAATTCTTTTCCAACCATAATATTTGTTGCAAACCTGCCGTTGAAAGAAGAATTCCTCAAGGTATCATCACTTCCACGATATTTTGCATCAAAAAGCGAACCGGACATTATAAAGAAATATCCACGACTAAATGATTTTTCAATTGTCAAATCCAATCCATAATTTCTTCCTGTTCCCGAACTGACCAAAGTATCCGGGAAATATCTACTAAACCCTGAACCTGAGTTTATTAATGAATATGCACTTGGCACTGTACTCACCGGCAAATCATATAAATATTGATAATATGTCTCTGCTTTAAACCTAATATTCTTACCAATATATCTTTCATATCCGGCAACCAAATGTAAACTCTTCATCAATTTCAAATCTTTGTTATAAGGCTCCAATTTCTTTTTGTAAGGCTCAACATCATTTTTATCATAATAATATAAATAAGGAGCAAATATCTGTGAATGTAGCCCCATTGCAAAATTCACTTTTTGCTTTCTGTTTACCTGATATGTCAAACCAAGTCGTGGTTCTATAGGTGAAATCGAATTTTTACTCATAGTATAAATCAATGAAGTGAATCCTCCGGTAAAAGTAAATTTATCAGTAGCTTTATATTTGAATTGAATATAAGGCTGAATCAACATTGGATTTCCGGTTGCATCCCATCTTTTTCTCCACGGCGTAATGGAATCCAAAGTAACATTATCCTTTTTCAAATATACCACCCGGACACTATCTATATATCTTGAATCGTAATTGTCCCAATTAAGACCTGCTTTCATACTTAATTTTCTATTAAATTTCTTATTTAAAGAAAAATATGCAGAATATTTATTGTCCCTAAATACATAATCCAAAATATTGATCAACGTATCAATTACATACTTTCCATCAGGGCCAATATGCCTTACTATTTTATCATGATTAGCTGTTATCCTCTCTTGAGAAGCGGAAAAAACCAATTTAACAAATGTTTTCTCATTAATAGGTTTTGTATATGAAAGTCCGACAATACCCGTCCTTGAACCAAAATATTGATCCCTGTCATTTTGTCCGTATGTTTCAGTCAAAGTAGTATCCAAATGCGTACTTAACACAATAGGAGCATTGCTCTTGCCTCCTATCCCGAACACGGCGATATTTCCACCTTTCTTCAAAGGAAAATTAAATCTGAACGCTCCATCCGAATAAACCGGTTTGGATGTGGTTCCTATATCAATTCCGAGAGCCGAAAAAATAGAAACCGTAGAATATCTGTACATTGCTAGAAATGAAGAGCCTTTCTTTTTATTAATAGGACCTTCTGCCATTAGTTCAGTACCGAGAAAACCGAATTGAGCACTCCCCTCATATCTCTCATTATTACCGTTTCGCATTTTCAAATCAAATACTCCGGCAATTCCATTTGCATATTCCGCCGGAAAAGCTCCGGTAAAAAAATCCGAATTAGATAAAAATTTATTATTTAAAATCGTTACAGGACCTCCGCCTGTTCCGGGAATAGCAAAATGATTAGGATTAGGGATATTAATACCTTCCAGTTTCCACAATACACCCGTGGGAGTATTTCCACGTATCACAATGTCATTTCGGGAATCATCAGAAGCTAAAACTCCTGCATAATTTCGTGCCATCCTTGCAGGTTCACCTCTACTACCGGCATATTTCTCCGTTTCATAAACCGAAAATTCCCTGGCACTGAGAACAGCCATTTCATTGAGAGCATCACCGCTTTTTTTTCCAACAATAACAACCTCTTCCAATTTAGTGACAGTTTCTTCCATTTTTACATTAAGAATCACTTCCTTTCCTGTAGTCACTATTATATTATCCAATACCAAATCCTTGTAACCAAGATATGAAAATTTTAGAGTATAACGACCAATAGGAACATTTTTTAATCTGTATTTCCCCTTTTCATCTGAAACAGCTCCTATTAACGGATCTGTATTTAAAACAATTACATTTACTCCGATAAGTGGATATTTGGACTCCGAATCCACTACTTTTCCCCTGATGGTATTGCTAAATTGTGCATTAACCGCATTACCTAAACTCAAAATAAAAAAAATAGTGATTAATAAAATTTTCTTCTTACTTTCCATCTGCTTAATATTTTATTTCTTAAAAATTTATTCTTCCGGGAAAAAATAAATTGGTTTTCCGGTTACAATATTAATAATGATTTTTAATATATTTTTATATATTTTTGAAAAATTCATATATGTTTTTATATAATATGGATAAATTAATTAAAATAAATTAACTATTTTTAACATGATGTAAACATTTATTTATCTTATTCTCTATTTATTATAAATTTATTATTCATAAATTTTAAAATTTTCTTAACGATTAGTTAAATACCTTAAAATTTTTAAATATTAAATTTAAAAAAACATAAAAGCACAATTTTTATATTTACTTGTAAGTTTTATAACATAATTTATTAATTTTGATTTTACAAAAAAATCAGGTAATTTGAAAAAAATATTAATCACTTTAATTATTTTATCTTTAAGTTTAAATTCGTATTCACAGTCATTAAAAAAGATTAAGGCATTAAACAAATATGTCAATTTCACAAATGAAAGTGTTCACGGGTTATTAATAATTCACAGGTTATTGGAGAATTACAATCAAGAAATCAACAAATTTGTTGATTTACCAAATTATAAAATCAATAATATAAACAACAGTGATTTACCTTCAAATATTTTTGAAGATAAAGAGCATTGGTTTTACGAAACTACTCCTTATGAATTGTTTAAAAAGATAAAATCAAGTAAAACTGTTATCGGTAAGAACAATTTCAATATTTTATTTCCTATAGCAAGAAATATGTATAAGACGGAGAATAAAATCAATGCGATAAGATTCAAGATTTCCGATTTCATTTCCAAGAGAGATTTAAATAATAAAGAAGAGTTGAAAAAAATCTATTCTATGCTTGAGGATGCTGTGGATTTATATGATTTGTTTTATGCATACGAACTGAATTTGATATCTGCTCTAAATGCTATGTATCCCAATCAGGGCAGGAGTCCATATATTGAACTTTATCAAAAATCAATTGACCTTCTTTTATCCGTAAGAGCAAAAGATTATGAAAATTTTGAACATAAAATCTATTCTTTAACAAATCAACTAAAAAAAATTAAAGCCAAAAACAATCACTCCATAATAATTTCAAAAAGGATAATTCCATTACTTGAAGATATTTCCGGAATTGCAAGACAATTGAACAATCACCCTGAAGTTCCTGAAGAATATCTATTATATGGTAAAGATTATTATTATTATAATATAAAACTGATTGAAAAATACAATCGATATGGAAACGGATTTATTTTCTTTCTTAACAATTATTTACATAAAAATAAAATCAAGGCTTTAAACAGGTTTGAATACCCCCATTATTACAAAGTTATATATCCAAGAAAGATAAGTAAAAAGATTGAGACAATCAAATCTAAAATCAAAAATATCACATCTATACCTTTAACATTGAATGGAAGAAAGGTGGAATACTGTGACCAACGCATTATAAATGTCGATAGTTCCTATCTGGAAATTTTGCTGTACGATAATAAGATCCAGGATGGTGATATTGTTTCTGTCAATTTTAATGGAAACTGGTTTTTGAAGAATCTCTCATTGGAAACTAAACCAAAAAAAGTTATACTAAAATTAAATAAAGAAGGTAAAAATTATATCATTTTGCATGCTGAAAATGTAGGTAGAATGCCACCAAATACTATTGGAATAAAATATAAATACCACGGTCAAAATAAAACCGTACTAATGGAGTCGGATTTAAACAATAGTGAACTTTTGGAATTTAAAATAGATGATAATAAGCAGTTGTCCCGATAGTATTATTTTTTAAAATTTCCCGAACAATTGATTTCAGGAAACGGATCCATCGGTTTAAATTTTAAATTTATATCAATGGTACTATCGGTTAAAAACTGTCCATCACCGGTAATATCAACACTTACCTCCTGACCTAATTGCGGTATAGTAAATGAAACAGGCAATGTATCCAACACAAATTTTTCAAATGCAGAATCTATGTTTGCTGTCAATAAATAGGAATCAAAATTCAAAGGTATACTACCGGCTTTAAATTCAAAACCAACCGAATGCATTTCAACCTGCTGCAATTTACCCGAAACATCATTTATCAAAAAAGTAACGGTATCATTCACACAATCCAAAACACCTTTCCATTTTCCAAAAAACTTGGATGATATCTTGGTATCACAGGCATCTCCTGTCCAACCGAAATCACAGGAGCAATTCCCTTCTAAACAAATTCCGTTATTGCAATTGACGTCCTTACATTTATCAGTACATGAGTTATTAATAATAGTAAGCAAGAACAAAATAGATAATATTTTTATTAGTCTCATTTCTTAAAATTTTAATTTTACAAATATAATAATAATTTTTTAATTTCTCAAAAAGAGTACATAAAACAAAAAAAGAGGGCAATGCCCCCTTTTAATTTGCTTCTATCCCGGATAGGTAATCAATAAATAACTGAGTAATACCCCTGTCAGAAAAATAACAATCCGGAAACGCAAGTCTGAAAATACACTTTCGTCTTTTGACTGTTGCATGAGTTTTGGTTTTTGGTATTAATAAATTTTTACTATTTCAACACAGCAAGTAAAACTCAAAAAGCATACCATAACAATTTTTTATAATATATTGAATAACTATTGGTTATAGATTTTTTCTAATATATAAATAAGTGATAAAATATTATTAGAAAATAATATCATATTTAACGATAAGTATGATAACAGGTTTAAAAATTATAAATTTCAATAAATAATAAATAATATTAATGCATGAAAACAATCATAAAAACAGATATTTTTTTTTATAAAATAATAAATAACCTGTTTTTTATGTATTTTTTTTATAAAACAAATAAATTAAGAAAAAATAGCTGTCATTTTTTATATATTTGCATATCACTAAACAATAAGAAATTGGATAATTTGGAAAAATACATAGAAAGTTTAATTTTTGCTTCCGAACAACCTATAAAAATAGAAGAAATAAAATACGTTATTGAAAATTCTTTCGATACCAATATTTCTTATCCTGAATTAGATAAAAGCATCAATATTCTAAAAGAAAAATACAGAAATGATGAATTCAGTTTTGAGATAATGGAAATTTCAAACGGTTATTCATTTGTAACAAAACCGGCTTACCACAATATTGTAGGGCAATATTTGAAAGCTTTGACAAATAAAAAACTTTCAAAAGCATCTTTGGAAACTTTGGCTATCATCGCGTACAAACAACCGGTAACCAAACCCGAAATAGAAGAAATAAGAGGTGTGAATTGTGATTATTCAATACAAAGATTATTGGAAAAAAATCTGATTGAGATACAAGGAAGAGATGACGGTCCCGGCAGACCTTTAATATACATGACATCCGAGAAATTCATGGATTATTTTGGCCTTAATAGTATCAAAGATCTTCCGGGTATAAAAGATTTTGAAGAAAATGAAAATTCGGTAGGAAAGCAGGAAGAAGAATAAAATTTCAATCAAATCGTTATAATATATAATAACTACTCAGGTAGAATTATTAATTGCTTATGAAAATAAAATTTTCTATACTATTTTTTATAATTGCGATATTAATTGCAAGTATTTTTATTGCCGGAAGCAAAAAAATAGATATCTCGTATATAAAATCCACAATGGAGCCACTTCCCCAAGTGATAAAAACCAGCCCAATCAAAAAATATTATTATTTTGCCGGAGAAAAAATCCCCATTGGTAATTTTGACATAAAAGAGAGACTTGACAGAGAACTTTTAGTAAATTCTTATTATCATTCGGCAACTATTCAAAATATCAAACTGGCAAACAGGTATTTTCCTATAATAGAAAAAATACTTAGAGAATATAATATTCCGGATGATTTCAAGTTTCTGGCAATAGCTGAAAGCGGTTTAAGAAATGTTGTTTCCAAAGCAGGAGCAACAGGCTTTTGGCAATTGATGAAACCTGTAGCAAAAGAATTGAATCTGGAAATTTACGATGAAGTTGATGAAAGATATGATATAGAAAAATCAACTATTGCAGCTTGCAAATATTTATTGAAATTGAAAAAAAAATACGGAACATGGATTAATACGGCAGCAGCTTATAATTTGGGTATGAATAAATTTTCCCAAGCTCTTAGTCGCGAAAAAGAAAATAATTATTTCAATCTTAATCTCAATGACGAAACAATGAGATATCTATTCAGAATAACTGCTATAAAAGAAATCATTGAACATCCTGAAAGATATGGTTTCTATATTAACCTTGAAGATAAATATGCCCCCTTAGATAATTTCTATACTGTAAAAATCGATAGTACTATTGAAAATCTTGGGAATTTTGCACATCAACACGGTATATCCTATAGAACATTAAAAATATACAATCCATGGTTAAGATCTTACAAATTAACGGTAAAAAATAATACCTATTTTATTAAAATACCAAAATAATTTTCATAATTACCATTCTCATGTATCTTTTCCATGGAAATCATAATCCTTGTATTATATCCTTCCCCTTGCTTTCAATTCAAAATATTTATTGATAACATTAACGGTCAAATCTTGTGGTTTGGTTAAAACGGTATGAATTCCATGTCTTTGAAGTTCTTTAACTATTAATTTCTTATCATAAGCAAATTTTTTCCCTATTGTCTTATGATAGATATCACGTATCTTTTTTACTTTGTCGTTTGTCAATTTCTCCAGTTCCGTATTTTTGAAAATAACAACTACAATCGGATGCTTTTTTGACAAAGATTTAATATATCTCAACTGCCTTCTCAATGAAGACTTGTGTTCAAAGTTGGTGTATATAATCAACAAAGACCTGTGAGTTATTTTGTGTTTGATATAAGAAGACAAGTAACCGAAATCCGAATCCATAAAGTCCGTATCTATGTTGTACAAGGATTCATTGATTTTGAGCATTTGGGT
>JALSPW010000298.1 GCA_026985735.1 Saprospiraceae bacterium
AAACTATGATGTTTCAGATACGGATGGAGATAATCCTCTTTTCGGTACGGAGGATTACAAAAATTATATGCACAAGTTGATGGAAAAATATCCGGATAATTTTCCTTCTTCCTTATCAAAACTGCCCGAAGCTCCTTCTATGCAGGAATTGAAAGATCATCCTGAAAAGGCTGTTTTTACGTATCTTCGTCAGGAATGTTTGAGATGTCATGTCGGAGTGAGAGGGAAACAGCGAAGAGGTGATTATCGTGGAATGGGTTGTTCATCATGTCATATACCGTATTCCAATGAAGGTTTCTATGAAGGTAATGATAAAACAATTCCAAAAGACAAACCCGGACATTTGCTTGTACATTCCATACAATCATCAAGAAAAACAAAAGTTACGGTTAATAACATAACATATTCCGGTATTCCCAGTGAAACATGTACTACTTGTCATAATAGAGGCAAAAGAATTGGAGTATCATATCTAGGTCTTATGGAGTCAAGTTATGATACTCCCTGGAATGAAGATGGTTCATCGCAAACCAAATTGCATGGGAAACGTTATCATTATATTAAAGATGATGCACATCATAACATCAAAAGCCGGGAAGGGAATCCGGAAGGAGGACTTCTTTGCCAGGATTGCCATACGACCACTTCTGTTCATGGAAATGGAAATTTAAGTACTTCGACATTGGGAGAAGTAGAAATTGAGTGTCAGGATTGTCATGGTATTCCTGATAAATACCCATGGGAACTTCCTTTGGGCTATAGTGATGAATTTGGAACAAAATTGGAAAATAAACCAAGAGGACTTTCCGATACTTTACTTCCGGTTCAGAAAAAATTTAATACGGAATATCCCAAAGAAGACGGATATGTGTTGACGGCCAGGGGGAATCCTTTTGGAAATGTAGTGCGCAAAGGTGGTGATATAATCGTTCATTCTGCGAGTGGACTTGATTTTAAAATGCCGACACTAAAAAAAATGAATATTGATAATTTGTGGAAGAATCCGGTTAAGGCACGTACTGCGATGGTTGTCAATAAAGCACATATAGAAAAAATGGAATGTTATACATGTCATGCAACCTGGGCACCGCAATGCTATGGTTGTCATGTTCAAGTGGATTATTCTGATGGTAAACAGGGATTTGATTGGGTAAGGGCAGGTCAAATTTATGATGAAAACGGAGAAACGGCGGAAAGTTGCGAAAGACTTGGTAAACCGGTAATTCCGGGAAAGGTCAAGGAAGGGAGGTCGTATTTGCGCTGGGAAAATCCTGTTCTCGGTATTAATGGAGAGGGTAGAGTGACACCTATTATTCCGGGTTGTCAACAGATAACTACAGTTATAGGGGAGGATGGAAATACATTGGTGTATAATAAGATATGGCATACTCCACCGGGACTGGAAGGTGGTGGGAAAGATGGACAGAAAGGTATTGATATGACGCCGGTGCAACCTCATACGATTACAGCCAAGGCTCGTGAATGTACTTCCTGTCATACCGATCCTAAAGCTTTGGGATATGGAATTGGTGACAATCAATATATGCAGGGCTATACGGAAAATAGATATACTGATCTCAGAACTGCTGATGGTAAGGTGATAAGTAAGAATGCAAGACCGCAACTTAATCGAATAGATGACTTGGATATGGATTTGTCTCAGGTAGTGACTAGAGAAGGTAAGCAAATGCAAACGGTAGGTCATCATTGGCCTTTGTCCTCACCTCTGACTCAAGATCAAAGGGAGAAAATGGAACGAGTAGGTACTTGTATCGCTTGCCACCAAGAATTACCTGAAGGGGATATTGCGGTGTCAATGATAAGCTCGGCTGCTGATTTTATGAATATGACCCCTCATTCGGATGCAGAACATGCGGCATTATTACATCAAGATATATTATTAGCCGCTTGGGTAAAGATACTCGGACCAATATTATTGTTACTGGGAATAATAATATATTTTTGGAGGAGAAAGAAAAGAAAAAGAGATTGAAATAGGTTGTTAAAGGGGTGGTACTAATTGCTAATAAACCTTAACCCTTTTTCTATAATATTAAATTGAACGGGTGATTCTCCCACTAATTCTCCATCCAATTCCAATAAAACGGGATGTTTGTCAAGGGATTTAACTATAATGTTTTTTGAGAAAAAAGCATTTATTTTAGGATGTTTTGTGATTGTCTCATTATAAAATCTGTATGTGTTCAATAAGATATCCGCTTTGCTGATTTTTCCGGCAAGGGTAATTGCAAATTTTCCATCGTTGTGAACAGCATGAGGAACAAGAGACATTCCTCCTCCCGAATATTTGCATATTCCTATATTTATTGTGTAAAAAATATCTTCAAATTCTTTTTTATCCATTATCACCTTGGCTTTTTGAAGTTTATACTGAAATAAATATGATAATACGCTAATTATATAAATAAATTTATTTGGTTTGTTTTTTCTTTGTTCCAGTTTTTTTACTACAAAAGCATCATAAGCCATTCCGGCTACGTTATTGAAATATTCTGTTTTTTGTCTATTGTTTTTGTAAAAACGGGCAATTCCGATATCCTGAAGATCAGTTTTATTTTTTTTAATTAAAGAAACGGATTTTGAAATATCCATTGATAGATTGTGATGTTTTGCCCAGTCATTTCCCGTTCCTGTTGGAATTACTGCAAGTGTTATTTGATTAGAAGATACAAAATCTTGATTGAAAATAGCATTGACAACTTCATGAACAGTACCGTCTCCACCTACTGCAATAAATTTATTATATCCTTCCATTATTTTATCAATAACTTCATTAGTCGCGTCTCCTTTAAATTTTGTGAAATACAATTCGAATTCAATATTATTTTTATATAATTCGAATTCAATTTTATCACGGACTTTTTCAATATTATTAATTCCCGCTGCCGGATTGAATACACAAAACCATATATCTTTATTTTTGTAGTTGTCCAAAATATTTAATTTTAAAACGCAATATATGAAAAGATAAATTATAATCAAAATTCTATGCTAATTCAGACTTGAAATATATTTTCTTACTAGTTTCTTTGTGTAATATTGGAGTAGATGAAAATATGGTAAAAAGTTTGTTTTTAAATTTTATTGATTTTATGGACAGATACTAGATAGCCATACTTCTCTCTCGGACGAAGCAAGCATATAACTTTTAATCTGATTGGGGATTTATACAATATTCGTTAATAGTTATTTTCTAACTTCTCAGGTAGAATTATTTTGGATAGAAAATGTTTTTTTATTAAATTTCCACAATATTTTTTCTTAGCTCCGTAATAACTCAAAAAATATGCTTCATTTGAAGTGAAATTTCTATTTTTTTACCATAAAAGCACTCGATCTGAGTAATTACATTGTTATAATTGAGAAAAAGGTCTATGAAAATTTTGTTTTCAGATTTTTTTTATTAATATTGTGTCATATTATACTTTCTTTCTTAACATTTAAATAATTCAATATGATGAAAACAATTTTCACCTTTGTTATTATTTTCATGTTTGGGCTGTCATCATTTGCTTCAAATGCTGATTTGTTTAAGCTTGATTATAATGCTGTTCAAGAAGAATTTTCGGAATTAAATGCTATTGTTGAAATTATCAAAGCAAATCCGGAAACTACCTATAGTTCATTGGCAGTAACAAATGCAGGTTTGGTAGAATCTGCAAATCTTTTACCTGATGCTGCTATGCCTTTGGCTAATGCAGAACATGTACTTGGGATTCCTCCTTTTTGGTGGGGATGTGTGTTTGGTGTAGTAGGAGTTGGTATTGTTTATTTCTTAACTGATCAAAATTCCGGAGAAGCTAAAAAAGCCCTTTGGGGATGTGCTGTTTCGACCATAGCGGGAGGTGCTTTTTACTTTTTTGTTTTTGCTGCAGCAGCTGCATCGTCAGGTGGATAAATTTTATACCTGTACGATTTAGTGAACTTTAAATACACATCGATATTTTACGTTTTCATGTAATTGTTGATGTGTATTTTTATTTTTAACTTAATGTCTGTCTATAAAGTACTTATTTTATATTTTAATAATTTTATTGACTGGCACTATAATAATAATATAACAGTTATTTATAAATGATAAGATTATTAATAATTGCAATAACTTTATTATCTGTTTATACCGGAAATTCTCAGGATTATTTCCGGATTAAAACAGATTTCATGATCAAAGGGAAAGCATCAAGCGGAGAACAACAATTGACCGTTGGCAAAATCTATTATGATAAAAATATAAAAAAAATTGTTTTTGATATTAGTTTTCCCGAAAAAGAAATTTGGATACAAAAGGATACAAATTTATATAAAATTGTCAATGGCCTCGTGACAGATAAACAAAAGACTCCTTCTATTGTTGATTTTACTATTTATAATTTAGCGTTAAATGGTAGTTTGTCTGATTTTGGTTTGAAGAAAACAAATTTTAAAATTATTGATATTGAAAAAGAAGGAAACAGTATATATACTACGTGGGAACCACCAAAGGAATTAAAGGAGCTTTATGGAAATGTTATTATTCAGAATACGGATCAAAAACTTACGGGGATTATATTTAAAAATAAAGATGATATAGTTGTTGGCAGGCAATTTTTTAAAAAGTATATCAATATTAAAGGTTTGGCTTTTCCCACGGAAATAATAAGAGAAACAACTATAAACGATAAAAAAATCTATGAAATAACTACATTTAGCAATATTGTTGTAAATGAATTTACCTCTGATGATAAATACGATTTTAAGATACCGAGACACAAATAGATACCTTAAAAACTTTATATTAAGTTTTGTAGTTTTTTTTTCGATTTTAAATATAAATTTCGCCCAGGATTTATATAACTTGGAAAATAGTTCTAAATACGCCAATTATCTGATGTTGAGCAAGCAATATAAATTGGCGGCAGAGGAGTACGAAAGATTGGTATTTATGAATCCGGCAAATATTGAATTCAAGAGCAAATTGGTGAGGGCATATAGAAATTCGGGAGATTATCATCTGGCATTGAAGAAAATTAATGAATTTAGCAATGGCAATGTATTTGGATTACCGGAAGAATTGGCTTATGAATATATTGCCACACTTTTATTAATAAATTCTACTAGAGAAGTAAATTCTTTTCTGAAAAATAATAATTCCATTGATAGATTTCATAAAACCATTTTTAAATGGAGTAATAATATGATAGGAGGGAATTATAAAAATGCTAAAATACAATTGGATTTCTTGAATGATAATAAATTATATCCGGAGATGAGTTTTATTACTAAATCCGCCTTGGAGCAAAAGCATAAAAATCCATTTATAGCCGGCAGTCTGTCTTTAATTGTGCCGGGATTGGGAAAAGTGTACACTGAAAATTATACAGATGGACTTATATCTTTGCTTTTTATCGCCGGTACAGCCTGGCAATCTTACCGTGGATTTACTAAATCTGGAATAAAAAGCTTTAGCGGTTGGATTTTTGGAAGTATTTCTTTCGGATTTTATATTGGAAATATATACGGTTCGGCCAAATCGGCGAAAAGATTCAATAAACTGAGAATTAATGATACAAACAAAAAAGTATATAATTTTATTCAGTCTAACGGTTTTTAGTGTATTGCTGAATATTTCATTGAATGCGCAGAACTATGAAAAGACTTTGCAATTTGCAGAAAACCAATTAGCAGAGCAAAATTATGATGTTGCTCTAAAGACATTTAAAAGGTTGATTTTTTTTAACAAGGATGAAAATAATTATCTTTTGCATAAAAAAGTCGCTGAAATTGCCCTATTACGTAAAAAATATGAAATTGCCCAATTGTATTTTGGTCTTGCTTATAATATTGCAGATGATGAAAAAATAAAAACGGAGTTATTATTTGATAAAGCTTATAGTCAAATATTAAACAAAAAATACAAGTTTGCAATAATCGATTTACTTTCGATTGATGCGCATGACGAACAAACATATAAAAAAACCAATTTTTATTTAGGTACATGTTATTTTGGATTAAGTGAATTTGAAAAGGCAAAAAAACATTTTGCTCTTTGTCTTAATGATAAAGACGGAACTCAGCTGAATATTTTATTTTCAGATAAAAAATTGAATTATCCTTCTCCGAGAAAAGCTGAAATTCTTAGTATGGTTTTCCCGGGATTAGGCCAGTTTTATGCAGGAAATGTAAAACAGGGTATCAATTCTATGATTCTTACTGCGGGACTTTTTGCGGTAGGAGTTTATAGTTCTTTTGCCATTGATCCTCTTTATGGAATTGTGACGGTTTTGCCATGGTTTCAAAGATATTATCAAGGTGGATATACAAATGCAGGCAAATTTGCTAAGGCGAAAAGAGATAAAAATCGAAGCCGAATATATAATAAAATTATTGATTTGATAAATTCAGATTTTAATGAATAAAGCTTGATTATGAATAGAAATTATAAATATCCTGCTTATTCATTACGAACATTATTTTTATGTTTATTTATGTTGTTCTCCGGTATTGCACCGGGATTTGCTCAAGCTGATATTGAAAATATTCCGCTGGCTTTTCAAAGAAGTCTATATGGATTTTCATTTGCGAAAGCAATTTCCATTTTGAATGATTTTGAGA
>JALSPW010000299.1 GCA_026985735.1 Saprospiraceae bacterium
ACTCTCAATTATTTGTTTTTGTCTTCTTTTTATCTTCACTCATTTTTTTAGCCATTGTAATAGCATTATATGCATTCGCCATTTTTCCGGATTTACTAAGATTTGGAAATTTATCCAATTTAGGAGGACCATCATAATCGTCTTCTTGAGGCAAAATAACCTCAATTTGAGGAGAAAGTCCGGAATCCATAATAATATGTTTTACTTCCGAAGCGGACAAATCAGGAAATCGTGATCGAATCAAGGCTGCAATTCCGGCAACATCCGGAGACGCCATAGAAGTTCCTTGTAAATGCATATATTTATTAAACGGAACAGTAGCATATATTTTCATTCCGGGTGAAAAAATATCAACTGTTTTTTTACCGTAATTACTGAAAGGCGCTATCATATCCGCACCATAATTCGGACCTATAGCTCCGACATTGAGAAAATTATCTACAAATTCAACTCCCGGTTTATCTCCGTCATTTGGGTAACTCATATCATCACCATAATTGTCCATGTTTTTGCCTTCGTTTCCTACTCCGTTTACTATCAATACATCGTGGTCGGCAGCATATTTTATAGCATCCCAAACCCAATCTTTATGAGGAGAATAATATTTGCCGAAACTTGTATTAATAACCTTGGCTCCATTATCTACCGCATATCTAAAGGCCAAAGCAATATCTTTATCATATTCATCACCGTCGGGAACAGCTCTAACCGGCATCAATAATACATGATCCGCAACACCGTTTCCTCCTTTTCCGTTATTTCTGACAGCTGCTATTATTCCCCCTACATGAGTAGCATGCAATTCTTGCTCGTTAGGAGGTATAACATTGGGATTGCCATAATCCCTGTCATTATAATTATCGGGATCATCTCCTTGTATCCTGGCATGAAAATCCACATTGAGATTATATTTTAATTGACCTTCAACATAATGAGTAAATCTTTCTATATAATCCGGAGTAAGTCCTCTTAGATACATTGCTTTTGCCTGATTAACATTTTCATCATCAGTATCAATTTTAGCTACGGCTTCTTCTGTCAGTTTATCTGTCTTAAGAAAATCTTTTAATGTTTTAAACAAAGGCTGTGCCATCATTTTAAGTCCTGTTAATCTTTTTTCCAGAGGTTTTATTTGCTCTATTCTGCTCGCCAATTCTTTTTCAGCTCTCTGATATAAATCAAACATAAAAGTATCTTTCGGCTCTATGTCTTTACGTTCTTTTCCTTGCCATTGATTTCTGTATTTTGCAACGATTCTGGTTAATTCCAGTTGCTCATTTGTAACCATTTTCCCGTCTTTGGAGCCTAGAAAATTCCAACCATGCACATCATCGATATAGCCGTTGTGATCATCATCTATACCATTATCCGGAATTTCATCCGTATTGGTCCAAATAACATCTTTCAAATCCTCATGATTGATATCCATTCCCGCATCGACCACTGCTACTATAACCGTTTGAGCCGGAAGATCTTTTAATACGGTATTATAAGCTTTTTCCACACTCATTCCGGGTTGATAACTTTCAAAAGGATCGGTTAATTGCCAATTTTGTAAATCTTTGTCATTATACAAACTCGTAAATTGTTGAGGAATAAGAGAATATTTTGTTTTCTTTACAATTTGTACGTTTTCCTGTTTTTTTGTTGCAACTTTTGTTGTACTACAACTTGCTAAAGCAATGATTGCTATAAAAGCAATACTAAAAATTTTTAATTGTTTCATTTTACTATAAATTTAAATTTAATTATTATTGAAAATATAATTTTCCGCTATTTTTAATTTTTCAATGGTTCCGCAATCAAACCAATGATCTTCACCATGATTATATGCCAAAATTTTTTTATCTTTACAAATATCAAGATAAAAAGAAATTAATGATTTTTTTTCAATAGTTTTTATTTCATTTAAAACACAAGTATCTACTAAACTAATACCGCTAAAAGCAAGTTCTTTATAATGTTTTTCATTATTACACAATTTGATTTCACCTGTTTTTTTATTTTTCCATCCCGTCATCCTATCATTACTGTCAAATAATAGATACCTCGAAGTTTTACGGTTTCTGATGGCAAGTGTAATATCAGCATTGTGTTTAATATGATAATCAAATAAATTTTTTATATCGATTCCGGATATAACATCAACATTATATAGCAATATCCGGCTATTCTTTATTTTTTGCTTTACGTAAGCAACACCACCGGCCGTATCCAACAATTTATTTTCATGAGAAATGTATATATCCAGTCCGAAATAATCATTTTTTTTAAGATATTCTTTTATTTTATCATGAAAATGATGAGTATTAATTATAAAACTATCAATACCTTGGGAAGCAAGAAATTTTAAATTATAACCTAGCAATGTAGTATTTCCGAAAGGGGCTAAAGCTTTAGGTAAAGAATTCGTAAGTGGCTGAAGTCTTGTTCCTAATCCCGCAGAAAAAAGCATTGCTTGCATTAAAAAAAAATTTGGTCAGCAAAGGTAATTTATTTTTTTTATTTTAACTAAAAAATCCCCTTTTGTATTAAAATCTATTAATATTTTGTAAATGCATTTAAAAGACCGGTTAAAATACCGGTCTTTAATATATTGCAAATAAATCTGCAATGCCCTTTAAAATGTTATTTTATTTTTAAATTTAATCTCATTATATACCGCATATTACATAATTATAAGCTTTTTGATAAGATTAATATTTTCGCCTGTAAGTTTTAATATATAAATTCCGGAATTTAATTCATGAATATCTAATTTGTTTTGAGATAAATTGATATTTTTTCTCAATAATAGACTTCCATTAAGATTAAACATTTCCAATGTAGCTTTACCTTTAACAGCGGAATCTAAAAACAAAATACCTGATGACGGATTGGGATAAATAAGTACTTTCTCTTTATTAATTAATTTAGTACCGGTAATCTTAACATTATCGGGGAGTTTAAATCTTAATGTCTGTCCGGGCAGGTTTTTTTCAGAGCCGTTGTCATAATACATTTTACCTTCGCATATTTTTATATCCACATATTTTGTAGGATAGGATTCCGGAATATTTTTAATAATAAAATTTAATGATATTAAGTTGTTATTTGCCTGCAATTTTGAATTTCTTTTTTTATCATTAAATTGAATAACAGAAATTTGATTGGTTTGCATATTCGAAGTCTCATAAAATAAATTATTAATCGAATCATCTTCCCAGACCATTTGATTATTTAGCACTAAAACCCTGAAAATATCCGGATTATAGTCAATTTTATAATATAATCCCATAAAACCGGAATTATCATTAATCCTGATTTTTGTTTTTATTAATTTGTTGCGTTTTAATACGGAATCCCTCATAACATACTCCCACTTCAAAGCATTTCCTTGTTCACAAAAAGTTTCTGTTTCCAAATAACAACTATTTGTATTTCCCACATAATCCTTTACCATTTCCACATCGTTCATATCAATAATTCCATCTCCGTTTGAATCGGAATATTTGGGATTCACCAAAGTATAATTGTTTTGTTCCCAATTTTCTACAACTTTTCCATTCCAGGACAAATCTCCGTTTCTGACAGGACCTGTATTGCCCATATTTTTAAACATATTGACAATGTCTTTAAATTCAACTATTCCATTGTTATCGGCATCACAAGGCCATACACATTCACAATCACAGACAACAGGTGGGCATGCGGATAATCCTCCGGAATATAAATTCTGTAATTCCGGTATTTGTATTTTTGCGTAGATAATATTCTCCAAATTATTAAGTCCGGCTTTTCTATAAAAACTATATGCTATATCATATTGCAAGGTAGCACCTGACTCAAAAATATAATCATCCGCTTGTCTGGAAACTCCCAATACTTTTCTGTCGTTCATAAACATGGCATCAGAATACATAGACCAACCATGAGCATCAGTCGGATCATCAGGATACATATAATCAACCGTATCTTTAATCCAGGTGTTGTTTTCATATATAAAGTGGGTTATGGCGGTTCCATCTGTCCATAATCCATTCATTAACCTATAGTATTCAATAATTTCATCCGGAAAATCACCCTGTATTCCTATTACGTAAAAACCGTCAAGGGTATTATTTCCTAAAAAGGAGACAACTTGTACCGGCGGATTTTGACCATAACCCGGAGTTTTATTGCAATCCGGATTATCATCGTTATCCGAATTATACGCATAAAAACTACTTAATTCGGGAAAGCAACCCACATAATCATCATACAAACACCCTAAATCCAAATCGGAAAATAAACCGAAAGTGAAATTATAATATGGTTCATCACTTTTATTGCTCACATAATATCTGGTGAATATGGAATTTGAAGTCAAATCATCATCACATGACATAGCCCATACAATCTGCTGAACTTCCAATTTGATTTTTTCACCTTTTTCCAATTCTCTTTTTGTTTTTCCTGCACAAAATACCGTCCATATAATTTCTCCGGGAATAGAATTTTCATTCAGTCCGTTAACTTCAGGGTATTCTCCAAATTGAGGTTCATATATACCGTTAATATGTCCGGATGTTTCATGAAATCCGGCTTTGGTATTTTCAAAAAGTTCAAAACCATTTATCTCCTTAAAGAATTTATTTCCTTTCCCGGGCCAACCGAAAATCGATTCTATTCTTTTATCTATATGCCCGTCTTGATAATCCTCTATATGCGCCAGTATCTCTCCCTGCGTCACTTTAAAAAGTTTATTCCAATTAGTTGCTAATTTATATTGATCTTCTTCAGAACCTTCAATCCAAGGTCCGGGAATATATCCACAATCTAAATCTTGTTTATAATCAACAGCTTTCAATAAAATGTTACCGGCAGAATCAAGGGCACTAAACCAAATGTCATTTTCATAAAAAGTACCGGGAGAATTTGGTCCTGAATAAGGTACTTGAAAAACTCCCTTCTTTCCGGTTCTAAACAAATATCCTCTGTTTGATACAGCAGCTCTAATGTTATTTGCATGCAAATATCCAATCTGATCCGGTATTTCACATATCGATTGGGTGTATAGGTAAAATGGTAAAAAAGATAAGAATAAAAAGAATAGTAAAGTTTTCATCATTGTAATATTTATATGTTTTCAATCAAAAAAGAATATGCTTTATTTTTATATTGATAGTTATTTATTACAAATTTTATGATAGAATATTTAATAATTTAAATCTACACTAAAGTCCTTTAAGATATATAACGTTTTTTAGCTTTAAAACGCTGTCTGTCAACAGAAATAATTTAAAATTTTCTTATCTTGCAATAACTTCATGTTTGTTCATAAAGCACTTGTTTTAAAATTTTAATGATTTTATAGACATATTCTATCATACCTTTACATAAAATTAAACAAATTTCTTGTAATTTATTTTATATACCTCCATATAAAACATCTAATTTATATTTACTCTAATTTATTTGAGAATATATGTTTGATAAATACCATATCTACCATATTTAATTTTGTTTGTGACTTTTGAGTGATTTTGGTTTTTATAGAGCCATTCTTAGTTCTTGCAACAAAATATATTTTTTTATAAATTTCAATTGCATTTAAATCTATCAAAATATCTTTCTTTGGACTTATTATTTATTAACGTTGTTATTTGTTCTTTTGAAAAAGTATTCCACTATAAGCACAGGATTAGTCAACAATGTATTAAATTTTGGTCTATCGGCAGGTCGAATGCTTAGTTGTTACCGCCTGGTGTTATTCAATTTTCAAGTCTTTTTGTTGTCTATTTATTCTTGCTTGATAAGACCTTGAAAGATTTCTTTGTTTATTAACTACACGAAGATTCGCCTTTTCAGCATGATAATCTCTAAACTCTTTTTCAAGTTTTTTGTCCTTCAAACGATGCCCATAATTCTCAATTTTATCGTATTCCACAGTTAAAAGGTCAATTCGATTTAATTCTACAAACCTATCAACTATTACTGAAAATGTATTTGGTTGTCGATGGTCAACATGAGAATTATCAAAATTTATTAATTCCGATGTATCTTGACATTTTACAAGTCCATTTTTTGAGTTCTCTCTAAAATATTTTTGCTTGATTTCTTTCAAATCATTTTCAACAGCTTTTCTACAAGCTTGCGAGAATAATGTAAATTCATTCGGTTCTCCTGTAATACATTTTCGATAAGAAAAATCTTCTTTTGAGGAATCTTGGCGAACGAGATGAAAACAATTATAATTATAACCACCATTTTCAACTACAATTTTTTTAATTCCACATCCAATTTTCCTATCAGATTCAGGATGATTCTTTAATAAGTTAAAAACAGATTCAAAGTCCGAATTATTCAATTCTTCTCCTTTTTGGTATGAGTTGAGAATTACCTTAAAAAACTCAATTGCTTCCTTTTGGGTTTTAAAAGTGTATTCTCCTATTTGAATTGATTTTCCCATTTTTTATTATCAACTTACTTTATGTGCGGTCTTTCTTAACTTGGTGCTAACGGCAGTTCGTAAAATTAGCACAAGATATTAAAAATTAGGAATAAAATCTTTAAAATCAGGTCAAATTTGACAAATAGATGCCGATATAGGCATTTTTATTTGGAAAATTGAAATC
>JALSPW010000300.1 GCA_026985735.1 Saprospiraceae bacterium
GTGCAATTTCCTTTTGCATTGAATAAATATTACCTAAATGACAGGAACTACAGCCTATAACTTGAGGATTGTGATATTGGGAAAATCCTTTAAGACCTGAATGACATATCAAACAAGATTCCCCGGTTTGAGATTCTAAATCATGTTTTTTATTAAAATTGGATTGACATGAAACCAACAAACATATTATCGCACAAACAAAAACAATCTTCATCTTTTTAATAATATAATTATATACCCTTTTTATAATCACTAAATCAACAACCTTCATCTTCCTCTTCAGAAATTTGTTTTACTTTTTTCTTTGCTACAGGTTTCACTTTTCTTTTCACAGGCAAAAAAGCTTGACCCGGCATTCTCCTTTTATCAACAACATTATTTGATACCTTATAATCAGGAATAAATTCAAAAGGATTAGGCATACCAAAATATATTGCAGCGGCTTTTCTAAAACGATATTTTTCAAATTCCTCTTCAGGATCGGTTTCCAAAGGTTTTGGTGGGTTCATTAATGTCATAAAAAATTTATTCAATCCTCCATTCAAAACCTTTATATTTTTGCATCCGTTTCTTCGTAATACCATCCAGGCCTGATCGGACAAAAGCGTATTATTGGCATACAATATTTTATTGAAAGCATCGCTTTTAAAATTTGCTCTTTCATTCTCTTTTTCAAGCAATTTATCAAAAGGGATATTTATAGCATGGGGTAATGAATATGTATCAAATTGTTTTTTATCCCTGATATCTATCAGTATATAAGTAGGATCTTGACTAATTACCTTTTCTGCCAAATCATCAAGATTTATAAACCTACTATTTCCAATAGCTTCTACCAATAATTTTTCGGGATTAAATTTATAGCAATTTTCAGATTTAAAACCTAATGTAGAACTTATACTACTGTCGCAATTATTTCTTTCTGCAACTATAGCTATGATAAAAACCATTAAGAAAATCAAAATAGTCAATAAAATATATTTCTTTTGCATCATAATTTTTTTTTATACCATTCAAGTTTGAATCTTTTTAAAATCACATTAATAACCCACTATGGGATTCAGTAATTTAAAACAAATATTTTTATTCGAATTGATTCAACTTGACCGGTTATATTTTAATTAAACAATATTGTTTTAATAAAGAATTCTTGTTAATTGCCCTGCTTCCACCATCAAAATCCTAAAAACAAGCCCTCCTATTAATACCAATAAAGCAGGTAAAATAACAGACATTTTCAAACCTAATAGCTCAAACACTTCTAACAGCAATGGGACTATCAGACCCAATCCCATTAAAATCACAAAAAACATAAAACTAAAATCACCATTCATCAAAATACTAATTGCATTGATATGTGCCTCACTACCCGCATAATATCCCATAACCATGTGAATAATCAAACCGATTTCTATAATTATAAGTAATATATCAATTTTACTAAACAAATGCTTTTCGTATTGAGATTTGGAAAATAAGATTATTGCCGCAGCACCGGTTGATAATCCTGATGTTAAAAACAATGGTCCTAATATAGCATTATTCCATAAAGGTCTGGAATTGAAAGCCGACAACAAAATGCCGGTATATATTCCTAAAATAATACATAAAGGAATTAGCAATGTTGCTAAAAACTTTTTGTGTTCTTTTATAAAACTTTCAAATCTATATAAAATAGAAAATTTCCAATCTATGCGGGGGAATAACTCCCTGATATAGCTAAATACCCATAAAATAGACAATGGAGTTATAATCAATAACACCCAGGCACCCCATGACATAGGAGATTCAATCCTTATGGTTGTATAAAGTTGCCACACATATAATTTATGACTTAGATCAAATATCAATGCCAGCAAACCTATAACTATAGCAATAGGAACCAGTATTGGCGTCCACCTTGCTGCCGAAGGAAATTTATCCTCTTTATTTAACAATACCACAATAGACGAAAAAATAAGAATTCCGGCAGCTAATCCTCCAAGAAAAAGATATAATGAAATAGGGAATTCCCATATCTCAAGATGCGGATCTATTTTTTCCAAATGTCTACCGCTAATAAATAATTCTTCTTTCATATATTTAATATTTTGTGATTTTTAAAAATAAAGCATTTTCATAATTTATGCATATTAGGTAACATGGATCTCATACAATAATTCTCATTTTTTCTTCAAATCAAATAATAAATACGTGGCTTTGTTCCAGCCTCAGGAGCCAAAACCTTGTATTTTCTTTCTGCCAATAATTTTGCCACTTCACTATTGGGATCATGTATATCACCAAAATACATACACCGTGTCGGGCAAACAGAAACGCATGCCGGTTTAAGACCCTTTTCAACCCGGTGAATACAAAAAGTACATTTATCCACATAACCCTCTTCAGGATGTTGGTATCTGGCATCATAAGGACAAGATTCTATACAGGCACCACAACCTATACATTCATTTCCGGTCACAACAACAATACCGCCTTCTGCAACATGACTGGCACCTGTAGGACAAGTTCTAACACACGGAGGATTCTCACAGTGATTGCAACGCTCCGATCTTAATTCCATTTCCACATGTGGATAAGTGCCGGTAACCGTTTCAGTTACCCAATCACGACAATATCCAAACGGTACGTCATTTTCAGTCTGACAAGCAACCACGCAATCACTACATCCAACGCATTTAAGTGTATCTATCACCATTACATATCTCATAATTCAACATTTTTATGTGGATTATCTAATAAAAAAGTAATAAAGTTCTCTCTCAATCCCGTACCTCCCATCAATGGATCCGTTTTAATATTCGTTATCATATCCGAATCACTGGCTCCTTTTCCATAAGCACGACTCAAGTTTTTATTATCATGCCCAAAACCATGAACCATATATACCGAATCCCATCTTATTCTTTCTGTCAGTCGTACTTTAACAGGAAATTTTGAAATGATACCATCTTGATTTTTTATCCATATTTTTTGATTTCTTTTTATATTCCAAATTTTGGCAATACGAGGATTAATCCATATAAAATTTTCATCTTTAAGATCATTCAAATAAGGATTATTTATAGTTTTACTAAAAGTATGCATAGGAGCTCTTCCATAAATCAATCTATAATACTTTTCATCCGGTTTTGCATGAGCAACGTAGATCGGCATAGGATCAAATCCGGCATCTTTCAATTTTTTGGAATATAATTCTATTTTACCCGAAGGAGTTTTAAATCTATAATTTTCATTATCTTTCAAATAAAGTGCTCCTGACTCCCTCTCAAAATTCTTAACCCCTATTTTTTTCATTTCCTCCAGTGAAGTACCGATTTGTTTCAATTGCCAATCCAATACTTCAGCATAATCATCATAATTAAAATATTCATTGAGTCCCAGTTTCTTACCAAGTTGCTTCGCCATCCACCAGGCTGGTTTTGATTTATATTTTGGTTTGGCTGCAGGAGATCTCAATGCTATGGAAGGTGTCCTGAATGTTGAAGATCTTATAGGATCATATCTTTCCAAGTAAGAACATTCAGGTAAAATAACATCAGCATATCCGGTTATTTCCATTGGCATCAAATCCACTACAACAAGAAACTCCAGGTTTTCAATTGCTTTTAAAGTTAAATTTTTATCCGGAATCGATTGAGTCAGATTTGTCCCCGCAACCATCCATGCTTTTACTTTATGTTCTCCATCCACCCCTGGAATAGATGCTCTAATCACCTCGGTCGTAATACCGGAATGCGCAAATGGGTATTTCTTATTTAAATCCTTCCATGTCCATTTTGGTTCAGGATAACCGGGATGTGGATAGTTCGGAATTTTCTTTTTTTCTTTAAAATAAAAACCTCCTCTCCTACCCCACGAACCTAATAGTGCATTCAATATAGCAATAGCTCTTGTCCTTTGTGTATCATCCCCATACCAAACCACATGACGCCCCGGATGAACAATAACAGCCGGTGATGCTTTAGCCATTTCTCTTGCCGAATCCCTAATCTTTTTAGGTTTTATATCTGTAATATTGTATGCCCACTCTGGTGTAAAATGCCTTACATGTTCTTTTAACTCCTCAAAACCGGAACAATATTTATCAACATAAGGTTTATCATACAACCCTTCATAAATCAAAACATGTATCCATGACAACAAAAGGGCAATGTCCGTGGAAGGTCTGATTGGCAACCAATATTTTGATTTATTTGCCACCGTTGATAATCTTGGATCTACAGTTATTATCGATATGCCTCTATCAATAGCATCAGACAATTCCTGAACCTGTGAATTATGCATATTCTCACCAATATGCGAACCTATCAAAACAATACATTTTGCATCTCTTATATCAGTGGCTTCGGGTGAACCGACTGTAGTACCGAAAGTCAGTTTAAACCCTTCCGCTCTTGGACCTCGACATTGAGCATAAGCCGGCTCTGCAATAGTATCGGAACCATACGCATTAAATAAATGTTCAAAATGCTTTCCGGGAGTACCGTGTTTTATCAGTGCAAAACTTTCCTGTCCGTATTTATCCCTGATTCCCTTCATCTTTGAGGCTACAAGCTCCAACGCCTCCTCCCACGATGCCTCACGAAATGATTGCTTACCATCTTTCTCAACTCTAATTAAAGGAGTTTTCAACCTGTCTTTATCATAATACATCCCTAATCCACCAGTACCCCTTGGACAAAATCTACCCCTGCAATGCGTATCTTTTTTATTTCCCTCCAATTTAATAATCTTACCGGCTTTATTGGTATATGCCCAACCGGCACATTTCCAAAAACAAACATCACAATAAGTAGGATACCTGTTCAATTCACTCAAATCATAAGTTCTCTTTTTACTTTTTAGATTAAAAAAATCTATCATCGAAAAACCACTTCCGGCTATAGCAGCACCTCCTATACCCAGAGAAGAAATCTTTATAAATTGTCTTCTTGTTGTTTTCATATTATATATATTATTTATCATTATGTATATATCGTTAAGTTCCCGCTATATAATTAAGTGATGAAAAATAAATTTCATTTTGTAAAATTGATAAAAAAAAGATTCACCTGCATACTTTAATTATTGATTAATATCAATTTTTAAATTGACATTAGACATAAAAGTATTAACACAGTAAAATTCAAAACAACTATTCCCAAACAAATTTGGCTTGCCTTATGAAATACCTTTGCAAAGATCCGGTATTTTGTTTTGTAGATTAAGATCCAAAATTAGTCTGTGGCAGACAATAGGTATGAATAGGCTGCCATCCACAATTCTCCATTTATTATTCCTTTTGTCTTTTGTCTTTTGTCTTCACCCTAAATCCTTCTCCTTTTTACAAACTAAAGATATTTTAAATCTTTATACAAAACAAGAAGAGCCTTTATCTCCAGGTAAATTAGGCACCTCCTGATAAGATTGAACTTCTAATACAATGATTAAGCGCAAATCTCCCTTTCTCCCTTTCTTGGAACTATATTTTGAAACCATAATACTAAAAAAAAGGAGAAGAGCCCAAGTATGATGATAGAAGAAAGAATTTTGTTTTGTCAAAACAAGACTATCCAAATCCATAAATATGAGATCACAAAATCCCGTTGAATTTAAAATTTCTCCTACAATATTTGACAATCAAATAAAAATCGATTATTTTTACCCCACGAAAGCTACCGGTGAAATGATATTTTATGATATGCAAGGCAGAATATTGACAAAAAGAGAGTTTAAGGTGAATAAAGGTAATAATAAAATCCACATAGATGGACTACATAAAACTGCCAAACGGAGTGATTTTTTATAGATTCAAAATAGGAAATAAAACGTTTAGCGGTAATTTAGTAAAAACGATAAAATAACCGTTAGATGAAGTTAAGGAAACTATATAATGTTTGTATAATAATTATTTATCTTGTCCTTGTACATATCAAAGTACAAGGGCAGGATATAACATTTGCTAAATTTTCCGGCGGATTGTATAAATTTCATATAGATTCACATTCATATAATAAATGTTGTAGCGGTGTAAATCCTGATTTCAACGCCCGACAAGTATATGATTTGACAATTACTCCGGATGGAGATGTATATTCAAATATGTTTTTCCCTTATTTTATTTATTCTGTTAATATCGATACAATTAATGATAAATGCTATTACAATTTTGAAGCAAAAAACAATTATTATTATGGTAATTCAATTTCTTCCGCTATTCATTCAAATAAAGCAGGAGATATTTTTTGTATATCGCTAGAGTTGTTAAAATATTACCCAAAAACAAAATCATGGGAATACATTGGAGATATACCGGATTTTTATCAATATAATGGCAATGGCTTTGATCCTAATGAAGCTAAATATGGTACAATGATATTATATAACGGGGACTATTATTATACAACATTGGGGCACTATATCATAGGAGAACATAAAGACACCCTATATCCGCAAAAGTTTGTGAAGTTAGATACATTAAACCCGCAAAATAGTAAAGAACTATATACATTTGATAAATTGACCAGGATTGCAGGTATGACATGCATAAGAAACAGTTGTGACGATTATAGTATTTATG
>JALSPW010000301.1 GCA_026985735.1 Saprospiraceae bacterium
TATATTTCCATTACAGCTGACCCAAATGGGGAACCTATTGATGATCCTGCTTTTGAATTGTGTGTAGCGACTATTAAAAATGTGGTTGTATGTTTGGGTGATGACCTTGGTTGTGCTCCGGATCCTTCATTGGCCTGGGAAGTAACAAACAGGGAGAATACGGATGCTGAACCTGATGGGCCTCCTTATATGGGACCATTCTGTCCGGGTGAAGAATTAACTGTTCATCTTACATTCCATTATGATGCGACAGAGACCGGTGATGATTGGCTGATTGGTTTAATACCTAAATTCGGATGTGGATGGAATACTGATGGTTTTGATTATAATGCCAATGCACCTTTTGGAAATGGTCGAACTGCAGAATGGTACACGGAAGACGGGGATTGTCCTCCGCAAATGATGGAAAATGTAGGACATTTATGTACGTATACCGATGCGGATGGTCATTTAAGATTGGTTAATCAATTTTGTGAAACAATACCTGATGGAGTAACATGTTCGGATGGATTGAATAAATTTGACCCTTTGCCAAGTGGGTATTTTTGGGTTCAGGAAGGAGGAAGTCCTGATTGTGATGCAAACAATTGCTCACCGTCAAGAAAATATGGGATAGGTACTCCGGTTGTTGATATTACCTGGGATTTTACAATGACAGTAAAAGAATTTGATAATAGAGATGATTGTCTGGATTGCAATGATTTAAGTATAATATTTCAAACATTTTCAGATGGAGCTGCAGGTTGCTGGGATGACCCGGTTGCTGAATGTTTGATCGACAAGCCACAATGGTCTCCTCAATGGCAGGTTAATTGTCAGATACCTCCGGGTGTAGTAGCAGAACCACAACCTCAGGAGATATGTACAGGTGGGGAAGTTGGAATTTTGGTTTATACAGATGACGGTAGTCAGGAAACGATTGAAATAACTTATGATGACAACCCAAATGTTAGCGGGGAAAGTGATCATACCTTTGATGGAGGAAGCGGAACTATTGATGATGTGTTAATAATAGATGATGATGACGCTTGTGATCCTGAAACGGTAACATATTATGCTCAGGTTGTTATGGATGGTATGATATGTGAAGGTAAAATCGATACTATTGAAGTTACGGTTTATCCTCTTCCCAAAATTATACAGGAAAATGTTTTCGGTGCCTGTTTTGAAGATTTGCCTTATGAATTGCCAATTGAATCGGATTGTGGATATCCTGGAGTAAATACTTATTCCTGGAGCGATGATATTAGTGGAAATACGGGAACTGGGGAATCTATTATAATAGACCAATCATTTGGTGTGGGATTGCATACTTTTACTATTACGGTTACAGATGAATTGGGTTGTGAAAACACAGGTGAAATGCAATTTAATGTTTATCCTCCTGTTGTGTTTAAATTGCAAGGAGATACATTATGTTGGAAAGAAGAACATGTCTTTGTTCCCGATGTACAAGATAAATATGGTTATGGTAATTTTAGTTATGACTGGTATTGGAATCCTGGAGATGGATTTGCCGGTGATGATGCATTTTATGAAATATTGGAGGAAGAATATATTACAACATACCATCCGGGAGAATATAAGTTGTGTCTGACCGTATCACAAGAGCATGATGATGGTATTATTTGTTTACATGATACATGTGTTGATGTTTGGATAAGAAAACCTTTTAATTTAAATTTGGATCCTGATCCTGTCTATTTGTGTGAAGGTCAAAATTGTGTTGATGTAAATATTATATTTGATGAGGATAATGGATTGAAACAGGAAGAAGTGGAATCCATCGTATGGAATGGAGATGAAACAAACGAACCGTTTTTTGAGTTTTGTGATCCAAGTATATTAAATGATGTTTTGATTACCGATATATATGGTTGTGATACCCTGATTGAATTTGATGTATTGGCTAATCCTATAACCGATCTGGAATTTAGCGGAGATACTGTAATATGTGCAGGTGATCAGACTACCTTAACGGTTTTAGGTGATTTTGTTAGTTATCAATGGAATACGGGAGATACAACCGTTTCGATTTCCGTGTCACCTGATGTAGAGACAACCTATATAGTTTCCGCTCAAAACAGTAGCGGTTGCATATCTTCGGGAAGTGTTACTGTTCATGTTTATACTGCTGAAATACCTAATATTCCTGATACGGTATCTTTCTGTACGGGATTCAGCACAACCGTGATTGCACCAAGCGGATATTCCAGTTATGAATGGTATTTTAATTCGGTTTCGGGATCACCGGTTTCAAATATAGATACGGTTGTGATTTCTGCCGCTGGAAATTATATATTAGTAGTTCAAACGGATATCGGATGCCAGGCTCAAGATACTGTTGTAGCAATTGAAGACGATAAACTTACTCCTTCGGTTGTTGGAGATACCTTATTGTGTTTTGAAGAAGATAGTACTCTGTTCTATGCTATAGGAGGTAATTTTATTATATATCAATGGAGACATGATAATGCTTCAGGTGAGGAGGTGAACACTGATCTTTCACAAGATTCCGTTTATCTTAGCGATGGCACATATTATCTGTATGTCAGTGATGGAAACTGTGACGGGGAAATAACATTTACAATAAATAGAAAGCCAAAGATTGAACCGCATATTTTACCTGATGTTGATACGATAAAAATATGCTATGGTGAGGATACGACATTGATCGCACCTCCGGGATATGTATCATATCAATGGAGTACAGGATCCTTTAACGATACAATAAACAATGTTGGAAAAGGTAATTATTATGTTACTGTTACCGATGATGACGGCTGTCAGGGTATAGATAGTATTTATGTTTATGCCTTCCCTAGATTATACCCAAGTTTAGGGGATAGTGTTGAACTATGTGCCGGCGATGAGGCTTGGTTATCACCAGGTGAATTTACAGATTATATTTGGTATAAGGATGGAAACCATCTTGCTGCTTTTGATGGTATGGATTCGATACTTATTTCCGACGGTGGAATATATTCTGTTGATGTATTCAATGAAATAGGTTGTATGGCCAGTGATTCTATTCCGGTTAAGAAAACAGATAATCTGACTCCGGGAATTCTTGGTATTGAAGATCTATGTGATGATGATATGATTATATTAAGAAGTACCGGTAATTATTTCAAATATACTTGGACAAACTCAGATGGAAAAGTTCTTTCGACGGCTGATACATTAGTCTTTGTTATGACTTTGGGTAAAGATGTAGAGACAGTTACACTTACGGTTGAATCCGAAACAGGGTGTACAGGAACTGTATCCGGTACAATTAACAGAAGTCATACTCCTGTTTTGGAATTAAATAGTGAGTTATTGGAAGTTTGTGGCAGTGGTTCTACAGATCCTGATGTTTTGAATTTCAATGATTACTTTGTACAAGGAAGTGCTGCTGACGGTATTTGGAGGGATTTTGATAATTCCAATATCACTCATAATGCGGATTGGTCAAGTGCGGATTTCAGTACGGTTACTCCGGGGACAACATATAGATATGTCTTTACAACTACGATTGCAAATTCACCTTGTGAAAATGTTTCCGATACTTTATATATCAATGTAATTGAATGTTCATGTGATAATTGGTCTATTTTACCATTTGATGATGTGTGTAATGATGCTACATCTCCCGAATTCAATATGAATCTTAATATTATTGATGCAAATGGAAATAGAATAGCACCACCACCGGCAGGCTCATGGACTGTAACGGGAGGTCCTTCAAGTGTTTTGAACGGAATTTATTTTGATCCGGCAAATGCTCCTTCGGGAACATATACTTTAACATATACATTTAATGATAAGGGTACCTATTGTAGTGATTCCCATGAAGCAACGGTCAATGTTCAAAATGCTGTAGCTGCAGGTCAACCGCTGCCTTTCAGTATATGTGAGGGAACGGATGTATTGATTCGTTTGGATAGTATGTTGGTAGGAGAAGATCCCGGTGGGGTTTGGACTGAAGTTTCAAGCGTTCCGAGTACAGGAAATGTATTTGATGCGGCAGCCGGAACTTTTTCAACGGCAGGACAGATAGCGGGAACATATATTTTTAATTATTATTTGGATGCGGTAGATCCTTGTCCCGATGCTGATGTAGATGTTACAATCATTATAGATCCTAATCCTGTAGCTGATGCCGGACCGGATATTAATGTTTGTTATGAAGAAAAACCGGTTACGCTTTATGCTCAATCCGAATCCACAAATTACGAATGGAGAAAAGAAGGGTCTGATCAAATTATAGGGCAATCAAGAAGTCTGGATGTTAATGAGTCTGGAGCATATAGCTTAACGATTAGAACAGCCGCAGGATGTTTTGATGAGGATGTTGTCAATGTTGTTATTAAAGATGATATTTTGGTAGATATTCAAGGCGAAATATTGCTTCAAAACGGAGCTTCGGATACATTAAAAACTGTTGTTACAGGCAGAACCTCCGATGAAATAAGAATATATAATTGGACGGTTAATGGTGTACCTGTTGATTCTGTTCATGAAAATTGGTTCTATGTATCAGAAGCAGGCACATATTGTGTGGAAGTAGAAGATAATGACGGATGTACAGGTAATGCTTGCCATACTGTTAATGTCGCTATTACCAAGGAAATTGATATTCCCAATATTTTTACTCCCGATGGAGATGGTAAAAATGACCAATTCTTTATAAAAGATGGTCAAAATGTTAAATTTATTAGAACTTTCAGGATTTATGACAGATGGGGAGAATTGGTTTATAGTTCTGAGAATTTTGATTTCACTGATAGATTTAAACATTTCTGGGATGGTACATTCAGAGGCAAAAAAGCTCTTCCGGGTGTTTATGTCTATGTAGTGGAATTCACCTGGAATGATGAGAAAGAGGATACTGTGTCAGGAGATGTTACGCTGATAAGATAAAATGATTGTATTCTAAATATAAAAAAGGCAACTTTTAAGTTGCCTTTTTTATAATTGATTTGTGTAGGCACTATTGATAAAAGATAAAATATGGAAACAAAAAGACAAAGACAAGTTTCAGAAATGATAAAAAGAAATTTCAGTTCCGTATTGTTGGAAGAGGGAATATATCTGTATGGAGATGCTTTGGTCTCTGTCACGGATGTTAAAATGTCTCCGGATTTAAAATTGGCAAAAATTTATGTTAGTATATATAATGCTGAGGATAAGGACATGGTATATAATAAATTATTGCAAAATACAGTCGCTTTAAAACAGGAATTGGTAAAAAAAATAAGAAAACATGTTAGAAGGATTCCTGAAATTAAAATTTTTAAAGACGATCTTCTTGATGAGATGTACAGAATTGATAATATGTTGGATAATTTATAAAAATAATTCAAGAAGAAACTTTTTGTAATTATTAAGGTAAAGTGCTTTTCTAACCAAAATGATTTTACCTGGATTGTTGCACTTTTTTAATTAAAATGGTTACTTTTTTCAGGTTTTGTCAGCTCCTATGATTTTATTTGTTTTTTCTCCCTCTCCTTCTCCCTCTCCTTCTCCTTCTCTAATAATTGATCTCCATATTTATTTACTTTTTCATAAAAATTTTTAAAATTTTCGGGATTTGACTGAAGGGCTTTAAGATTTATTTCAAATTCTTTTTTATCTACATTATATGTTTTGAAAATTTGTTCACGGTACAATATGGATAAACTGTCTTTTTCATTTGCAGAAGCTCTGCTGATAATATTCTCCGCAGCATGAAGATCGAAAAATATTTTTATTAGTTTATCTTCAGGGATTGTTATTTCGGTTTTATGATTTTGACATGAGGCCAAAATAAATATTATTGTAGATGCAATTAAATATTTAAATTTCATCATTTTCATTTTTTATACATTTTAGGAAAAATTATTAAATCCATGACGCCATTAAAAGTATTGATTTCTTTCCATTTTTTTATGTCAAAATCAACTTTGAAAATTCCGGATGTAGGTATATTTCCTATGAAATCAACGGAAAATTCATTGGCCAACTGTGTAATACCGGGATTATGAGCAATCATTAATACCGTTTTGTATTTATCATCGAGTTCATTTGCTTTTTTTATAAATAAATGAGAAGGAGCCAAATATAATTCTTTGTCTATTGAAAATTCCGAATTGATTAAATATTTTGCATATATTTCAGCTGTTAGTTTGGCTCTTTTGGCAGAACTTGTGATTATTAAATCCGGTACATATCCTAATTCCATTAATTTTTTTCCCATGATTTTAGCATCTTTAAAACCTCTTTTGTTCAAAGTTCTATCATGATCGCCAATATTGTAATCATCCCAGGATGATTTTGCATGTCTTCCGAAAATAATTGTTTTCATCTGTTTAAAATTTTTATTCTCAAAAAAAATAATAAAAATTTATAATACATTCAGGAACTCACATAAATTTTTTTAATCATTTTACTGTATAAATTATGATTAATAAATTTTATGTTCGTTTCATCTGTTTAAAATTTTTATTCTCAAAAAAATTAATAAAAATTTATAATACATTCAGGAACTCACATAAATTTTTTTAATAAT
>JALSPW010000302.1 GCA_026985735.1 Saprospiraceae bacterium
ACCTGTAATGATACCTAGATAGTAGGTCATTTGAATATGATTGGAGAGAAGTTCCAAACCCATTGCGATAGCAAATAGTAATCCTCCGAAGATATATTTTTTTCTAAGACTTAAAATAACACCCGCCAATACCAGAGGACTAAGCATTATAGCCATTATTTTGGTCATGTGTCCCGCTTCATAAAGAAAAATATTATTTGTAAGGAAACCAAATGCAAATGCACCTATTGCTGAAACCCATACATCGAAACCCAATATTAGAAAAAGTATATAAAAACTGATCATTCCCAAAATAAAGTATCCTGCAGGTCGTGAAAATCCTAATTCCAGAAATTTTCTTACATATTTCAGGTAATTATGCTGTTGTGGAGCACTTATCTGATATGTGGGCATTCCGCCAAACATGGAATTTGTCCACAAAGTAACTTCGCCCGTTGCTTTTTGAAAATCAGTAGCTTCTTTAGCCATTGCTATGTGATTTACAATGTCTCCCTGATACAATGTTTTTCCTTGAAATTGAGGGAAAAAATAAATTACATTAATTATTATAAAAATGATAATTACAAAAAGATGCGGAAGTAATTTTTTAAAATTGATGTTCATAATTTATGATTTAATTTATTTCATAGGAAGAGCTTTTTCTCAAAATGATTCTTCCTTATAATTTTGGTACAAAAATAATTTTTTTTCAGCTCAAAAGCACTCAACTTGAGTAGTTACTAATTTTGTTTTAGCTAATAAAAATCAAATTTAGCTAAAAATGTAAATTTTTTATATAAGTTTTTATTAATTTGTAAAATATTTTGAAATAAATCCTTAATTATTATGTCCGGATTATTAAAAATTCACAAGGAAAATCCAGAACTTAGAAAATTAAATCGAATTGTAGAAATTATAAAACAGGGTGGTATTATTATTTATCCTACAGATACATTGTATGCCCTCGGATGTGATATTACCAATAATAAAGCAATAGAGAAAATAGCTAAAATAAAGGGAATAGACACAAAAAAAGCTAATTTTTCTTTTATCATAAAGGACTTGAGTCGTATTAATGATTATGCTAAACCGTTTAGTAATAGAGTTTATAAATTGATGAAAAAAAATCTACCGGGTCCTTTTACATTTATATTAAAAGCGAATAACTCTATTCCGAAAATGCTTAAAAATAATAAAAAAACTATTGGTATCAGGATTCCCGGTTCGAATATTGCAACGGATATTGTTGATTTATTGAATACTCCCTTAATGTCTTCTTCAATAAAAAATATAGAAGACGGATTTGTAACATACCCAAATGACCCTTATGAGATATTCGAGAAATATAAATATCTTGTTGATATAATGATAGATGGTGGCGTGGGAGGAATAGAACCTTCTACGGTTATTGATTGTACCGGAGATGATATTGAAATAGTAAGACAGGGTAGGGGAGAGCTGCTGTATTAGAGGAGGTATTGTATGAAATAATATTTTTTGGCAAGGTTTACTATAATTTATGCATAATAGAATATCTTGCCCCAGGCATATTTTCAATCATACCTTTAAGTTCCAAATTTAAGAGAATAGAAGCTAATTCTCCCATTGTAAATTGAGAAGCATAATGAATTTCATCAACAGACATACTTTCGTTTTCGGAATTTTTCAGGATATCAAAAACTTTTTGTTCGCCTGCAGTTAATTCTGCAAACATTTGCATTTGAACAGCTGTGATTTCATTGGTTTTATTCCAATTCATCATTTTGGCTATGTCTGCGGCACTTTCAGTTAGATAAGCAATATTGTTTTTAATTAATGAATTTGTTCCTCTTGAATATCTGTCTTCAATTCTTCCCGGAATAGCAAATACATCTTTATTATAATCAAATGCCATTTTTGCGGTAATAATTGACCCTCCTCTTATATCGGATTCCACTACAAGAAGGGCATCCGATAATCCGGCAATGATTCTGTTTCTCATCGGGAAATGACCTTTATCAGGTTTTGTGTCCAAAGGGAATTCACTGATAACATCTCCGTTTAAGGATATATTTGACCGCAATTTTTGATGTTGAGAGGGATAAGTAATGTTTATACCATTGCCCATAACTGCAATATTGGGAATATTGTATTTTATTGCTGATCTATGTGCGGCTGCGTCTATACCGAAAGCGAGTCCACTAACTATAGTGACATCATAATCTTTTAGTTCATTTACTATGCTGTCACAAATAGCTTTTCCTCTATTAGTAGCGTTTCTGGTCCCGACAATTCCTAAAGATCTCTTGCTATTAAAAGATTGAGTACCTTGAAAATATAATAAGATGGGGCCGTCATTAATATGTTTAAGCCTGGATGGATAATCCTCATCGAGATAAAATAAAATGCCGGTGTTATTTTTAATTACGGATTTTAATATTTTATCTGCATTTTTAAAAACCGAGTCTTTTTTTATTTCATCGGCCAAAAGCAATCCGACTCCCGGAATTTTGGAAAGAGTTCTTTTTTTTTGTTCGAATATTTCTTTAACACCACCACAATAACTGACCAGGTTTTTTGCAAGTACTGGACCAATTCCTTCTATTTGGGTCAAAGCTATTTTATATAAAATATTATTATCCATTTATAATTTAAAGTATTGATAAATTCATATATTTGCAATAAATATATAGTCTGATGTTTAAAAAAAATGTAAATTTAGGAAAAATAGTATTCACAAAAGAATTGATTACGATTATAATTGTATTTTTAACAATTCATCTCAATGCGCAACTCAATAGTGAAGTTGGATATACGGGAACTTATTTTAAGCCTGATTTGACAAATGCGATAATCGGCAGATATAATTCCAATCCGGATATTTTAACGGAAATGAAGCGGTTACATTATTTTGGGGGTTTTTACTTGGGTTTGATGTACAGGATAGGTATTATGAAAATAGGAGGATCTTGGGAAGGTCTTTCTGCCAAGCGAGTTGGAATCGAAGGGAATTTAAATGCTAATTATGCAATTGAAAAAAAATTGTATTTTTATTTCAATACATTTTCTGCAAATTTGGAATTTCAGTACGGACATTTTGGGGTGGGAGGAACTGTTGATCAAAATACTTATAAGTTAAAAACCATTATTAATGGTACAACCAGTAAAATACCGGTAATTGACGAAAGTGGAAATTCTTCTAAAATATACTTGATTTTTTATTTAAGGGGAAGTGATAAAATAGGTTTGTCATTTAAACCTTATGTGAGAGTACCATGGCATAGTATATCTGTTGAAAAAATGGCAGATTACTTAAATGTGCAGCAAAATATCGCTTACAAATCGGAAAAATTTATGCAATTTGGTATTACAATAGCGCTTTTGAATGGTTTGCAGCCTGAATTTTAATTAATTTAATAAAAATATTAATTATTTTATTTGGATAATAAAAAAATGTTTTACCTTTGCAGCTCAATTTAATTTAATAGATATGGCACATCATAAATCGGCGAAAAAAAGAATTAGACAAGATGCAAAAAAACGCATCTATAACAGATATTATAAAAAATCCACACGTACTTATATTCAAAATTTACGTAATATTGAGGATAAGGAAAAAGCTGTGGAGTTTTTACCTAAAGTGATTAGTATGATTGATAGACTGGTGAAGAAAAATCTATGGCATAAAAATAAAGGAGCGAACTTAAAAAGCAAATTATCCCGTTATGTTAATTCATTGGGAAACTAATTTTTATATAAAATAAATTTGGATATAACGTCCGCGTTATTTCTAATAGAGGAGGTGCAGTCGATGATTGTGCCTTTATTTTTTACTTCATGATTTTTTCTATCAAATAATCATTTCTCTCACTTGAAGTACGAAGCATCATTTCTGCCAGAAATCCGGTAACAAATAATTGAGTACCTACAATAAATGTTAAAATTCCAAAAAAGAATAAAGGTCTGGTAGCAATGCCGGCTGATCCGAAAAATATTTTGTCTATACTCAAATATGCCAAGATCAAAAATCCAATAAAAATAAAAAATGATCCCAATGAACCGAAAAAGTGCATTGGTCGTTTTCCGAATTTTGAAACAAATGTAATTGACATAAGATCCAAAGGTCCATTGATAAATCTCTCAAGGCCGAATTTGGTAACACCGTATTTTCTCGGACGATGAATAACTATTTTTTCACCTATTTTTTTAAATCCTGCCCATTTTGCTATAACAGGAATATATCTATGCATTTCACCAATAACTTCTATGCTTTTTATGACTTCATTTTTGTATGCTTTCAGACCACAATTAAAATCATGAAGTTTTATTCCACTCATCATTCTGGCTACCGCATTGTATAATTTTGTTGGGATGGTTTTGGAAATAGGATCATATCTTTTCTTTTTCCAACCCGATACAAGATCAAAATCATCTTCTTTTATCATTCTGTATAATTCGGGTATTTCATCCGGACTATCCTGTAGATCGGCATCCATAGTAATTACTACTTCTCCTTTTGCATGTTTGAAACCTTCATTTAAACCAGCTGATTTTCCATAGTTCCTTCTGAATTTTATTGCATAAATAGAGGGATATTTATCTTTTAATTGTTCAATAATCTTCCACGAATCGTCAGTACTTCCGTCGTCAATATATATAATTTCATAGCTGAAATTATTGTCTTTCATGACGTTGTCTATCCATTCCGTCAATTCAGGTAATGATTCCGCTTCGTTATATAGTGGAATAACTACAGATATATCCATATTTTTTATTTTTGAGTACCAAGAAAATATGTTTATTATTTTTATCGATTGTTTTTTTTCTTGGTATAATTAATTTTAAACAAATTCGTCAAATGCAGGATTTTTCTTTTTCATTATCGCTCCCATTATCGCAGCTAATCCGGCACCAAAAATTAATCCTACAAACCAGCCTTGTATTACTTTACCTATAGTTAAATCAAAATTGCTTTCGTCAATGCTATCCGATATTTCTTCGACCATATCTTCATTACCAAGCATATTTGCCATTTTTTCAACTGATTCAAGTGCAACCTCTTTTTGTACTTCTATTAATGTTGGATCTATGAAATTGTATAAAACAAAATTGAAAAGTGATACTATTAAGGTCAATAAAGCCATAGTTATAAAAAGATATTTAAAAACATCGGCAAATGAAATAAATCCCTCATTTGCATCTCGGGCTTCTTTGCCTGCTCTGTACATAAAATAAATGCCAATAATTATGCCAAACCATGATCCGAATTTTACTAATATTTTCGGGTCAATAAGCCACAGTACTAAATATACAATTATAATAGTTATAGCTCCAAAAATTCCGTTTTTTACTGATGGATGTTCCATAATATAAATTTTTATTTAAAAAAAATAATTAATTTCAAATTCTTTATACTTTCTTTCAGGTCATACTTGAAAGTAAAGATATATCAAATTTTTTAAATGACAAATTTTTTTTATATATTTGTAGATAAGCTTTTGATGTTACACCATATTTTCATTATAATGAATTTAAAAAAATCATTAATATATATATTTTATCTATCGCTTATTGTTTTACTATTTTCTTGTATTGCGACAGCTAAGTTCGTTTCGGGTGAGCAAGCTTTTGAAAGAAAATATTATTTTGTAGCATCTCAATTGTTGGAAAAAGAAATAGAAAAAACAAAAAATCCTAATACATTATATGATAAATTATTTCTTTTGGGAGAGTCGTATCGTATGATGAATAAGCCTCAGGAGGCTATAAAATGGTATAAAAAATCTCTTGATATCAAGGTTGAAACAGTATTGTATTTTAAAATAGCGGATCAGTTAAAAAAGTTGGACAGGTATGATGAGGCTCTTATTATTTTAAACGAATTAAAAAATAAAAAGGGCAATTCAGCCCATTTACAGAGAGAACTCTCAATCTGCAAACAGGCTAAATACTGGTTTGAACATCCCGATACCGGTATTATTGTATCGGAGTTAGATATAAATACTCCATATTCTGAATTTGCCAGTGATTTTTATCTTGATGATTATTTGGTTATTTCTTCAGACAGAAGAAATGTTTCAAATCTTAAATACGGTTGGACGGGAAGATATTTTTATAATTTATACATAGTTGACAAAAAAGATTTGATTGATGTAGAGAATTTTTCCAATTTTATCAATGAGAAATATAATGATGCTTCCGCTTGTTTTACAGAGGATAACAGGCAAATGTTTTTTGTCAGATGCGGAGGTGAACAAAAAGAAATAAATACTTGTCAAATTTATTATAGTAATGATTATGCCGGGTATTGGAGTAAACCTGTTTTGTTGCCATTTGAGAAGCCCGGGATAAATTATGTCTCTCCGTATATTGACGATAAGGGTAAAATTCTTTATTTTAGTAGTGATGAAAATTCAGAGGAAAACGGATTTGATATTTATTATAGTTTGTACTCAAATGATAAATGGTCTGTACCGGTAAAATTACCCGCATATATCAATACTCCGGGAAATGAAAAATTTATTACGGGTTGGAAAGACGAGCTGTATTTTTCATCGGA
>JALSPW010000303.1 GCA_026985735.1 Saprospiraceae bacterium
AGTGTACAATCAAGACGGAACTCCTCATAACAGCAATACCAGACACAAATTGAATGAAGATCCCGAATTATGGGTTGGGTTCGAACAAGAATATGTAATAATGGAGAACGGTTTACCCTTAGGATTTCCTGAAAATGGATTTCCCGCCCCACAAGGTCCTTATTATTGTGCCGTAGGTACAGGCAATGTAGCTGGAAGGGAGTTTGTTGAAGAGCATTTGGATATATGTCTTGATGCGGGACTCAATCTAAGCGGAATCAATGCTGAGGTAATGTTAGGTCAATGGGAATATCAAGTATTTGCCAAAGGTGCATTGAAAGCTGCCGACGACCTGATAATATCAAGATTTTTATTATACAGATTAAGTGAAGACTATGAATATATTATTGACCTTCATCCCAAACCGGTAAAAGGAGATTGGAACGGCTCCGGAATGCATACAAATTTTTCGACAAAAGCTATGAGAGAAATAGGTGGAGAGAAAATGATGACAGAGATATGTGAAGCTTTTGGAAAAAGACATAAAGAACATATGGAAGTTTATGGTGCATATAATGAGCAAAGACTGACTGGTAAACACGAAACTCAAAGTATCGATACGTTTAGCTATGGAGTTAGTGATAGAGGGGCTTCTATTCGTATTCCGGCTTCTACGGGAAAAAACTGGAAAGGTCATCTTGAAGACAGGAGACCTGCTTCAAATGCAAATCCATATTTGATACTTTCGGAAATACAAAAAACTTTAAAAACGGTTAAATTATAGCAAAACCCAAAATAAAGTAACAAAAAAAGCGATTTGATTTTCAAATCGCTTTTTTTATAAATCATATCATCAATTGTAATAAACTAAATCCTAATGATTTTCTCAATTAAAAGCAAAGACAATTTTATTATTTTTACCCTTAACACTATTTCCTCTCTTTATTTGACTATCTATATTAACACCTTTGATTTTTAAATATGCTATTACAGCATCCATTCTCCTCTTGCCAAGAATAGAAGATCGTGACTCAGGTTCATTTATAAATCCAAACAAACGCAACACACTATCTTTATTATTATTTAATTTTTGAGCTATAATATTTAAATCATTAATCGCATTATTACTTAACAAAGCACTTCCAACCCTAAAATAAATCTCTTTTACCTTATTTATACCTGAATTGCTTATCACTCCCTCTTTTTTCTTAAAAGTTTTTAGCTGGTTCAAAGAATTTATATTGCTTGCTACCGGGATATCAGGTTCATAGTTTGTGTTTTCTTTCCAATCAACATCATACCCTTTTAAATAATCGGGAAGATATGTCAATTTTGCCAGAATATCTCCGTTTTTACTCATAAGAACTTCCCATGGCGCAGAGTTTATTAATATTACATTTCTTACAACATTTTTATCAATGTCCTGACTATTGCTTTGAGCAAACATATTTACACTCAATAGTGCTATAATAAATATTATTATTATATTTTTCATATTCATAGGATTTTTAATAATTGTACAAATACTATACCAATGTCGAATAATTTCACTTAATATAGCTATTTTGTATAATAGTTAACGTAAAATAATGAGAAATAGTTTCATTTATATACAAAAATTTAGCAATAAGCTATTTTTATTTTAAATTTTGAATAATTATAAAAGATGAAGAATTGAACATAAACACTTAAATTCCAGAACTCTAACAAGTTGAAAAGAAAGTGAATCCTAATTTCAGGATAACTGCCCGTAGGGAATCAAGGTGACGCAAAAATTAATACCATTATTTTATCAAAACATTTTAACTTTTTCTTATAAATAACTAAACGGTATTGGAGAGAATCGAGTGGGTAATTGTTTTAATTTTTCTTAACCAAACCTTGTTCTTTCAAGTCTCTGATAACTTTATCCATAACCCCATTGATAAATTCTTTGCTCTTATCTGTAGAATAATCTTTAGACAATTCCACATATTCGTTAAGAGTAACATTACAAGGAATAGTTTCAAAATAAAGCACTTCGGCTAAAGACATTTTTATAAATATTTTATCTACTACTGCTATTCTGTCTTTATCCCATTTCAATAACCTTGGGACAACATATTTTTCCAATTCGGGTTCAATTTTTTGTGAAAATTTTAGCAACTCTTCACCAAAATCATGAGTAGTTTCTTTTAGCGGAAGATATTCATTTATAAATTCACCCTCGAATTGTTTTCGTTTAATTACTTTTTTGACTGATCCAATAACAACTGACTTTTCACTTATCCATTGATAATATAACTCCTCAACTTTTTCATTAAAGACATCACTGGCTCTCAAAAAGCGATACAATTCCAATAAAATATTCCTATCATCCTCCAATTCTTTCCTGTTATGCCAATAATCATTATAAGACTTTTCTTGTGAAAAATTTCTGTATAATTTTCTAATTATATCCGCATCTATTTTTTCGGCAAATTTTAAATCTTCAAATTTACTTTTTAACACTTTGTTACTCGCCAAAGACTTTATGATATCATTATTATAAAGAGTACTTTTGAATAACTTATCATCTTCTGTAGGAATATATTTAGATATGCGCTTACCTTCATCTTCAACCGAGACCCTGGTGATTTCAATCAATAAATACAAATTCAACAAGAATAAATCAAATGTACCACTGATTGAATCATTGTACAATTTTATAACTTCATCATCATGCAATTCTTTATCTCTATTTTGAGCATAGAGAACTTGCATAACTTTAACTCTTACACTTCTTCTACTTAACATGGGACAAATTCATTAATTTACCTGCAAAGAAAACTATTTTTCACAAACAAAAAAAACAAATAACATTTTATTAAAATAAATAATATCTAATTTTTATATAATTTATTAATTTCCTATAAAACCTGGCTTTCTTTTTTCTAAAAATGCCTTCGCTCCTTCCTGCCCGTCATGACTTCCAATGGTCTTACCAAAATTCTTGATTTCCATTTCAAATCCATTTTGCCTATTTACAAAACCGGCATTTACAGTCTCAATCATTTTTGCTATTGCATACGGACTCTTTGAAATAATCTTTTTCATTATCTCAATACTTTTCTCTACTTCATGTCCTTTTTCAACAACATGATTGACCAACCCAAGTTGATTTGCTTCATTAGCATCAATCATATCTCCTGTCAACAAAAGTTCCATAGCTTTAGCTCTTCCAACCAATATAGGAAGCCTCTGAGTACCACCATAACCTGTTATCAAACCCAAATTTTCTTCAGGTTGCCCAAACCTTGCACCTGAACCCGCTATTCTCATATGACAAGCCATGGCCAATTCATTCCCCCCGCCAAGTGAAAATCCGTTTATAGCTGCAATCACCGGCTTTTGACAATTTTCTATCTTATCAAAAACTTCCATGCCTCTTGCAGAGAGTTTTGATCCATCTTCCTCTGTCATTCCAATAAATTCGGTAATATCAGCACCAGCTGCAAATGCTTTATTTCCTGCCCCCGTAATAACAACCCCCCTTATTTCATCATTATTTGGTGCCTCATTCGTGAAAAAATTATCCAAATCATCAAATACGTCTTTATTTAATGCATTCAATGCTTCGGGCCTGTTAAGTGTCAAAATAGCTATTCTTTCTTTTATCTCTACTAATATTGTTTTGAATTTCATAGTACAAATGTTTTATTAACGGAATTTTTACCAACCGGGTAAAATAATTTTATACCCATATTTCCAGATTCTTTTTTATAAATTAATTATTATGCAAATGTACATTAATTTTTATTCATTTAAAATTTCATACACAGGAATAAAAAAAATGTGATTAGTGTTTATCTATAAAATTACAGCAAAAAAAAACCGTTCCAATATTAATCGAAACGGTTTTTGTTTAACATTTCATCAAATTATTCTTTTACTACTTCAAACGTCATGGTTGCAACTACATCTTTGTGTAATTTCACCAACGCCTTATGTGTCCCAAGTGTTTTAACTTCTTCTTCAATCTCTATAATTTTCCTATCTAAACTAATACCCAGGTCTTCTTTTAATTTATTTGCAAGTTGAACATTTGTCACACTTCCAAAAATCTTATCTGTAGTTCCTGCTTTTGCACCAATCTCAAAGACCTTACTTTCAATACTTTCAGCATATTTTTTAAATTCTTCAAGCATAGCTGCAGCCTTTCTTTCTTCGGCATCCTTAAGATTTTGCAACTTATTCATATTTGTTTTATTTGCAATTACAGCATATTTCCGGGGAATAAGAAAATTTCTTCCATACCCATCCTTCACAGTCGCAACATCATACTTTACCCCCAATTTTTCCATATCTTTTAATAATATAACTTTCATTTTAACTTTTTTTTTAGTTCCAAAAAATTACTTCATATTATCAGCAACAAAAGGTAAAATTGCGAGGTGTCTTGCCCTTTTAATCGCAATCGCAACCTTTTTCTGATATTTTAGTGAATTACCTGTAATTCTTCTAGGTAATATTTTCCCCTGGGGATTGATAAATTGCAAAAGAAAATCAGGATCTTTATAATCTATGTATTTGATTCCATATCTTCTGAATCTACAGTATTTCTTCCTTTTTTTACCAATATTCGGATTATTTAAAAATTTTATATCTTCTCTACTAGCCATTTTTCTAAATTTTAATGATTAACAATTATTCTTCTTCGGATTTAGCCGTTGGTTCCACTACTCTTGCCGCCTCTTTTTTAATCTGCTTGATATCTTCTTTCAACTTCTCTCTTTTATCATCCTTTTTACCAATCAATCCATTACGTTTTTTCTCATTATACTCAACTCCGTATCTATCTAATTTAACCGATAGAAACCTCATGATTCTTTCATCACGTCTCAATGCTAACTCCAATTTCGGAATAAATGTATTATCATCATTTTGAAATTCTACACAATAATACATTCCTGTAGTTCTTTTTTTAATGGGATATGCCAACTGGCGCAACCCCATCTCATCCACATGTACGATCTTATTTCCATTCTCCTGGATAAGATTTACATAAGTCTGAGCTGCCTCTTTGATTTCATCGCCTGACAGTACGGGATCGACGATAAAATTTACTTCGTATTGTCTCATTCTTTTTTTAGTTTTTTAATAATTTTAAAATTTCGGAGTGCAAAGGTATAATTTTTATTTAAAAAATAAAATCTTCCTGAGATTTTTTCTCTCTAAAAATTAATATTTTGTGATTCTTACAAACCTTTCAACAATTACCAATATATTACTAATGTAGTTCAAAGTTTATACTCTCAAGGTCAAAGGAAATGTGAAAAAGGAAATATTTAAAATAAAAACACGGTTTTTTGTGTCATAATTTGACAATTATCCAATAAATTCCTATGTATTAAACAAATATTTATTATCTTTGACCAAACGTTTAATCATTAATTATTTTATGAGTCCGAGAACACAATCACAATGGGAAGAAATAAGAAATAAAAGCCGGGGGAAAATCATAGATGCGGCTACTGAATTATTCGCAGAATATGGTTTCAATGCTATATCAATTAATGATATTGCAAAAAAAGCGGGTATTTCCAAAGGATTGATATATAACTATTTCAACAGCAAAGATGATTTATTGGATTCTATAATTTTCAAAGCTTTTAAAGAATTTGATGAATTGTTTAAAATATTAAACAACAACACGGACCAACCTTTAGAATCATTATACAAAATATTGGAAATGACTATGCATTCGGTAAAAAACAAGCCTCAATTCTGGAAATTGATTACAGGGCTGAGTTATAAAAAACAAATAAGAGACCGGTATGCTTCACAAATCAATGAACGAAAAAAAAAATATATAAAATATGGGTCTGAACTATTGAATAACATGAATGTAAAAAATCCCCTATCCGAATTTTTATTCATAGGAGCTATTATTGATGGAATCAGTTTGCATATACTTGAAGAACCTGAAAATTATCCAATTGAGATGATGTTGGAAGTATTTAAACAGAAAATGAAAATTCTTTATAAACATTAACAAATAAAATAATTTGATATGAAAATAATTCTGATATTAATTATCGCATCATACTCCCTACAAATTGAGGCACAGTCAGCTTATGACATTGTAAAAAAATCAGATGATAAAATCAGGGGTACTAGTTCCTATGCTAAAATAAAAATAAAAGCTATTCGCCCATCATGGTCCAAAGAAATGACTGTCAAAGCATGGGAGAAGAATAAAGATTATTCTATAGCCCTTGTAGTATCACCGGCTAAGGAAAAGGGAATTGTTTTTTTGAGAAGGAAAAAAGAAGTTTGGAATTATATGCCTTCAATCGAGAGAGTGGTCAAATTACCACCTTCTATGATGACCCAAGGCTGGATGGGAACTGATCTAACCAATGATGATATGATAAAACAATCATCTATTTTGATAGATTATACTCATAAATTAGTAGGAGAAGAAAAAGTTGCAAATGCTAATTGTTGGAAAATTGAATTAACACCTAAAAAAAACGCTGCAGTAGTGTGGGGTAAAATTCTATTGTGGATAGATAAAAACAATTACAATCAACTAAAAGGAGAATATTACGATGAGGATGGTTTTTTGGTGAATACTATTATCGCTTCTGATATCAAAACATTTAGTGGAAAGAAGTTGCCTTCACACATGGAATTTATACCTGAAGAAAAACCGGGAAATAAAACAATTATTGATTATTTGGAATGGAAATTTAATATTAAAATTCCTGATAAATATTTCACTACAAGATTCATGAAAAGGTTGAGATAAAGGATAAAAAATCATTTACCTAATTGAGCAATTTAACTAAATTTATTAATAAATAAACAAATGAATCTAATATTAAAACTTGCCTGGAGAAATATATGGAGAAATAAAAAACGAAGCTTAATAACAATATTTTCTGTTTTAATAGCTGTTTTTCTAGCAATTTTTACCAGGTCAATGCAACTCGGAATGTATGGCAATATGATAAAAAACGTTGTGAATACTTACACTGGGTTTATTCAAATCCATAAAAAAGGATATTGGGATGAACAAACCATAAACAATGCTTTTTCTCCAGATAGTTCAATGGTTAAAAATATAAAAAACACCCTCGGGGTAATCGATGTGATACCTCGTTTACAAACTTTCTCTCTTATGTCATCAGGACATACAACCAAAGGTGTAATGATACAAGGAGTACAAATCGAAAAAGAAAAACTATTAACAAAATGGGAAAACCGATTAGTTAACGGAAGCCTTTTCCATAATGATGATAATTCTGTAGTATTATCAAAGGGCTTAGCCGAATATTTTAAGAAAAAACCGGGAGATACGGTAGTTTTTATCGGTCAAGGATTCCATGGCATGACAGCCGCAGGTAAATATCCGGTTAAAGGTATTATTGATATGAAAAATCCGAAAATCAATAATTTAATAGTTTTTTTTCCATTAAAATTAGCCCGTGAATATAATTCAGCCGGTAATATGGTTACGCAATTGGTAATAGCAAAAGAAGAAAATACTAAAACCGCAAAATTGTATAAAGAATTAAAAGCAAAAATAGATCCTGATAAATATGAAATAATGAGTTGGGAAAAAATGATACCCGAACTAAAACAAGCAATCGCAGCGGATAATATAGGTGGTATGATTATGATTGGAATACTTTATATGATAATATCTTTTGGCATATTCGGCACTGTGTTAATGATGACAGAAGAAAGAATTTATGAACTTGGAGTTATGCTGGCAGTAGGAACTAAAAAAATCAAACTCATGACAATGATGTTTTTAGAGTCCCTTATTTTATCTCTAATAGGAGTGTTTGCGGGAATTATTTTTATTCAACCTATTGTTCATTATTATCACAATAATCCGGTACTTTTGACAGGAGAGGAAGGTCAGGCAATGCAAGGATATGGATTTGAACCGTTGATGATTTTATCAACAGATTGGCATATATCACTGGTTCATGCAATGATAATACTTATAGTTGCAATGATTGCCGCCCTGTATCCAATATGGAAAATAAAGAATCTAAAACCTGTGGAAGCGATGAAAGAAATTTAATTATAAAAGATTTATTTATCTAAAATTTATCTACTAAATTAAATAATAAAAAATTAAGTACAAAAAATGATAACAATTTTAAAAATAGCCTGGAGAAATATATGGCGCAATAAATTGAGAAGTAGTATAGTCATTATATCCATCATTCTTGGTATTTGGTCCGGCTTATTTATATCGGCCTTAACCCTCGGGATGAACGAACAAAGAACAAAAAATATAATTTCTACTTCGCTTTCTCATTTACAAATCCACAACAAAACTTTTCTAGCTAATTTGAACATAAAAGATACTATTAATTCTCCTCAAATTGACTTGAACGCTTGCAAATCAAATAAAATGATTAAAGCTTATACAGGTAGACAAATAGCTGCAGGCATGATAGCAAATGCAAAAGGAAATTATGGAATCCAACTCTATGGCATTAACCCTGAAACTGAAAAAAAAGTAACAGCTATTTTTAGTAAAATAGAAAAAGGCAACTATTTTACCAGATTAAAGCGAAACCCAATTGTATTAGGTAAAGAATTAGCTAAAAAAATGAATGCAAAACTTAATTCAAAGGTTGTAGTAACTCTACAAAATATCAATGGAGACCTAGTCAATGGAGCTTTCAGAGTGGAAGGTATTTACAATGCTGAAAATTCTACTTTAGAACTTTCAACTGCATTTGTTAAAATAGAAGATTTGGCTAAAATAACCGGACTAAGCAAAAACACATTACACGAAATAGCATTATTGGGAAATAATATTAAAAATGCTCCTTTGATAAAAAAGGATTTGGAAAAAGTAGATAAAACCAATAAAATAGAAACTTGGGCGGAAATATCGCCTGCCCTAAGCTATGCCCAAGCTATGATGAGTAAGTTTTTATATATTTTTATGGTCGTAATATTGCTCGCACTATCATTTGGAATCATCAATTCGATGCTGATGGCTGTATTGGAACGAAAAAAAGAAATAGGGATGTTAATGGCAGTAGGGATGAAAAAACGAAAAATATTCAGTATGATATCGTACGAAACTTTATTTTTGTCACTAATAGCAGCACCTGTCGGATTATTATTTGCTTATATCACCATCAAATATTTTTCAATACATGGTATTGATTTAAGTATTTTCTCATCCGGACTTGCTAGTTTTGGAATGGGTACTATCATTTATACTTATCTTCCAACCAATATATATTTCGAGATAACATTCTTAACAATCATCATAGCATTTATTTCATCTCTATTTCCTGCAAGGAGAGCATTGAAATTAAATCCGGCAGAAGCGGTAAAATCACTGTAAAAATGAATAAAATTCAAATAATATTAAAAAAATATATAATATGAAAACTGTAATAAAAACTCAAAACCTGAGCAAAATATATAAACAAGGAGAAATTGAGGTCAGAGCACTTAATAATGTTTCTTGTAATTTTAGGCAAGGAGAATTTACTGCAATCGTAGGACCTTCAGGATCAGGGAAAACTACTTTTTTAAATATATTGGGAGGACTGGACAAACCTGATTCGGGAAATGTCAATATCGAAGGTACTGATATCACAAAGCTGAAAAGTGGAAAACTAATCGATTTCAGGTTGTACAATATAGGTTTTATTTTTCAGGCATATAACCTTATACCTGTATTGACTGCCAAAGAGAATACAGAATTCATAATGCTTTTGCAAGGGAAAGATAGAAATTTCAGAGATAGCAGAACAAAAGAATTGCTTGAAGAAGTAGGCTTAGGAGAATTAATGAATAGACGTCCAAATCAATTGTCTGGAGGTCAACAACAACGGGTTGCTGTGGCAAGAGCTTTGGCTTCAAAACCAAAGTTTATACTGGCAGATGAACCTACTGCAAATCTTGATAGCTATTCGACTTCTCAACTTTTAGATATTATGGCAAAGCTGAACAAAGAAGAAGGAACAACATTTATTTTTTCTACTCATGATCAAAGGGTGATCGACAAAGCTAAAAGAGTTATAACTCTTGAAGACGGGAAGATCGTTGAAGATATTATAAGATAATAAGTCTTCAATATTTTTGAATAAACATTTCAGAACGACTGACCCGCTAATAATTAATACAAAATAGTCCGCTGTAAATTATTTTGCGATAATTGCAGTTAGAACTTTAAAACATACGACAGCATGACTTCAAAACCGGTTTTTTAACTCATCATTCATCATTCATAATTAAATTTCTCTTTTGTCATTCTCAATTCTCAATTATTTGTCTTATATTCTACAATTATTATTTTTAGGAGTCAGTTGTTCTGATATTGAGCCTGTCCATAAAATGCTTAATTATTTAAAAATATCTTAAAATGATTGTTTTTAAATTTTTATGATTTTATAGCTGTTTTTTTTATTTATTTTTTTTAACTTTACACTAAACTTCAGTTAATTAGATCATTGTTTAATAGTAAATATATAGGTAATTTATTTAAATAACCGCATTTATACATTACTAAATCATATAATTATGAAAAAATTATTATTTTTTTTGTTTTTAATTATTTTTTTGACAAATGTCAAAATCTTATTTTCACAAGAATATATCTGGGGTGGCCCGGGTGATCCGAATAGTGAATTCAACGGAGGATTAAATGATTGGACGACAAAAGCTGTTTCACCAAACGACAGTGCTAGATGGGTATGGGAAGCAGATGGAAAAGCCGACAAGGGAAAATGGTGGTACGGACGCGAACCTATCGCATCACCTTCTGTTGACAATGGAGCTGCAGTATTTGATTCTGATTATTATGATACCGGAGGAACAAACGGGAATTCAGGTGATGGCCCTGCACCATATCCTCAAACAGGCGAATTAATATCCCCGGCTTTTTCATGTGAAAATTATAATAATGTTTATGTGAAATTTAATCAATATTACAGAACATGGCATGGTGGGACCAAACTTGCAGTTTCTATAGATGGAGGAGAAACATGGGTTTATGAAATAACTTTAAATAAAGATATCATATTAAATTATTCTACAAGCCGCTACTCTGAAAAGATAATTGATATTTCCTCCGTAGCTGCCAAACAAGCTGAAGTTAAAATAAAATTTATATGGGAAGGAGGTTATTATTTTTGGATTATTGATGATGTTTATGTATTATCTAATCCTCCTGCCGACCCACAAATATTAGGTACATGGTATCCACCTGCAAGTTTTAATACACCTCAGTACATTATATCACACGATTCATTAAAATTCAAAATGAGAGTCAGAAATGCCGGTGAAAAAAGCATGAATAACATCATGGGAATTGTTGAAATTGTAAATAGGGATAATCTGGAAACTTATTATACTGATTCCACATTTTTCAATTTGAATCACGGTGACACTATTGATATTAATTTCAATTCATATAGTCCCCCTGTGAATATAGATACAGGCTTGTATGTTGCTGTCTATTCCATTGTAACAAGTGGTTCTGCTACTTTGGAAAACAAAACATATTGGCAAAATTTCAGAATTGGTTCAAATGAGTTAAACAATTCAGATTTATGCATCAATTGGAAATACCGTACTGCCGATGATTATGCGGACTACTCATATTCCTATCAAGGCAGTACAGATAACGGTCCAATTTATGATGTTTATTACATAAATAAATTTAAAACGGGAAGTTGGGTTGATAATCCCAATATCAGATTCAGAGCAACATCCGTATCCCTGGCTATGTGGATGAGTACTCCAAATCCTGATGACAAAATATCATTTCCCGTAAATGCATATTTATTTGAAGTAGCTGATACTATAAAAGACGATCTGTCCAATTTCATGGCCAAGGATGGAATTGTTGTAGATGGAAATGAAAGCAAGCAACTTACTTATATCGGATATTCCGCTGAAAATGCTGAGAACGTGGATAAATATGAATTACGTAATTTTCAACTCAGCTCTGCTGACGATGAATATGATTATATTGACTTAAAACCGGGAAAAAAATATTTTGTGGGGGTATTTTGGCCTAAAGGAACAAGATATTACCAAACAGTAGATAACCATTATGCCGGAATTGTCCGTTATTTCTATCCGGATCAAATTATTTCTCTAAGATATGCAGATTATGGAGATGGAAGTAGATTTTACAATATCTCAAGAGATATTGGCGCCTGGCAGATTGGTTTAAATTCTACTTTTACAGTAGTAACAAAAGATAATACCCTTCCTGAAAAAAGTGTGATAATCAAACAAAATCCAGTACGTAAAAACCTTGAAGTTGAATTAAAATTTGAAAACGGAATCAAAAAAGCAACAATGGTACTACACGATTTAAAGGGTAATATCTTAAATATTAGAAATATTGAAGATGTAAAAACTCAAATAGAGACATTTGATGTATCAGGTATTCCTCCCGGTACATATATTTTTACGATTTTTACCAAAAATAAATTATTGTCAAAGAAATTTATTGTGATTAAGTAGCGTCTGTCTATAAAATGTTTGATTAATTAAAAATAAAGATTTTTAATTAGATTTTCCCCTGTATAGCAGACCAAACGCCACAGCTGACAGATTTCAAAAAAAATGCAACGTTCTAAGTTTCTATGTAGGAATTACTGCTGATTGATAACCGAAGGATAGTGATAGAATACTCGCTATTAAAGGCTGAAAACTAATCACTGATAATCAAAAATCAAAACCAGCAGCATTAATTTGCCATGATTTTTTCAACTTTTCACAAAAAAGTTGTAATTTATTAATTTTGGGGTTTACCCGGTGAAATAAAATCACAAATTTTAATAAAGCAATTTCACGGGGTTAACCCTATCACAAATTTAGCAGCTGTTCTGACACTATTTTAAAACCATAAAAGATCAACTATTATGTTAAAAAAAATTATTGCATTTGCCTTTTTGATCATCGTATCATTTAATCTAAATAGTCAAGAAAATAATAGTTCATGGTGGAAAAAGAACACTTCCTTTACCGGATATATAAAGTATCTGAATACGACAACATTTAAAAATTTTAATTTTACGTTCATAGATAATCAAATACATAACCGTATAAATTTCAAAGCATATATAAGTAACAACATTACATTCGACCTTCAAATTAGAAATAGATTTTTGTGGGGCCAATCACTTCAAATCCCTAATTTCAAAAAATTTATTAATACTGAAAACGATATAGACCTATCAATATTTTTAATAGATAAATCAGGCCTGTTATTACATTCAAAGATAGACAGGTTATCTCTAACATATAATTATGGCGATTGGGAATTTAAAGCAGGGCGTCAAAGAATAAATTGGGGTAAAACATGGGCATGGAATACCAATGATTTATTTAATGCATATAATTTTTTGGATTTTGATTATGAAGAACGACCGGGTAGCGATGCTCTCGGCATACAATACAATTATGGTGAATCATCAGCTATTCAGGCAGTTTATTCCTATAGTAAGGATTTTGATAAAACCATTATTGCATTTCGAAGCCAATTCAATATAAAAACTTATGACATCCAACTGATTGCCGCCAAATATTACAAGGATATTGCTTTGGGAATTGGTTGGGAAGGATATTTATGGAATGCTGATTTCAAGGGGGAAACCACTGTTTTCATACCACAAAAAGATGCTATTAATTCAAAGACATCCCTATTATCATCTATTTCCGTTGATTATTTTTTTAAAAACGGATTCATGCTAATCGGAAATATTCTCTATAAAAGCAATGGTATAACGGATTTTAATGATTTTGATTTCAATTATTTCCTCAGTGAATCCCTAACGGCAAAAAATCTTATGCCTAACCGTTTATCATATTTGCTGCAAGGAACTTATCAAATCAATCCGCAATCATCTGCCACTATGGGAATAATGTTGATGCAAGAACTACCCGCTATCGGTTTATTACCTAGTTATTCTTATAATTTAGCTGAAAACTGGGATTTGGACTTCTTCGGCCAATTATTTTTCGGAAATCAAAATGATAAATTTAAAAATATCCAAAATGGAATCTATTTAAGATTAAGACGGAGTTATTAGCTTTTTAAACTAAAACAAAATGAATGATTAATTATTTTCCTTTAAATATTTCTCTGGAAATAACTAATTTTTGAATTTCAGTTGTCCCCTCTCCTATTGTTAGCAATTTTGAATCACGATAATATTTCTCAATAGGATAATCCTTAGTATATCCATAACCTCCAAATATTTGAATCGCATCAGTTGCTACCTCAACAGAAATTTCCGACGCTATATATTTTGCCATAGCAGCAATTTTAGTATGATATTTTCCGGCATCTTTAAGAGCACCTGCCTGTCTGGTAAGCAATTCAGCACCTTGGATCTTGGTCGCCATATCTGCCAATTTAAAAGCGATAGCCTGAAACTTATTAATAGGTCTTCCAAATTGTTCTCGTTCCTGAGAATATTTCACTGAAGCCTCATAAGCTCCTTTAGCGATTCCGAGGCCTAATGATGCAATACTGATACGTCCACCATCCAATATTTTCATAGCTTGAATAAACCCATCCCCTTCATTTCCAAGCATCTGACTTTTATGTACTCTGCAATTATCAAAAATCAATTGTGCAGTCTCACTAGCTCGCATTCCCAATTTATTTTCTTTATTTCCTGCCGAAAACCCTTTTGTCCCTTTTTCTACAATAAAAGCACTAATCCCATGGCTATCTCCTAATTCACCTGTCCTAGTCAAAACTACTGCAACATTACCTGAAATAGCATGAGTAATAAATGTTTTTATTCCATTGAGAATATAATAATCACCATCTTTTTCAGCAACACATCTCATTTGTAAAGAATCACTTCCTGTATTGGGTTCCGTCAAACCCCAGGCACCAATCCATTCTGCTGTTGCCAATAAAGGAAGATATTTATTTTTTTGTTCTTCATTACCAAATTGAAGTATGTGATTTGTACAAAGTGAATTATGAGCAGCCACTCCTAATCCTACAGATCCACACACCTTGCCAATCTCAGTAATAATAGTTATATACTCCTGATAACCAAGCCCGGAACCTCCATATTCTTCAGGCACTAATACTCCCATAAATCCATATTCACCCAATTTCCTCATTGTCTCCACAGGAAAAATTTGAGCTTCATCCCATTTCATTACATAAGGACGAATATATTGTTCGGCAAAATCGCGGGCACTTTGCTCAATCATTTTCATGTTTTCATTGGAATAAATATCAAAATTCATATTACAAGCATTTATATTATTGATAATCAGCCCTATATAATACTTTTGCGATAAATAATAAAAAAATTCAAAACAAAATGATTATCATGGACTGCTATACCTTTTTATTAAAGCCGTAAAAGTATATATAAAAATGTAGAATCCCAAAAAATGATTTAAATATTATTTTAATATCTATTCAAGTAGTATCTGTCTATAAAATGCTTTTAACCAATAATTATACAGTAAAACAACTATTCTTTTCTTATGATTTTATCACCTTCTTTCAGTTTTTTTGAAACTATTTTATATGGACCTGTAACAATTTCTTCTCCAACTTTGAGGCCGCTTAATATTTGAATATACTCATCGTCTTGGATTCCTGTTTTAACCACTACCTTATCTACAGTATCCGATCTAACAACAAATACCACTTCTTGCAAATCGTCATCATCTAAATTTTCTTTTCCTTCTTTATCTTTAATTTTCTCTTTCTTTTCGTATTTGGCTCTTGTGGTTACAGCTTGTATAGGAACACTTAAAGCATCTTTCACTTGATTTGCATAAATATCGACGGTAGCAGACATACCGGGTCTAAATGGAAATTTTTTCATATCCCCTTTCATCAAATCTTCATAAGATTTTCTATCAATCCTGATCTTTACTATAAAATTTGTTACTCTGTCAGAATTTAATGAAGAACTTGAAATATCAGAGGCAGAATTAGCAATTTCGACTACTTTACCTGTAAACTTTTTATCTACATAAGCATCTACTTCAATTTTTGCCGTATCACCTAAATTTACTTTCAAAATATCATTCTCGGATATTTCAACTCTGACTTCCATATTATCCAAATTGGAAATACGCATCATCTCTGTTCCTGCCATCTGAATTGTGCCTACTACTCTCTCGCCCTCCTCAATTGCAAGCATCGTAACTGTACCGTCAATAGGAGAGATTATTGTAGTTCTTTTTAGATTTGAAATAGCCTCATTAAGACCTGCTTCCGCACTTTTTACTGTAAAACCTGCAGCTTTAGCGCTTTCCCGGGCAGATGATATATTTGCCTCCGCAGATTTAAGATTTGCTTTCAATTCGTTATATGTAGAAAGGGCATTCTCCAAATCAACATCTGATATTACATTTTGATCATGCAGAATTTTATTTCGCTCATAATTTTTCTTTGCCACTTCCAGTTTAGATACAATCTGTTCCTTTTGAGCAAGATTGGCTTGAATCATGCTTTTTGCATTTGCCAACTGAGCTTTGGCATTATTAAGACTAGCCTCTGCCCTCTGAACAACAGATTGATATGTATCCGGATTCACTACTGCAAGTACCTGATTCATTTTAACACTATCTCCTTCTTTTACATTTAATTTCACAACTTCACCGGAGACATCAGAACTAATCTTCACTTCCGTTTCAGGATAAATTTTACCGCTCCCTGATACAACTTCCTTAATATCTCTGAGCTCAATCTTACCGGTACGTACCAATATCCCCTTTTTCGAACTTTTCCCTTTTATTATAGCTGCGACGACAAGTATTATTAAAACAATCGCAAGAATAATATATAATCTCATATTTTTTTTCTTCTTTTTCATATCAATTTTTTTATAGCAAATTATGAGTCCAAACTCAAATATTATTTTTCAAATGACAAATTTTCACCAAGATAAAACTCTAAAATTTTTGTTTTAAACAAATATGTGTATTTTGATATTAATAAAGTGTTTTCCGATTGTTCATACATTGATTTGGCTTTTAAATAATCATAGGTTCCTAAAGTTCCTATATCAAACTGTGTTTTGGCATTTCCAAAAGCTGCTTTTTGGGCATCGTAAGCTTTTTTAGCTGCCAAATATTGAAGTCTCGCCGCTTTAGCATCCGCCAAAGATGCCTGTATATTTGATTTAACATCCTGTAATACTTTTTCCCGTGATAGCTTTGCCGATTCTATATTTAATTTCGATCTTTGAACTTGGGCACGTGTAGCATATTTGTTATAAATCGGTATACGCACTTGAAGCGCCAATCCCAGCCCCGCATTATCTTTCAACTGATCAAAATATTTGTAAGTCCCAAAAACAGGAACAGAAACAGGAAAACCTATTGATACTTCTTCTCCGTTGAAAATAATAGTCTGATTATTTATAACTTCATTTTTTCCAATTATTTTTTTTGCCCTATCTGCATAATTAGTGGACAATCCTGCATAAAAATTTACTGACGGCAACAATGCTGCTTCTGCTATTTTATTTTGATATTCTGCACTTTTAATTCTATATTCAGCCGCTGAAAATGCAGGATAATGCTGAAGTGATGCATTATATAATTCGTTAAGTTGTTTAAATTCCGGTTCTGCAAGTTTATTAAAATCTATTTTTGGAATTTCTATTTGCAATTTAACAGAATCATCAAGTAATAATATATTTTTTAAATCAAGATAAAACTTATCCAGATCATTTTTCCTGGATATTACAAGCTGATCATCAGATAATAATTGTGCTTCCAGATTAAGCGAAGCAGTTGGGGCTTGAAGCCCTGCATCTATTAATTTATTCATTTTATCCAGTTGCTCTTTTGTCGATTGATATTGATTCCGAGCATTTGCCAAATTCTCTTTTGCATACAATATAGACAAATATGTATTTGCAACCAATAAAGCAATATCCCTTTTCATTTGTTCTATATCTTGCTCAGTTGCTTTTCTATTCATCATAGCCTGTTTAATACTGTTCCTAAGTTTATTCCCATTATATAGAGTCAACATAGAATTAATACTATATCTCTGTGAAGTAAATGATTCTGTAAGGAAATCATTCGTTGTAGGATCAATAGATCTACCAAGATTGTAAGAGATATCCGTACTTGAATTTAGTGACGGCAAAAGTTGCTGTTTTGAATATTTCTCCAAGATTACAGCATCCGCATTATTCAAATATGATTGTTTTACGGAAATACTGTTTTTCTGAGCCATTTGAATACAATCCTCAAGAGACATGATAGTCTGTGCATTCAAATCAAGACCTAACAACAGTAAAGCAGATATGAAGAATAAGAATAATTTCATTTTATTAAGATTTTATACAATATTATAATTATTAAATCAAACGTAAAATTTATTTATATCAAATGCTTATAAATTACGATAAACGAATATTATTATTAGAAAACAGATTGCATTTATTAAAAATTTATAATACATACAGGAATTCATATCAGTTTTTAAAATTCAAACAATTTATAGACCATTAACTTCATAATTCTTCCAATTAAAATACAAACATTAAAAATTGGTATAATATTTGTCTTATTTCAGTTATGAATAAAATATTTTTTAAATACAAAGATATCTAAAATCATAATGCACTGATTTACTTTTTATTACAAACCACAAATACAATTTATTAAAAAATAAAATAATTTATAAATACATATGAAAAATTCCCTTTACACCGTAAAAAGAAAAAAAATGGAAAAATTTGAATTTAATTTATCAAAAATTTTATCAATTGGATTATTGATATTTATTATTCACTCCGGTTATGCAACAAATTCCGGTTTTAATTATGTGAATAAATTGACAGATGGCACAATAGCATGTAATGACACTGTCAATATAAGTATGGATCTTGATTGTATTACAGAAATCACTCCTGATCAATTACTTGAAGGAGACTATCCTGATATGGGTATATTTGAGGTTAATGTTTTTGACCAAAATGACAACCCTATAGGTAATACTGTTAATAAAGATCATGTAGGACTGGTATTGGTAGCTGAAGTAATTGACACTACAAATGGAAATAAATGCTGGAGTTACATTGATATTTATGATAAAGTAGCTCCTCCTTTAGTATGTGATACTATATTCACTACTTGCTACCTTGATCCTGTTCCAGGCACAAATTTACCTCATAACTTCCGTTTTGCTTATGAACCAAACGAACCTATTCCTGATGCTGATTCATTAAAATATTCTTTTGATGTAGGAAAAATTCCAGGAGCACACATAACTGATCTCAATATTATTCTTGGGATTGAACATGAAAATGATATAGATTTGGCTGCATTTTTAATTTCACCTCAAAACGATACCGTGGAATTATTTAACACTTTGACATGCGGAAATGAAAATTTCTATGTGGAGTTTGATGACCAAGCTGAAAAAACAGATGTTGATCTTACTAATGAATGTAAACTTCAAGATCCTGCAGTAAGCGGAACATTTCAGCCAACAGGAAATCTTTCTGATTTTAATGGCGAAATTCCTTCCGGTACATGGACAATTGTAATAATAGATAAATCCCCAAATAATACCGGGACGTTACAATATCTTGCATTATTATTCAAACAAGTCGGTGGATATGTCAATTTTCCTGTTCCACAAGGCTCATCTTTTCCAATAGTTACAGGAGAACATGAATATGTTATCGAATCGGGTTTTGAATCATGTGGACCGGCAACCCTTAGCTATAGTGACGAACTTGTAAACATGGATTGTTCGACTAATTATACAGGATTAATTCTAAGAACATGGACAGCCTCAGATGAATCAGGAAATACGGCAGTATGCACTCAATATATATATGTAATAAGAACAGGAACTGCATTTTTAACTTGGCCTCATAATTATGACGATATTGATTTTCCATCTTTATCTTGCGATATCAATAATCATGATTATTACCCCGAACCTAATGTAACAGGCTCTCCCGGCGAAGAATTGTGCAATATGGTAAATGTAAGTCATGAAGATCAGGTCATCGATATATGCTCAGGCTCATTTAAAATAATCAGACATTGGAAAGTGACTGAAATGTGTAGCGGAGAAGTGCAAGAACACGATCAATTAATAGCTGTCTTAGATAAAAGAGGTCCTGTTTTAACTAAAGTCCCTGATGATTCATTAACAACAGATGCATTGGAATGTACAAGAAGTTTTCATTTACAATTACCGGAAATTTTACATGATTGTTCGGATTTTGAATTAATTACATGGACAGTCGGATACCAAATTCTTGATGATGCAGGCAATCCCCAAACGGCAGAATTAATTTATGACAATATAGAAATATTGCCGGATGGTTCATTTTTTATGCATGATGCTCCGGTTGGAAAAATCAAATTTACTTATATAGCCACTGATGATTGTGGAAATAGTACAACTACTACTAATATTATTACCATTTTCGATAACGATCCTCCTGTAGCTGTTTGTGATGAACATACTCAGGTGGTTATCGGTACAGACGGAACTGCTAAAACAGAAGCATTTGTATTTGATGATGGCAGTCATGACAATTGCAGTGATATCACATTCAAGGTAAGAAGAATGAATCCAGTATGTGTTAGTTCTGATCAATTCTTCAGGGATAGCATAACATTTTGTTGCGAAGATATAAATACTACTCAACTAGTCGTTCTGCAAGTGACTGATGAATCAGGTTTATCCAACACATGTATGGTAGAAGTTAATGTCATTGACAAACTTCCCCCTGTTGTAATTTGTCCTGATGATATTGTTATTCAATGTGATGTCGATTACAACAATTTGGAAATAACAGGAACTGCCACTGCTTTTGATAATTGTGAAGTTACCAAAATAGAACATAACGATTTCACGGTTATCAATCAATGTAATACGGGATATATCAGAAGAACTTGGACTGCATGGGATTCAAATAATTACAGTTCATCATGTACTCAAGTTATTACAATAAATGATAATCATAAGTTTGAAGGTTCCGATATTATTTGGCCGGAAGATCAGGTATTATATGATTGTGTTGAAAATTTCGACACAGCTATTACCGGATCAGTCAGATTCAAAAATGAAGATTTCTGCAGTATGGTTTCGGCAAGGTATGAAGATGAAGTATTTGATGTAGTTGATGGTGCCTGCTCAAAAATATTGAGACACTGGGAAGTAATTGATTGGTGCAACTTTGATGAAAGATATCCCGATAGAACTACTTGGAGACATACTCAATTGATAATGCTACAAAATGGAGAAGCTCCTGTTTTTGACGAAACATGTGCCCCAAGAACATTTTGTACTTATGGACCATGTGCCGGAGAAATTACATATATAAAAACAGCAACTGATGATTGTACTCCTTCAGATCAATTATACTGGTCATATAGAGTAGACCTTGATAATGATGGTAACTGGGATATTGGACCAATACCATCAAATGATGCTTCAGGAGTTTATGCAAACGGGACTCACAGATTTGCTTGGGTAGTTGAAGATGGTTGTGGTAACAGTACATCCTGCGAAGAATTAGTTACGGTAAAAGATTGTAAAAAGCCTACTCCTCTTTGTTTGACTCAAACTACAACCGTTTTAATGAATTATGGCGGAATGGTAACTATATGCGCTGAAGATTTCAATCTGGGAAGCGACAATTGCAACAACTGTAATACAGGAAGCTATGACAACTGCACCCCTAAAGAAGATCTTAGATATTCGTTTTCTTCCGATGTCACAGACACATGCCGAACCTTAACTTGTAATGATATCCCAAATGGTCAGCAAATTTTCTTATCAGTAGAAATGTGGGTTACAGATGAAGCCGGCAATCAGGATTATTGCACTGTATATCTTGACCTTGAAGACAATGAAGCCAATGCATGTCCGGATACTTCCGTCGGCTCAATTGTATACGGATTTGTTTATAATCCCGATGATATCGCTCTTAAAGATGTTGAATTTAATCTACAAGGAAACGAAAATTCATTTTATTCGTATTCCGATCAAAACGGCAGATATGAATTTACTAATCTTTCATCAGATGATAATTACAATTTGAATGCAAATATGGAATCTGATTTCTTATTGGGAGTAACAACACTTGATCTTGTTCTTATACAAAAACATATTTTGGGTATTAAAACATTTGATCGTCCATATAAATATATTGCAGCAGATGCCAATAATTCAGGAAGTGTTTCTGCAAGTGATATACTCTTGATAAGAAAAGCTATTCTAGGTGAAGACAATAGCTTGAATAATAATTCCTGGGCATTTACCCCTGATGGAAATGATATTAGAAATAATATTAATTTATTAGCCACATGGAAAGATAAAATAAAAATAAACAATAATCAATTCGGTTCAAATATCAACTGGATAGGAATTAAAATCGGTGATATTAATAATAGTAATTCGGAAACACTTGAATCTCGAGAAAGCGAAGACATAGCAATATACCTTGATGATATTAAGTACAATAACAATACGGAAATTTCTGCTGATTTCACTGTTTCAAATATCAATGAATTATCAGGAGCTCAATTCACATTGAATTTCAATAATGACGAGTTAATATTTGAAAAGATTATCCCTAATACAAAACTAATTGATAAAAACAGTTTTGGTTTATCTGAAATCAAGGATGGCCAATTGGTAGTTAGTTGGATAAAACCGGAAAATGTAACCAATCAAGATAAATTATTTACAATTGTATTCAAAACCACAAATGCAGGCCAATTATCAAATAATTTAACAATTACAGATAACAAGATAACTTCCGAAGCTTATGATAATGAATTTAATATTCACAATATGCATATAGAGTTTAGAAATACTATTGAAAACAAAGGAGACTATGCATTATACCAGAATATTCCGAATCCATTTGTAAATGAAACGACTATTGCTTTTTATTTACCTGAAAGTCAATATGCTGCAATTACATTTACAGATATAACAGGAAGAATTTTAAAGAAAATATCTAAATACTTCCACAAAGGTAAAAATTCAATTACTGTTTCATTTGACGATATGGTTTCCGGTGTTATTTATTACAAATTGGAAACAGAAAAATATACTTCCACAAAGAAAATGATAAATATTAAATAGTGTTTTAACGAAAACACTAATACATGAAATGAAGAATTAATCTTCTTTCATAATCCTGGGCACTTGTTTCGGCAAGTGCCTTTTTTATTATCAAATATTATTAATAACTCTTCATGTAGAATAATTTTATAGATATACCCTAAATAGTGTCTGTCCATAAAGTCTAAAAATCTGTAAATAAATATGTTAAAAAACTTTTTTATGAAAATACTTTTTCGTATTTTTACTTGTATAAAAACATATATATTATGAAATTA
>JALSPW010000304.1 GCA_026985735.1 Saprospiraceae bacterium
CCTCCTAATTTAAATTCATTTATAGCTGCTAAAAGGGTAGCCAAACCTGTTCTTCCCAATACTTTTACTTGTTTCTTATCGGGCATAACATAAGTATCCGATAGTTGTAGCACTCTTTTTTTTGCTTCTGCGATTGCTCTCATTGTGTTCATTACTTTAAAATCCCTTTTATGATCCAAGTAATTAAGGTCAAAAGCTTCATCAGCTGAAGTGGCTACTTGTGCAGTGGCAATGGTTTTGAACCGTTCGATTAATTTAGGAATTACCACATCACCCGGATACATACTTTCAGACAATCTGACTGCAAATTCTTTAGTTCCTCCCCCTCCCGGAAGCAATCCTACGCCTACTTCTACAAGGCCGATATATGATTCTGCGGAAGCCATAACACTGTCTGCATGCATTGACAATTCTACTCCGCCTCCAAAAACATATCCTTGAGTAGCAACCACAACAGGGATCTTGCTATATCTTAATCTCATGTTTACCTGTTGGAAATCATTTGTTATTTCATTTAATTTTTTGAAATCTTTTTGGAAAGCAAGCATAGCAATCATCATAAGATTGGCACCTACTGAAAATTGTTTTGCATTATTTCCGATTACTATACCTTTCCAACCTTCCTCTTCTGCAAGTTCTACAGCTTTCTGCATTGCCAGACCAGTGCCTTCTCCTATGACATTGCTTTTTGAAACAAATTCAATATTTAAAACCCCGTCTCCTATATCGTGGATAATAGCTTCACTGTTTTTGTAAACAGGTTTTTTGTCTCTGAACATATCGAGTATTATGAAGTCTTCAATACCGGGTATTTTCTCATATTCTTTATTGAAGATATCATAATAATACTTTTTATGGTTTTTGATACTGTAGAATGATTTTTTACCAGAGTTTAGCATTTCTTTAACCCACTCTGCTATTTCATATCCCATTTTTTCAGCTTCTTTCACTCCTTTTTCAACGCCAATCATATCCCAATATTCAAATGGACCGGCATCCCATGCATATCCGGCTTTCATTCCATCATCAATGCTATAGATATTATCGGAAATTTCGGGGATTCTATTTGATACATAAGAAAATAATCCAAGGAAATATTCTTTTAGAAAATTAGCTTCAGGCTTGTCGTTTTCAAAAATATTTAAAATTTTGTTTTTAAGGTTGTCTATCTTCTTATTTTCCTTTATCAATTCAAAAGAAGGTCTAATTTTAGTTCTGTATTCATTTTTATAAATATCAAATGATAAGATAACGGATTTTCCTTTATTGTCCTTTTCCTTGGTTCTTTTGTAAAAACCTTGTCTTGTTTTATTGCCAAGGAATTTGTTTTCCAAAAGATATTTCATAAATCCCGGAGTTTCTCTGTTCTGCCATGATTTCAAGTATTCATCATCCGGAGCATTTTGTATAAGTCCTTTTAAAACTTTGTCAGCCACATCAATTCCCACAAGATCCATAAGTCTGTAAGTACCTGTTTTCGGACGACCGATAATAGGTCCGGTAAGACCATCCACTTCTTCAATTGTAAAATTGTATTTTAATGTGAGGTCCATTAACTTAGCCATAGAAAACAGACCTATTCTGTTAGCAATAAATCCCGGGGTATCTTTACATAATACAGGCTGTTTGCCTAAATATTTATCACCAAATTCTATGAAAAAATCTAAAACGCCGGGTAGTGTATCTTTTCCGGGTATAAGTTCAAGTAACGGTAAATATCTGGGAGGATTAAAAAAGTGAGTTCCCATAAAATACTTTTTAAAATCCTCGCTTCTACCTTCAGCAAGCATCCAAATCGGTATCCCGGAGGTATTTGTAGTAACAGGAGTACCTTTGGTACGATATTTTTCTACTTTTTCAAAAAGCTCTTTTTTTATTTTAGGGTTTTCAATGATTACTTCTATTATCCATTCATATTCTTTTATTTTATGCAAATCATCATCAAAATTTCCAGTGGTTATCCTTTTGGCATAATCCTTTTTGTATAACGGTGAAGGCTTGGATTTAATAGCATGCTTTAAAGAGTCATTAACTATTCTGTTTCTTGCTGCCGGATTATTTTTTTCATCTTCTTTTAAGTCAAAAGGTACTATATCCAACATCAAAACTTCCATTCCTGCATTAGCCAGATGACATGCTATTCCGGACCCCATTACTCCTGAACCTAAAACTGCAACTTTTTTAATTTTTTTATTCATCTTTTATATATTTTAATAATTAAAAATTATACTTAAGGTTTAAATATTTATTCTTGTGTGATACAAAGCGCAAGTTATAAATAAATTATGATAAAAACAATAAAATGCATGAAAATATTATGATTTTATAAGAAAAACCGTATAGAAATAAAAATATTTGTAAAAATATTTGAAAAAAAGAAATAAATTATTTAACTTTATGTTAAAATTATTGAGATTTCTAAATTGTATTATTAATTTATTAAAATATTTGCTATGAAATATACTGATCTTAATCTGGTGAAATTCTTGTTATATAATGTTCATGATCTACAATCTTTATTGGATTTACCCAAACATAATGAATTTGATAAAGATTCAATTGATATGTTTTTGGACGCTGCTATGGATATTGGGGACCAATTTCTTTATCCTTATTTTCAAGATTTCGATAACAATCCGGCCAAATATGAAGATGGAGGTATTAAGGTGCATCCTAAATTAGGTGAAATATTCAATTCTATTGTTGAAAGTGGTTGGGTCGGAGCAACTTTTGATTACGATTATGGTGGTATGAATATGCCACATATAGTTGCAGCAGCGATTGGCCATGTTTATAATGCTGCTAACAACCATGTGTCAGGTTATCTGGCATTGACAGTAGGAGCAGCAAATTTGATTACCAGTTTCGGCACTCAAGAGCAAGTAGATAAATATGTTCCCAACATGTTATCAGCCAAATGGATGGGGACTATGTGTTTGACTGAGCCGGAAGCGGGAAGCTCTTTGGGTAACCTTAGGACTACTGCCAGTCCCAATGAAGACGGTTCTTATAGTATCAAAGGTCAAAAAATATTTATATCGGGAGGAGATCATCAATTTGCTGAAAATTTTGTTCACATGGTATTGGCAAGAATTGATGGTGCACCTCAAGGAACGAGGGGAATATCTTTGTTTATTGTTCCTAAATTCAGAATTAAAGAAGACGGAGGATTAGAGCCTAATGATGTGTTGACAGCAGGTGATTATCAAAAAATGGGACAGAGAGGATATTGTACCGCTCATTTGATGTTTGGTGAAAATGATAATTGTGTTGGATGGCTTGTAGGCGAACCAAACAAAGGATTGAAGTATATGTTTCAGATGATGAATCAAGCCAGACTTGAAGTAGGACTGACGGCAGCTTCCATTTCAATGTCCGCTTATTATCATTCATTGGAATATGCCAAGGAAAGAGTTCAGGGGAAAAGATTGTCACAAAAAGGAGAAAGAGTGTTTGAACAGACGGCAATTATCAATCATCCGGATGTGAGAAGGATGTTATTGATGCAAAAAGCAACATCTGTTGGAGCCTTATCGCTTATTTTTGAGGCGTTTAGACAGTATGATATAGTTGAAAATTCCGAAGGAGATAAAAAGAATGACAATTTCCTTTTACTTGATTTGCTGACACCTATTGCAAAAGCTTATCCTACAGAAGTGGGGATAATTTCAACAAGTAACGGTATCCAGGTTCTTGGAGGTTATGGATATACTGTTGATTTTCCTCAGCAACAATTTATGAGGGATATAAGGATCACCGCTATTTATGAAGGTACGACAACAATACAAGCATTGGATTTGCTTGGTAGAAAAGTGACAGCTCAAAATGGGAAAGCTCTATTGTTATTGATGGAAAAAATAAACCAAACACTTGCCAAAGCAAGAGAATTTGATGAACTAAAAGAATATGCTGATGATCTCGAAAAAGGAGTTCATAAAATTCAAAAAATACTTGAGATTTTATTGCCTTTCGCTTTCCAAAAACAATATGAACGATATTTAAAAGATGCGACAATGTTTCTCGAGATGATGAGTTTAGTAGTGGTAAGTTGGCAATGGTTAAAAATAGGTATTAAATCAATAGACGAAAACGAATTTAGTGAAGATTTGAATCGTGGTAATATTCTCGCGATGAAATATTATTTTGAGTATGAATTACCTAAAATTGAAGGTTTGTTTGAAATAATACGAAAAGAAGACGATATCACTTTAAAGAAAGGTGATGTAGATTATATTAATTAATTTTAAAAAACGTAACTACTCGGAAAGAATGCTTTTGAGATAAAAATTAATAATATTAATTGATATAAAATAGTCAAAGTGATTCTACGTGAGTAATTAAAAAAACAATTATTATGAATTTTAACGAAATAGCTGAAAATATTAAAGCTCAAGCAGACAAAGTTTCTCCTTTGGGAGGAACATTCAAACTCGTATTGGATGATGATATAATTTTTATTGATGGTACGGGAGAAAAAAACATTGTAAGTTTTGATGACAAAGAAGCAGATACCGTTATCACAACATCCCAACAAGCACTTGCCGATATGATTAGTGGCGAATTGAATCCAATGATGGCCACTATGACAGGTAAAGTAAAAATAAAGGGAGATATGGGATTGGCGATGAAGATTCAATCATTGTTGTAGCAAGATTATGTAGTATCTGTCTATAATATCAAAGTTCGGAGTTTGTGAAGTGTTTGAAATCAAAGAGTCACACTATTGCCGTGATTAATATCTCAAACACGAGGTTAATTATTGTCTGTCTATAAAAACCACTAAAATCTAAAAGTTAATTCTTTTTATATTTCACCATTTTGATAGCGGATTGGTATAAGGTAATATTTCGTATAGGAAAAGTAAAATCCTCATCAAAATTTTTTGTTTTTAAAAAATCAAGTATTTTATAGACAGACATACAATAATTTGTTGGATAATTGTAAAATAATTAATATTGTGCATAAAAATCTTTCAAATGGTTAAAATAAATCAAGATCTTGGTGGAAAATTAAGGGTTTTATTGATACAGAGAACTTTGTTAAACAGCAGAAATGGTAAAACTATAAATGAATTGACTCAACGGTTCGGTGTGTCAAAAGATTCTATTCGACGAGACCTGAAGATATTATCAAATGCAGGTTTTATTGTAGATATTGATAAGAAGTACCGGTATCATTTTAAAAAAGAAGAAGAATATAAACAATTAAAAGATCTTTTGCACTTCTCAGAAGAAGAACAGATAATATTACATAAAGCTATTGATTCAATTGAACCATATACAAAAAGAGCAAGTATTCTGAAAAAGAAACTTGCATCATTGTATGATTTCAGGAAACTGGGATTAAGTTATCTAAATGCACCATATCTTCAAAAAATAAACCTGATAAATGAAGGTATGAAAAACAAACAACAGATTGTCCTTAAAAATTATAAATCATCCAATAGTAATAAAATAGAAAATAAATATATTGAACCTATTCATATAAATACCTCAGAAGATATTTTGTATGCATTTGATATCAAAACTAAAACTCTGAAAAATTATAAAATCTCAAGAATAGGAAAAGTAGCTTTATCAAAAAATGATTGGGAATATGAAGGCCATCATTATATTTTGCATACCGATCCGTTTAGAATAAGCAGTAAAAATATGGTAATGGTACATATGAGAATAACTCTTGCGGGTAAAAATTATCTGGAAGAAATGTATCCGATTACAAAATCCTTTATAAATGAAACACAAAATGAAGGAATTTACGATTTTCAAACCAAAGTAAACGATAAGTTCCTTGGATTAGACAATTTTATATTGGGTTATCATCGGGAGATAGTGGAAATCATATCCCCGGAAAATTTAATAATTCATCTAAAGAACCAAATAGAATGTATAAAAAATATAGAAGGCTTTTTCTAAAATTACACATTCACTATTAGTATAGTAGTTAGTATTATTACATATGTATATATTGAGAATCAAAACAATAAAAAATTTTCATGATTCGTTAATATATTATTATTTATTTAATCTTTATCCGTCATGAAAAAAATATTTGTTTTTGCTTTATTACATTTTATTATATTTACAAGTATTTCTGGTCAAAATACATTGAGTCTAAAAGAAAAATATGCAAAAGAGTCTATTTATCTTCAAACCGGATTCTTTAGCGGAATGCAATATGTTAAGAATGGTGTATCACATCATATCGGTTTTTTCAATTCGCATTTAAAAGATGAGATGAAAATTAGCAAAGATGCATTTGCTGAATACAAAAATTTTTCCAAAAACAAGAAAACAGGTATTATTCTTGGTCTGACAGGTTCGGCGATGATTATTGGAGGAGTTTTATATACGGTATATGGAATTAAAAATAATAAAGAAAAATCATCTAAAATAGGAAGTATTATTTTGCTTACCGGATATATTCCTCTTTTATCTTCGAGTTATTTCTTT
>JALSPW010000305.1 GCA_026985735.1 Saprospiraceae bacterium
ATTCTCTATTATCCGATATTAAGCATGAAGAGTTTTGGACAGTTTATCTAAACCGGAAAAATGTGATAATTGGCAAAAAACAGATAAGTCGTGGAGGTGTTTCCTCTACTTTAGTTGATGTGAAAATCATATTTAAATATGCTTTGGATTTATTGGCTAGCGGACTCGTACTCATTCATAATCATCCTTCAGGAAATCTAAACCCCAGTAGTGAAGACATAGAATTGACAGATAAAGTAAAACAAGGTTCAAAAATCCTGGAAATAAAACTGTTGGATCATATTATTATCGCAAGGGACAGTTACTATAGTTTTGCTGATAATAGAATATTGAGACACGATTTTATACTTTTTTATGTGTAAATTCAGAATAAACCCTTTTTTTAAAAAATTGATCTTTAAAAAGACAAAAGGAAATTTAACTACGAATTAAATGATATATTGTAGATTTGAATGAAATATTCCACCCCCTTGCCGGCAAGAGGTCCGGAGATATTTGCCTTGTAGAGTGAAGAGTGGTGCAAGGTAGGACTTGAAAGCATGCAATAGCGTGACTTCAAAACCGGCTTTTTAACTCATAATTCATCATTAATTTCTTTTATCTTCCAAACTTTGTCCTTTGAACTTTTGCCTTTGAACTTTGTCCTTTGAACTTTGAACTTTACACTTACAAATGCCTTTATCGTCTCTGCCTATATAGTGTTTGTCTATAAAGTCCGTATATGATCATCTCATCTTGGGTCTTCTTCTTTTACCACCCCTTGTCATCATACTTATCCCGTCTTTTCCCATTGCACCCGCTTGACGCATTGCAGCCTTATTTGCAAATACTTTATTAAATTCTTTTAATTGATCTTTTAAGGTTTTTTCGCTTATTTTTAGTTTCTTTGCATCATTATAATATTTTTTTGCAGTGGTCCATTTATTTTTTGATGCATTTATATTTGCCAACTGCAATAAGATCATTGCTTTCTCATTGTCCGAAGGAAGTTTTATTGAAAGTGCTTTATTAAATAGTGCTTCACCCTCTTTTTGATCTTTTCTATTTACTGCAAAAGAGCCTTTCAAAATATAAAAATATGCCCTATTTGTCGGGTATAGTAATTTAGGGCTTAATGTTAAGGCAAGTCTTTTTTCAGCTGCTTCAAAATCTTGCTTTTGCACCATCTCAGAGGCTGAAACAATGGTTCCAAGCATAATGTAACTGATAAGTAAAATCACTCCGACAATGACAAACCATATACCATACCAAGTACCAAAAGCCGCCCAAAGCCAAATACCGAGAATAAGAGAAACTGCAGTTAAAACTAATTTAAGATAAATATTTATTTTAAACATATTAATTTGATTTTTGAATTGCAAAGTTACTACATTAATCGATGAGTCAGGTATAAAAAGCAAAGATTTTTATTAAAATCGCAACTACTCAAAATCAAACACATTTTAATTTTCTAACCACACATCATCTCGATTGCAAAGAATGATATTGTCTTTAATAAAAATAGATTTGGCAAAAGGAAATAATTCTTTAAAGACCTTTTCATTATAATCCATAGTTTTTTGATATGTTTTATCATCTATATTCAGTCTATTAAAAAGTATTATTCCCTCATCAGATAGTAATTGTGATGTTTTTCTCAGAAATTCCTCAGACTCAAATTTTTCGGGAATGACATTATTATCGAAAATATCAATGATTATCATATCAAACATTTCATCGGATACTTCTACAAATATCTCTGCATCCATTTCAAATATCTGAATTGGAGATTTCAATTCGCTCAATATATATTTATTTGCCAGTCTGATAATTTCAGGGTCTATTTCCACTGCATAATAATCAAGATCTTTTTTGAATCTTTGCTCCAGCATCTGAGGTACAGAAGCCAATCCCAATCCAAGAACCAATACTCTTTCAATATTTAATTTTTCCCAATTCAATGAGTTGAATATATTTAAAAAATTGACATATTTATCTTCATAAGAATATATTGCTCCGGAGGTACATAGCTGATACCTACCTTTACTAAGATAGACTTCCAAAACTTCATTATAGTCCGAACCCGTTTTTTCAAGTAAAATATCTTTTACATAACTCATTGTTTTTTTGCCCAGAGGTTTTTTCATGATTAAATTCTTAAGATCGGTATTTTCACATTCATTGAAAAATTGAATAATAAAAAATACCGGTTTATAAAAGTACATTATTTATTTTTCCCAAATACGGTATTTAAGAGATTTATTATATATGGTCATTAGTATGTTTTTATCTGTTTCAGTCAACTCCAAACCTCTTCTTTTCATCATAGTTTCAGCAGTTTTAAAAGCTTTTTCAAGTTTGAATGTTTTAAACCCATGATTACCTCCCCAGGAAAAAGATGGAATAAATGTTCTGGGAAATCCCGGACCGAATATATTTGCACTCACACCTACCACTGTACCGGTATTGAACATGGTATTGATTCCGGTTTTGGAGTGATCACCAATAAATATACCGCAAAATTGAGTACCTGTATTGATAAATCTATTTTGTTCAAAATTCCAAATCTTGACAGATTCATAATTATTTTTAAGATTGGAATTATTGGTATCGGCTCCGATATTGCACCACTCCCCTATTACTGCATTTCCTAAAAAACCATCATGAGCTTTGTTGGAATAATTTTGAAAAATGACATTATTTATTTCTCCTCCAATCTTGCAATGCTTACCAATACTTGTTGCACCATATATTTTAGCACCCATTTTTACTACAGAGTTTTCTCCAAGATAAAAAGGTCCTCTAATCATTGCACCTTCCATAATTTCAGCATTTTTATCAATAAATACCGGTCCTGTATTTGTATTGATAATCGCAGATTCTATTTTTGCACCTTCATCAATAAACAATTGATTTTTTCCGGTTACTCTATTTGTTGATGAAATCTTTTCTGAAATTTTTCCTTTTGTCAATAATTTAAAATCAGATCGCAACTCGCTATCATTCATTTGAAATAAATCCCAAAGATGATTTACTTTTTTTATAAACTTTTTATCTGATATATCAATTCCTGTAAAATGGTCAAAATCATGTCTTTCGGCTAATGTATTCACATGCTCATAATCCATCCTTGCAGCCAATAAATGATTATACCAAATCAGAGCTTCATTTTGTTTTAGCTCCGATAATAATTCTATAGTTTTTTCATTTGGCAACAACGAACCGTTAATAAGTAGATTATCATCTTCAATCTTAAGCTGATATTTCTCCGAAAGATAATCCTTAGTCATAAAACCCGGACTCTGATTAAATGCTAATGCCCATTTTTCAGTAATTGTCAAAATACCGAGACGCAATTCCGACACGGGTCTGGTATAAGTCAATGGTAATAACTCATTGAATTCTTCAGCATCAAAAAGGATTATATTCATAATTTATTTTTTTACTTTATAGCTTCAGAACAACTGACACATTGTGAATCAGAGTTTACCCCAATGATATTGCTTTAAAAAATATGTGATTTTATTTCACGGGATTAAGCCCCAAAATTAATAAAATTAATATATTTTAACTTTCTTATAATAAAAAAGTTGCAAAAATCATATCCGCTTTATGTTATAGTTATTTGATTTTTGATTTTCTGTAATTAGTGTCTGTCTATAAAATCATTAAAATTTAAAAATATTTTTTCTTTTATCTTTGAATTTTGAACTTCTATTAGAAAGGATCCATTCTTAATCCATCCATTTCTTAATTTTACCAATAACCAACTTCTTTTGTTCTACCGGCAAATTCATTATTCGTGTTTTATGACTACCTCCTTTTTTTATTATTTTAATAGAATTTGTGTCATAAGACAGATCAACTGAAGTAGAACCCCAGGGATCATTTCCTCCTACGATAAAAATCATATTTTTAGCTTTATGCCTTATGAAACAATCTATTTTTTTATGAAGTCCGGGATTGTATTCTACATTGATTCCCTTAGGCATAGTGAAATTAAATACCGGATTTGAATTAAAACTTACCCAATCCTTAAAAGGAGTGATGTCATAACCATACATACCAATTTCCGTCATAGCCTGATAAAAAAACGGTTGCATTCTGTCAATTCCCTGATCTGATATCCAATCCAGTCCCGAAACATTTATCAATTCCAATATTTTTTTTTCAGGATCCGAATCAATTTGTGGAATTGAATCACAAATATACCCCCATTGCCAGAATGCAAATGAAAACTCGAATACAGTAAGTTCATATCCTTTCTCAATTCCACCTACTTTATTATAACTCTGATGGGTAAGCAAAGCATAATCTCTGAAAATCTTTATATATTCGGCTTTGTTTTTAAGTAAGTCTATCTGAAATTCTTTTATTCTATCCCTACATTCCCGGGTACCCACCATATTTAGAAATTTATACACACGTTTTTCTTCAGTTGAAAAATTCAATGGAGCGACAACCGGCACAGTAACCGACACATCCTCAGGATAGAAATACCTGTAATAAATCGATGTTTGGCCACCCTTGCTGATTCCCGTACTCAACCATTTTTTCTTGTAAATATGTTTTAGTATTTTAGTAATATGATGCAAATCGGCAGCAGAATTTTCAATATTCAGATATTTCCAATCAAATATCATGCTATCCGGAACAGATGGCGGGAAATACCTGTGTTCTACTACAATTTGATTAGCATCTAAAATATCTGTTATCTCATTTGAATACTCAGGATTACTTCCGTTAAGAGACCAATATCCATTTGTAACCAAAACTACATCTTTATTAATATTTTTATGTGAAAGAAAAACCCTTTGTTTAAATGTTTTTCCATTTGGATTTTTATGATCAAGATCTTGAACAACCCATAAAAGATATCTTTGATTGAATTTGCGTCCTCCATCAAGTCTTTCATAGGAAAAATTATACTTATGAGAAAGAGAATCCAAGATTTTTTGAATGTCTTGTGATTTTAAACCAAAAACAATATTAAAAAAAATAATTATACTTAATAAAATTTTACTCATCTTTCTAATTTTTCCTTAATAATAAAAATATTATAATAATAACTCTGTAGAATCATATTGATTAAAAAATCCTATCACCTCAAAGACTAACCTTTTGGATCATTCTATGAATATATGCGAAAATAAAAATATTTTATATTTTTTTTCTTATAAAATAAATATATTTATATATTTGTAAAATAATATAAGTTTTAAAGGTTAAATAATGATTAAAAATACAAGATATTGGTGGCTCTTACTTTATTCGATGACCGGATAGAGAAAGCTATTAATTTGTATTTTTAATAAAAGAGCTTATCGGAATCCGGTAAGCTCTTTTAAGTTTTAATAAGTATTGTTAAAGTACCAAAAACATACATATGAACTATAAAGTAAAATATAAAAAATATCAAGCCGATACCGTAACACCGGTGAGTATCTTTTTAAAATTAAGAGACAGGTACTCTAATCCCATACTGTTGGAAAGTTCTGATTATAATAGTAATAAAAACAGTTTTACTTTTATTGCAATGGAACCTTTGGAGGCTTTTTCAATCTCGGATGAATTTATTGACATCAATGGCAAAAAAAAGAAAATATATGGGAATAAACTTATCAAAAAAGAGCTTAAAAATTTCATACAATCTATAAAGATAGACCAAACGCCGGAGACAATTCAATTTAACGGGTTATATGGATATACAGGCTTTGAAGCGGTACGGTACTTTGATTCATTTAAATTTAACAAAAAAACCTCTACCGATAATATCCCTGAAATGCATTATGCCTTTTACAGATATATAATCGCTATAAATCATTTTAATGATAATATGATAATTTTGGAAAACATCCCTAAAGGCGAAGATGTTACATTTGAAAAATTGGAGAAATTGGTATTTTCTCAAACTATGCCGGAATTTGATTTTAATCCTATTGGAGATGAAAAATCATTTATCACAGATCAAGATTTTATGGATTTGGTTGATAAAGGAAAATATTATTGCAAAATAGGAGAAGTTTTTCAGATAGTATTTTCACGACGTTTTGAACAGGCATTCCTCGGTGATGAATTCAATGTCTATCGTGCATTGAGATCAATAAACCCTTCTCCGTATTTGTTTTATTTCGATTATGGGGATTTTAAATTGTTCGGTTCTTCTCCCGAAAGTCAATTGGTAATAGCAAGAGGAGAGGCAAAACTCAATCCTATCGCAGGAACTTATAAAAAGACGGGGATTGAAACGGAAGATGAAATATTAGCGGATAAATTAAGTGACGATCCTAAAGAAAATGCCGAACATACTATGTTGGTGGATCTGGCAAGAAATGATCTGAGCAGATTCTGTAAAAAAGTGAAAGTTGTAAAATATAAAGAAATTCAGCATTTCAGTCATGTTATTCATATAGTTTCCGAAGTCATAGGTAAAGTAAAAGAT
>JALSPW010000306.1 GCA_026985735.1 Saprospiraceae bacterium
TGCTGATAGAATCAGGGAATCTGTTTCCAAAACTCTTGAATATGCCTTTGATGATTGGAGTATAGCAAAAGTTTCCGGTGTTTTGGGTGATATAGCCGGATATAGAAAATATATCACAAGGGCTCAGTTTTACAAAAATGTCTTTGATCCTCAAACAGGATTTATGCGGGCGAGAATAAACGGTGGATTTCGCACTCCTTTTGATCCGAAAGAAGTGGACTTCAATTTCACGGAAGCCAATTCATGGCAATATTCATTTTATGTACCACAAGATATTGAAGGTATGATAACTTTGTACGGCGGCAAAAAACAATTTGGAGCTAAATTGGATACCATGTTTAACACATCTAGCAAAACAACAGGTCGTCATCAAGCGGATATTACCGGATTAATAGGACAATATGCACATGGAAACGAACCCAGTCATCATATTGCCTATCTTTATGATTTTGCAGGTGAACCGTGGAAAACACAGAAATTAGTACGTAGGATTATGGCTGAAATGTATAAAAATAGTCCGGATGGATTATCGGGAAATGAAGACTGTGGACAAATGTCTGCATGGTATATTTTCAGTGCATTGGGATTTTATCCTCTCACTCCGGGTAGCAATGTATATATCATAGGCAGCCCTTTATTTAAAAAAGCTATTATCAATCTTGAGAATGGAAATAGATTTACAATTATAGCGAAAAACAATTCAAGGGAAAACATATATATCAAATCTGTTGAATTAAACGGGAAACCTTATAACAAATTCTATATTTCGCACTTTGATATAATGAAAGGAGGCATGCTGGAAATTGTTATGGATAGTGTACCGGATACTGCTTGGGCTACCGAAAAAAATTCCGTTCCCCCATCTGCAATAAAAAATTGTGCGCTTATACCTGTTCCGTATATTACCGATGCTTCAAAAACATTTGTTGATAAAAAAACAGTAACGATAAAGCATTTTGATAACAATGTAAGTATTTATTATAAATTAAATAATACCGGAAAATTTTTAAAATATAACTCTCCGCTCACTATAACCGGCGACACGGAAATATCTTTTTATGCAATGGATGATAAGGGAAATAAAAGTTATATCGAAACTTCAGTATTTAAAAAAATACAACAAGGCAGAAAAGTTAAAATAAAAAACAGGTACGGCAATCAATATACAGGAGGAGGAGATAACGGATTGATTGATATGATAAAGGGAGGAGAGAATTTTTCAGATGGTAGCTGGCAGGGATATGAAGGAGTAGATTTTGAAGCTGTAGTAGATCTTGGTAAAATAGAAAATATTTCCCTTGTATCTGCCGACTTTCTACAAAGTCAGGGTTCGTGGATATGGATGCCTGAATATGTGGAATTTTATTATTCCTTAGATGGAAAGAAATTTATCAAAATCGGTAAAGTGAAAAATGATATTAATGATAAGGAAAGCAGGACTATTATCAAAGAATTTTTTATAAAAACAAATAAGCTCAAAGCAAAATATATCAAAGTGTTTGCTAAAAACCGAGGTATCTGTCCCAAATGGCATCCTGGAGCAGGTAATAAAGCATGGATATTTATAGATGAAATAGGAATAAAATAAAAAGGCTGTTTTTATAGTACAGCCTTTTTATTGTATTTATAATATTGTAATTACTTTTGAGAAAATTCCAAATCAGGAACTGTAGCCAATAACTCAGGACTGGCTTTATCTCTGTATTTGTCGAAATTTTTCAAGAAAGCTTTAGCTAATTTTTCTGCATATTTATCATATTCTTTTTTGTTTTTCCAAGCCTCTCTCGGATTTAGCAATTCAGTTGGTACACCTTTGCAGGATTTAGGGATACCGAGTTTGAAAATATTATCATACCTGAATTCAACATCATCCAATTCACCTTCCAAAGCATCGTGAATGATGGCTCTGGTATATTTTAATGGGATTCTGTAGCCAATGCCAAATGGGCCCTTAATCCACCCTGTATTTACCAGCCAAACATTTGTTTTGTGTTTCTCCATTCTTTCTCCAAGCATTTCAGCATATTCGGTAGGGTGTAAAGGCATAAACGGTTCACCAAAACAAGTGGAAAAAGTGGCTTCCGGATCAACAATACCTTCTTCTGTACCGGCAATTTTTGATGTATAACCTGAAATAAAGAAAAATTCAGCTTGTTTTTTATCAAGTTTTGCTATCGGAGGTAACACTCCAAATGCATCGGCGGTCAAAAAGAAAATATTTTTCGGGTGATCTCCTTTTGAAATAAACCTTGCATTTGGTATGAAATATAATGGATATGACACCCTTGTATTCTGGGTAATAGAAGAATCCGAATAATCGGGTTCTCTGGTACCGGGATGAAAAATAACATTTTCCAACAATGCACCATGACGAATTGCATGATAGATTTCCGGTTCGCTATGTTCATCCAGATCTATAACTTTAGCATAACATCCGCCTTCAAAATTAAAAACTCCATTTGCCGACCAACCATGTTCGTCATCACCGATTAAAATCCTTTTAGGATCTGCCGAAAGTGTGGTTTTACCTGTTCCGGAAAGTCCAAAGAAAATAGCAACATCTCCTCCTTCGGTGGAATCATTTGCAGAGCAATGCATTGGAAACACATCCGCTTCTATCGGTAATAAGAAATTCATAACCGAAAACATTCCTTTTTTTATTTCACCTGTATAACCGGAACCGCCGACTATTATCAATTTTTTTGTAAAATTAATGATCGAAAAATTACCTTGTCTGATTCCGTATTTTTTAGGATCAACAGTAAAACCCGGTATTGAAAGTACATTCCATTCGGGTTCAAAATTTTTAAGTTGCTCCCTGTTTGGTCTTAAAAACATATTATGAGCGAATAACGAACTCCAAGGTAATTGACCGATAACACGGACAGATTTACGGAATTTTTCATCAGCTCCTATAAACCCGTCGTGAACATATAATTTTTTGTCCTTGAGAAAAGATTTCATTTCATCATATATACCCGTAAAGACTTCAGGTGTAACTGGCATATTTACTTCTCCCCAAAAAACTTTATCTTTTGTGATATTATCTTTAACAATATATCTGTCCTTAGGTGATCGACCTGTAAATTTTCCGGTTTTTACATTAAGTGCACCGGTATTGGTCAGCAGACCTTCGTCTTCTTTGATAGTAAGTTCCATCAATGTTTCCGGAAGACAATTCCAATAGACTATATTGGAGGTCTTGATTCCAATATTTTTCAAACTAAAATTTGGGTTTTTTATCCCTTTTTCATTCATAATGAAATAATTTATTTTTAAAAAATGTTGTTCAAAAAAACTCAAATTAATACATTTGATTGATTGTCAGTAATTTGAGCCACTTAATAAAATGAACAGCTATTAAATCGACTGCAAGTTACTAAGAAAATCAATTCTTTGTAATATCAAATAAGCTTAAAATTGATAGGGTTTTAAATTTAGACTGTATATAAAGCTCCCTTTTTACTCATAAATAATCAGACTAAAAAGTCTTTTATTTTTTTTAAAATATTTAAAAAAAGTTATTATTTTAGTGTTAATGACTATATGAACAGGCATTAAATAGTTAATATAAAGTTAATAATTATCTAATAATCAAAGAATTTATTATTTTTGTGCCGTATCATTATTTTGTTTTGCATGGAAAAATGGAAAATATGGACCATCATAGGAATTATGAGTTTTTCCCTTATTGGAGTTGCTTTAAGTCAGATTTATTGGATTAAATGGTCTATTTCCTTAGATGAAAAGAATTTTGATAATAAAGTTTTCAGAGCATTAAATGAGGTAAGGCAGCAAGTTGATAATGATATAAAAAATCCCAATTATATTCTTGATGTTTTGAAAGATAAATTGCAGGAAGAAAATAATAATTATTTAAAGAAAATTAAAAACAGTGCTTCCAAATGGAGAAAAACCCAGATTCTGAATGAAACACGTAGTCTCGCTTATAGTCTTAATCCGGATATTTATCTTGAAAATCTTGAACCGGAAAGAATAAACTATTATATCAAAGAGGCGTTAAAAAATCAGGGAATCAATTTGGATTTTTCTTATGGAATTTATTCAAACAAAAATAAAGGATTTATTATAATCAACGATCATTATGCAAGTCCTGATAAAAATGATGAATTTTCGAAAAGTCCACTTGAAAAAAATAATATATCCAACACAAAATATGAGGTTCAACTTTTAAATACCGAATTTAAATCACCGGGAAGTCTGAAATTATATTTTCAAAATAAGGCCGGTTGGATATGGTATAATATTTTTCCTACTTTAATTTTAAATTTATTATTCACCTTATTGATATTAATTGGATTTAGCTATACAATTTATATTATTTTCAAACAAAAAAAGATTTCACAAATCAAAACGGATTTTGTAAATAATATGACACATGAATTTAAAACACCTATTGCAACAATATCACTTGCGGCAGATTCTATATTAAATCCTGTTGTTTTTAATGATAAAGATAAAATAAAAAAATTTGTAAATATCATTCAAGAAGAAAATGCAAGATTATTAAATCAGGTTGAAAAGGTACTTCAAATAGCGAAACTGGATAAAAGAAAAATACAATTAAAACTAAAAGAAATAAATATTCATCAATTACTGGATGAAACTATTGAACATCTGGAATTGAAATTGAAAGATAAAAAAGGGAAAGTTGTTAAAAAATATAATGCTGAAAACCCTGTTATAGAAGGTGATGAAACGCATTTAATGAATATTTTTAACAATCTGTTTGATAATGCAATTAAATATTCTATAAAAAATCCGGAAATATTTATCGAAACATATAATACAAAAAAGGGAATTGAAGTTATTATCAAAGATAAAGGTATGGGAATGACCAGAAATGAGTTAAATCACATATTTGATAAATTTTATCGCATTCCGACAGGCAATATTCACAATATTAAAGGATTTGGTTTGGGGTTGGCTTATGTGAAGACGTTTGTTGAAGCACATAAAGGAAAAATAATTGTAAAAAGTATAAAAGGAAAAGGCAGTGAATTCAAAATCTATCTGCCACGAAAAACAACTTGATTTTCAAGCATTACTTAAAAAAAATGATGTTATGAGTGTAAATATTTTAATAGCCGAAGATGATTTGAATTTCGGCGAAGTACTAAAATCTTATTTGGAGCTGAATGACTTTAATGTTGATCTTGCAGAAGATGGTGTTGTCGCATTGGAAAAATTCAATAATAAAAATTATCATCTCTGTATTTTTGATGTCATGATGCCGAATATGGATGGCTTTGAACTTGCTAAAGAAATTAAAAAGAAAGATGAAAAAATCCCTATTATTTTCTTAACTGCAAAATCATTAAAAGAAGATGTGATAGAAGGATTTAAATTGGGTGCGGATGATTATATTACAAAACCTTTTAATTCCGAAGAACTTCTGTACCGGGTAAAAGCCGTAATAAAAAGGTCTGATAAAGAACAATACAATGATGACCCCGAATTTGATATTGGGAAATATCATTTTAATATTCCGTTAAGAACACTGGAATATATAGATTCGAATAAAAAAACAATTCAAAAACTTTCACCGAAAGAAACCCAACTGTTAAGATTGTTTTGCATTCATAAAAATAAAGTTCTGCCAAGAGCTTTAGCTTTAAAAGAAATCTGGGGTAAAAACGACTATTTTACAGCCCGTAGTATGGATGTTTTTGTTACTAAATTAAGAAAATATCTTGAAAAAGATCCTAATATCGAAATTATCAATATTCATGGAAACGGCTTTAGATTGGTAGAGAATGATAATAAATAAAAGATTCTGAAAAATCACTATCTGTATTAGTTTTATTGTCATTATGTCAAATTGACGCCTTGGTTTTTGTGCGTAGGTCATTTTGTCCGGTTTTGTGGATTGGTTAGATTTTTGCTATTTATATAAGTAAACAGTAATAAGCTATTATTGACTAAACATTAAAATATATAAACAAATGACATACGATAATTTCACTATTAAATCCCAGGAGGCAATCGCAAAAGCTCAACAAATTGCTGCCGGACACGAGCAACAGACAGTTGACACTCCCCATTTGCTAAAAGGGATATTTGAAACTGATGAGGATTTGTCAAAATTTATATTCCAGAAATTAGGGGTGAATTTTGCTTCATTGAAAGATAAAGTCAATCAAGAAATATTGCAATATCCTAAAGTTCAGGGAACAGACAAACAATATCTCTCATCCGATGCCAATAAAGCATTGTCAACGGCAAAAAAAATGATGAAGGAATTCGGTGATGAATTTATTTCATTGGAACTGCTTTTAATGGCAATACTTAAAGGAAATGACAGGGGAGCTAGAATATTAAAAGAAAAAGGAGTTACAGAACAGGGACTTAAAACCGCAATAGCAGAATTGAGGAAAGGTAGAACGGTAAAAGACC
>JALSPW010000307.1 GCA_026985735.1 Saprospiraceae bacterium
TGAACTCTATAATTCTAAAGGAGAAAAAATTGATTACAACTCCATGATAAACGAAATGGCAATTGCCGATGTTGTACTTTTTGGTGAATTACATAATAATTCTGTAAACCATTGGATGGAATTGCAAGTGGCAAAAAGTTTGTTTCTCGTAGACTCTTTATTGCAAATAGGTGCTGAGATGTATGAATCCGATAACCAACTTATCTTAGATGAGTATATGCAAGGAAAAATTAAACAAAGTTACTTTCAGGATGAAATGAGATTGTGGAAGAATTATAAAACGGATTACAAGCCTGTTTTGGAATTTGCAAAATCCAATAAAATTGAATTCTATGCCACTAACGTACCGAGAAGATATGCGGGAATAGTAGCTAAAAAAGGGTTTGAAGGATTAAATGAATTAACAGATGAAGCTAAATCATATTTCGCGCCACTGCCGGTACCTTTTGATACCCTGGCTCCAAATTATGACGAAATGATGAGCATGGATACGGGACATGGTATGGGCATAAGTGTCAATTTTGTAAAAGCACAGGCTATAAAAGATGCTACAATGGCATATTTTATAAGTAAAAATATCAAAAAAGGACATACGTTTCTTCATTACCAAGGAGATTTCCACTCAAAAAATCATGGTGCAATTTCATGGTATTTAAATAAATACATGTCAGGTTTAAAGATTATTACTATTTCGACACAAGAAGCGGACAATCTTGAATTTAAAGATGAATATAAAAAACTTGCGGATTATATTTTGGTCATTCCTGAAGACATGACCAAAACTTATTAATATTACAATTTCCCATATAAAATTATCTTAACTAAATTTTTTTTAAAAATCAAAATGAATTCAACTGAGGAGTTAATAACAGCAATAATATATCGGTTATAATAAATTTAAGAATCATGAAAATATATTTTTTAATCGTACTTTTTATTTCTTTGACAATACAAATCAATGGCCTTGAGGCTCAACAGCTGCTTGTTGATCATGATTTGACTGCCACCGTACAACCGGATCAATCGTCGATCAATGTAACAGACGAATTAACTTTTAATAAAAAAGTTAAAACTATTGACTTTAATTTAAATTCCTCTCTGACTCCATACTATTCAGGGAAAAATATAAGCCTGACCAAGATATCCGCAGATATTCCTGCAAAAGATACCGGAATGGATAGGGATGATACCACAACAAAAATGTCTTTAAATGTAAATAAATGGAGAATTGAATTTAAAGACAATTCAAATAAATGTATTATCAAATACAAAGGTAAAATTCAATCGGCTTTAGAACAAAGTCACGCCAATTATCAAAGAGGATTTAGTGAATCTCCGGGTATAATTAGTTCAAAAGGTATATATTTGGCCGGTTCTACCTATTGGATACCTCAATTTGAAAATAGTTTTTATACATTTAACCTTCTCACTAAATTACCTGAGAAATGGGAAACTGTGTCTCAAGGTGAAAGAACCGTTAGTAAACTATCCGAAGATTTCCATATTGACAATTGGGTTTGTGACAAACCGCAGGAAGAGATATTTTTAATCGCTGCCAAATTTAATGAATATTCTCATATTATGAATAATGGTGTAAAAGCAATGGCTTTTTTGAGAACACCTGATGAAAGTCTGGCAAATAAATACCTTGAAGTGACGGAACAATATATGGCTATGGATGAAGACATGATAGGTAAATACCCTTATTCAAAATTCGCTTTAGTAGAAAATTTTTGGGAAACAGGGTATGGAATGCCTTCTTTTACTTTGCTTGGAGAAAAAATAATACGATTTCCCTTTATTCTTCATTCATCTTATCCCCATGAATTATTGCACAACTGGTGGGGAAATAGTGTTTATGTTGATTTTGATAAAGGAAATTGGTGTGAAGGATTAACTGCATACATGGCAGACCATCTGATAAAAGAACAAAGAGGGCAAGGTAATAATTACAGAAGATCTACCTTGCAAAAATTCACTGATTTTGTTAGCGAAGACAATGATTTCCCTTTAAGCAAGTTCTTTTCAAGATACGACGGAGCAAGTGAAGCTATTGGTTATGGAAAATCTTTAATGATGTTTCATATGATCAGAATGAAATTAGGTGATAAGCTGTTTTTAAAAGGATTAAGCAATTTTTACAAAGACTTCAAATTCAAAAAAGCTTCATTTTTCGATATTGAAACCGAAATGGAAAAGGTATCAAATATGGATCTAAGTGCATTTTTCAATCAATGGATAAAAAGAAAATCAGCTCCTGAAATCTCACTTATTGGGTCTTCAATTAAAAAAGCAAACAACCACAAGGAATTAATGATTATTCTTGAACAAAAACAAAAAGAAAAACCTTTTTCATTAGACATCCCTGTATATATTATCAAAGAAAATGGTGTCCAAAAAGAAATATTTCATTTATCCAAAAGAAAAGAGGGAAAGACATTTGAAATTGATGGAAATATAATAAGCATAGAAATAGACCCGTTTTATGACGTTTTCCGTAAACTAAATCCCAAAGAAGTACCTCCTGCACTGTCCAAGATTTGGGCAAGTAAGAATAATATCTTCATACTTCCCGGACATGCTTCAGATAAACAACAAAAAATATACAAAGACTTTGCAAATACATGGATGCAGTATGATGAGGATAGCTTTGAAATAATGTATGACAATCAACTGGATTCTTTACCGGTAAACAAAACTCCGTGGATATTGGGGTTTGAAAATAAATTTGCAAATATATTCAATAAACAAATGGAAAAATATTCAAGTGCTTTTTACAGTGATTCTATTACTATTGATAAAAAAAATACTAGTGTAAACGGGAAATCATTTGCTATCACAACATTTAGTCCCGGTAATTTCAAAAAGCAAATTGCGTTTTTCGCAATAGACAATGCCGGTGCAATTTCCGGATTAGTACGCAAATTACCACATTACGGTAAATACAGTTATCTCGGATTTGAAGGTAATGAACCTACAAATGTCATAAAGGGACAATGGCCGGTTTTAGATTCTCCACTGAAGAAAATATTTTTCCATAATGCTAAAAAAACACAGATTAAAGATGAAAGAAAGGCGCTCGGATACTTAAAACCAGTGTTTTCCAAAGACAGAATGATGCAGCATATCAATTACCTCGCATCGGATGAGTTAAAAGGCAGAGGACTTGGCACACCGGAATTAGATAAAGCAGCCGGATATATTGCAAAGCTATTTAAAGACTATGGTTTACAACCGCTCAATGATTCATATTATCAAGAATTTTATCATAAATTCAAAGATAAAGGAAAGTTGAAACTAAAAAATGTAATAGGTATCATACCCGGTACCGACCATGAACTAAAAGAAAGTCCATTGGTAATTTCCGCTCATTATGATCACCTCGGACTGGGATGGCCTGATGTCCATAAAGGAGATGAGGGCAAAATTCATCATGGTGCAGACGACAATGCCAGTGGAGTATCTATTTTGCTGGAATTGGCAAAAACCCTTGCAAAAACATTAAAGCCAAAAAGAACTATCATTTTTGTTGCTTTTACCGGAGAAGAAGCCGGTTTGATTGGTTCAAAGTATTTTGTCAATAACTTCGATTCCGATTTTCTTAATCCGCCATTTGCTAATATCAATCTTGATACGGATGGTAGATTATTTGACAAAAAACTACTTGTATTGAACGGAAACACAGCAAGAGAATGGAAATTCATATTTATGGGAACCGATTATACTACAGGGATTAAAAGTGAGGTCATTTTGAAAGAACTAGATTCAAGTGATCAGTATTCATTTATAGAAAAAGGAATTCCAGCTGTACAATTGTTTACCGGAGCTCATGAGGATTATCATAGACCTTCTGACACTGCAGATAAAATTGATGCTTCCGGATTAGTGAAGGTGGCAACTGTGGCAAAGGAAGTACTTGAATATCTGGCTGACAGGATTGAACCTATGAATTTCACAGGGAAAACAAATAGTAATAGTAATACTAATCATAAACAAAAAGGAAATACAATAACAAGAAAAGCTGCTACCGGTTCTGTTCCTGATTTTTCATATACCGGCAAAGGTGTAAAAATAGGTTCTGTTATTGAAGGATCTGCAGGAGCAAAAGCAGGATTGCTCCCCGGTGATATTATATTATCATTGAATGGAGTCAAAACAGATAACCTCAGAACATATAGCAACGAATTGAAAAAATATAAGCCCGGAGACGAAGTTAAATTGTCTTTGTTGAGAAAGGATAAAAAAATTGAACTAAAGTTGATTTTAGGAGCAAGATAAAGAAAATAAACCGGATGAAAATAATAAATACTATTTCGATTATAATTCCTGTAATTGTGGTTTTGCTTTTACAAATACATTTGCCGGGAGATTTCTCTTATTTACCGCATATATATGCGCCGATTAATGGAGTGGTTGCTATTTTGTTAATTTCAGCCATAATTTCAATTAAGAATAAGAATGTACTATTGCACAAGCGCCTTATACAAACTGCTCTTATTCTTTCTGTGATATTTCTTATAATGTATATATTGTATCATGCAACTACTAAAGAAACCTTGTATCAAGGAAAAGGATTAATTAAGTACATTTACTATTTCATTCTAACCAGTCACATTCTGTTATCTGTACTTACTATTCCTTTAGTTTTAAGAGCTTATTATTATGCTTACAATAAAAATTTTATACAACATAAAAAAATTGCAAAATCTGCTTTCCCTTTTTGGCTTTATGTTGCTATTTCAGGTGTAGTTGTTTATCTTATGATTTCTCCTTATTATCCCAAATAATTGTCAGAATGCGACATTTTATTTATATTTAATCTAAATTTATTTTGTCGTTTAAATTCTTAATTTATATTTGCTCTAAATAAATCACAACTGCAGGGGTATTAATGCATTTGAGATAAAATTGGATTTTTTTCATCAAATAATGTTTTTGTTTTGAGTAATCACAGAGCTATTGGTAAAAAATGTTTAAAATTTGATAAAAAAGGACATTTTACAATCAAAACGAATCTACCTAAGTAGTAACAATAAATCAAGAATTAACGACAGTGCATAGAATTAAGGATTTTGGAAAGCTGATTAAATTCAGGGTAAATATAATAGTTGTCTTTTCTTCACTATTAGGCTATTTTATAGGAAGCCAAGGTGAGAATATTCAATTAATGCATATTATAGGCTTATCCTTTGGAGGCTTTTTCACTACCGGAGCTGCTCATGCAATAAATCAGATTCTCGAAAGAAAATACGATGCCATTATGTCCAGGACAAAAGACAGACCATTACCTACTAATCGTATGTCTGTCAAGGAAGTTACTGTATATGCGACTTTAATGGCAATTTTGGGAACCTTGTTTTTCCTTATTTTCACAAACAGAGAAACTGTTATCTTAAGTGTTTTATCCCTTTTGGTTTATTCATTTATATACACACCATTAAAAAGAATTAATTCCATCGCTGTAATAATAGGTGCCATACCGGGAGCTTTACCACCGGCGATCGGATATGTAGCTTATACGGGAGTTGTAGATCAATTAGCCATATTTTTATTTTTATTGCAATTCTTTTGGCAATTCCCACATTTCTGGTCTATTGCTTGGATATGGGATGAGGAGTATTCTAAAGCAGGATATAAATTATTGCCACTGGGAAAGGGTAAAACATACACTAATGCATTTATCACATTCTTGTCTTCTTTAACATTAATTCCATTGATAATCTATTTATATATAAACTACGATATCAATATAATATACTTTATAGCTATTGTGATTTTAACATTATTATTTAATTACAAAGCTTATTTGTTTTTCAAAAAACCCGATACGGTCGAAGCGAAAAAAATGATGGTACAATCGGTGATTTACTTACCTATAGTACAGATAATATTTGTTTTGGCTTTTTGGTTGTAGGAAATTTTAATAGAAGAACCAATTTAAAAATTAAAAAATAATTAAATGAATTTTTTTCCAGAAAGTAACAGTAGTATTGCTCTAGAAATAGACAATCTATTTTGGATAATAACCGGCGTTGTAGGTATAGCTACGGTTATAACACTTTTTCTTTTTGTTTACCCTATGATTACAAGAAAGAAAAAAAGAACAAAAATTGAGCGGTACATGGTTGATTTTACTCATAAACATAGAATCTGGTTATACACCGGTATGTTTTTATTACTGATGGGTGATCTTTACATATTGGTCAAGGAGCATTCTATATGGCAAAGAGTTGAACAGGAACTTCCTGAGCCTGATTTCAAAATAGCTATTGTGGGCAAACAATGGATGTGGGAAATAATTTATCCGGGTCCTGATGGTAAATTATACACGGATGATGATGTTAGTGCGATAAATAATTTGCATTTACCTGTCAACAGAGTTATCCACATGGATCTTAAAGCATTGGATGTAATTCATAGTGTATTTTTACCACAATCCAGGTTTAAGCAAGATGTATTACCCGGGAGAACCATAACAAGATGGATAAAATTAAATAAAGAGGGAAAATTTGATATCACCTGTGCAGAAATATGCGGACTCGGACACTCTATGATGCGAGGAAATCTTTTTGTTGAAAGTGAAGAAGAATGGAAAGATTCAATGGATAAGATATATGGTATTAAAAAATAATTTTAAAATAGATAAATAATATGACGGAACATAAAAAAACGGGATTTTTGAAACGATTCTTTTTTTCTTTGGATCATAAGGATATTGGATTTCAATATTTGCTGACAGCTATGTTCATGGCTGCTTTTGGTGGATTTTTTGTGTATGTATTCAGATACAATCTTGCTTTTGGTCCTGACGATATTCCTTTATATGGTAATTTAGCTGCAAAGGAATACAATCAATTGGTAACCAATCATGGTGCGATTATGATATTTTGGGTAGGTATGCCCATGGTATTGGCTGTTTTAGGTAATTTTTTGATTCCCATCATGATTGGGACGGATGATATGGCATTCCCATTATTAAATAAAATATCTTATTGGACATTCTTACTTAGTTGCATCGTTTTATTATCAGGATTTTTGATGCCTACTGGTGCATTTGGAGGAGGGTGGACTATGTATCCTCCGTTATCTGTTTCAGACTTTGGATACAATAATCCGAATACCACTTTCAAAGCTAATTTTTTTACAGGCAATACTTTTTTTCTAATGGCAGTTGCTCTCGAATTTATCTCTATGCTCATGGGGGGGATTAATTTCATAGTCACTACACTTAATAAAAGAGCAAAAGGACTTTCACTTATGAAGCTTCCTATAGTAGTGTGGATGATAAATATAGCAAGCTTATTGTTTATGTTCTCTGTAGGTCCGCTTATTGCCGGAACATTCATGTTGTTAATGGACATATTAGTAGGGACCGGGTTTTTTGATGCTTATCGCGGAGGAGATCCTATTTTATGGCAACATTTATTCTGGTTTTTTGGTCATCCGGAAGTTTATGTTTTATTACTTCCTTCCTTGGGAGTTGTTGGAGAAATATTTTCAACATTCTCAAGAAAACCTTTTTTCGGTTATAAAATGGTTATATTTTTAGTACTGATTGCAGGTATTCTTTCTTTGGTTGTCTGGGCACATCACCAATTCGTATCAGGTATTGATCCGGGAGCTGCAAACATATTTAGTTTGCTTACCATCATAATTTCAATTCCTTTTGCAGGGATGGTATTGGCTTATTTAGGCACCTTGTGGAGAGGAGATATAAAGTTTACTGTTCCAATGATGTTTGCTCTGGGAATGTTAGCATCATTTACTTTTTTCGGTGGTTTTACCGGTTTACATTTAGGATCAAATGTTTTTGATATTTATGCTCATGATACTTATTTTGTAATAGCACATTTTCATTATACATTGTTTCCTTCAGTAATTTTAGGAGGTTTTGCCGCTATTTATTACTGGTATCCTAAATTTTCAGGAAGAAAATTGAACAAAACTTTAGGAAAGATACACTTTTGGGGAACTTTTATTTTCTTTAATTCTATTTTCATACCGCTATTTTGGTTAGGGTTACAAGGGCAGCACAGGAGAATATTTGATTATAGTAATTGGGATAAATTATTAATGCAACCTAATCACATTATGGCAAGACAGATAGCAACAGTAAGTTTAATCTTTTTGATAATCACACAGTTTATTTTCCTATTCAATTTTTTTAAATCGTTATATAAAGGTAAAGTTGCTGAAAAGAATCCATGGAAATCAAACACTTTGGAATGGCAAGCATCATCTCCACCGGGACATGGCAATTTTGCACTTTATCCTGCGGTATACAGATGGCCTTATGATTACAATCATCCGGATAGAGATACTGACTTTTTACCACAAAATGAAAAATAGTAAAATATGAACACAAGTATAAATAAAAAACCAACACTTAGAGATATACCCCAGGCCCGGCTTGGAGTATGGATTTTGATAGCTGGAGAATTTGTTATTTTTGGAGGTTTAATTGTAGCATATTTGTTATATAGATTCAGATATCCTGAATGGGCGGAAATGGCATCTCATACAAATATTGTACTTGGAGCTACCAATACTTTTGTACTACTAACCAGTAGTTATTTCGTAGTAAAAGCACATGATGCCGCTATTAAAAAAGATAAAAACAAAATAACTCTTTATATTGGATTGACAATATTAAGTGCTTTAATTTTTTTAGTCGTTAAAATCACTGAATATTCCCAAAAAATCCATCATGGTTTTACTTTTAGTGGCAAAGAACTAGTCGAACAAGGAAAACACATTGAAAGTACATATTGGGGATTTTATTTCTTAATGACAGGACTCCATGCTTTTCATGTAATTGTAGGAGCCATCGTATTATTTATTGTTATGATGGGGGCAAGAAAAGGAAAAAATTATCAAAGGATTGAAGTGGCCGGGCTCTATTGGCACATGGTTGATTTGATCTGGATATTCTTATTTCCTCTATTGTATATTGCAAACTAAAATTGATTAAAATGAGTACAAAGTTTCACAATGAAGGCTTAGCACATGAAGTTGAATATCCGGCTTTAAATGATTATCATGGACATCCCAATTATTTAAAGGTGTATATCACATTATTGTTATTGTTCGGTATTAGTTTAGTCGCTTCTTATCTGAATAATTTTTTACTAATGGTAACAATAGTATTTTTGGTTTCTACTTTGAAAGCATTATTGGTAATTAATTATTTTATGCATCTCAAATGGGAACCGATTCCTTTGCAAATAATAATCTATATGGCATTGTTTGCTTTAGCGGCATTGATTATTGGGGTTTATTTTGATGTAACTGTAGTTCCACGAGATGTTTATACTCCCTAAATATATTAATTATGACAAATAAAAAGAAAATATCAGGGCTTAATATAGCTTTTACTATTATTATTATAACGGAAATTATGTTTTTTGCAGGATTGATTAGTGCCTATATCATTGCTTCAGCTAAAGCAATGGATTGGCCTCCGATAGATCAACCGAGACTCCCTCAATACATTTCCATTTCCAATGTCATAATACTATTAGTGAGTAGTCTATTTTTGTATTTCTTTATTAAGAATGCTAAAAAAGGTATTAAAGATCTCAATTTTTTATTGATAACTATTATTTTGGGAATTGTATTTTTAGTCATTCAAGGAAAGGAATGGATAAACCTTGTCGATTTTGGAATTCAAACTTCGGATGGACTTTACGCATCGTATTTTTATAGTATTATAGCAGTGCATGGTATTCATGTTGTAGTTGGGTTAATACTTATAATTACTTTGTATTTAAAATTAAAAAAAACATCTGACATATACACTAAATTACCAAGTATTACGGCATTTGGAATGTTTTGGTATTTTGTGACGTTATTATGGCCTGTTTTATATTTCTTACTATATTTATATTAACATGAAAAAAATAATAGTATTAATTATAATTTTATTTTCCATATACAACAATGGTTTTTCATGTGCCGTATGTTTAGGTGACTTTACCCAAAATGAAATTGTTGCATACAGTTTCTCTGTTTTATTTATGATTTCGGTTCTATTCATTTTAATTTATATTTTATTTAAAAAGATTTTAAAAAACTACGATATATACTAATGTTAAAAAAATCAATTATTATTCTTTCGGCAATTATTATTTTATTTATTGTTTCATGCAAAAAGGAAAATAAATCTTTGCCATATTTGGGAGTTCATACCTATGAAAATAATGATACTATTTATTATACAATTCCCGAATATAAATTCACAAGACAAGACAGTTCTAAATTCGGTTCAGATAATTTAAAGGGTAAACCGTATGTAGCATATTTCTTTTTTACTTCTTGCCCTTCGATTTGTCCGAGAATGACACAAGCTGCAAAAAGAGTTCAAATGGCATTAAATAAATATAGAGACAAGTTCAATATTGTTGCTTTCTCAATTGATCCTGACAGGGATTCAACTGAAAAATTGAGAAAATATGCCGAAAAGTATCAAATAGATTTATCCAATTGGCATTTTCTTCGAGGTGAAGAACAAAAAATAAATTATATTGGTAAAAAAGGATTTTACCTTGGAATTTCAAAAGACAAAAATGAACCGGGAGGCTATCTTCATTCTGAAAAGATGGTATTAATTGATAGGAATGGACATCCAAGAGGATATTATTCCGGCACGGATGCAGGAGAGGTTAAAAACCTTATTCATGATCTGAAATCACTTATTTACTTATAAACAAAAAATTGATTATGCCTCATAAATCTTATAAGCCGGTCATAATTTGGTTGTATTCCGGTGTTTTATTAATTATCTTAATGGTAGCAGTAGGTGGTGCAGTTAGACTCAATAATTCCGGCTTATCAATAGTACAGTGGAAACCCATCACAGGAATTATCCCTCCATTAAACAATAATGAATGGCAAAAAGCATTTGATGATTATAAAAAAATCCCGGAATTTAAACTAGAACACAATCATTTTAAGTTGAATGATTTTAAAATAATATTTTTATGGGAATATTTTCACCGTCTTATCGCAAGAATTATCGGTCTGGTATTTATTATCCCATTTATTTTCTTTTGGATTAAAGGATATTTTAAAGATAAAAAATTATTTACAAGAATATTACTTATTTTTATTTTTGCTCTATTTCAAGCATGGATGGGCTGGTATATGGTAAAAAGTGGCTTTTCAGATCGTACAGATGTCAGTCATTACAGATTAGCCATTCATCTTTTTACAGCCACTTTACTTGTATCCTATGTTTTGTGGACTACATTAAATCTGCATTTTTCAAATATCATTATTGAACCAAATCCCCTTTTAAAACGGCAAAGCTTAATTCTATTATTCATAATATCCATACAATTATTTCTAGGTGCTTTTACAGCAGGACTAAATGCCGGATATTATTATACGGATTATCCTTTGATGGGAGGTGAATGGTTCCCTACCCTTGCCAAAGAAGGATATAATAATTCAGGCCTTCAGAGTATTATAGATACACCGGCAATGGTATATTTTGTTCACAGGTGGTTTGCTGTTTTAGTTTTTATTTCAATATTTATTTATTATTTCTATTTCAAGAAAAAAAATTATCCAAACCAGATTAAAAGACTTCTAAATTCTATAATTTTTTTAATAAACTTGCAATTTATCCTTGGTATAATAACAGTTTTGACGCATATCAATATCTATATTGCTATTCTGCACCAAGTAAATGCAATATTGATTTTCTTAACCGTAATTAGTATTATTTTCTTTTCAATTTCCAACAATGGAGTAAATAAAAGATAATTTCTTAATTGTAACTACTCAGGAACAATAGTTTTGAGATGAAAAAAAATAAATTTTTCACCAAATAAAGCTTACGTTTAGATTATTAAAGTCAGTACAACTAATCCGGTTTTAACTAAGGTTAACCATGTAAAATTGCTTTGCTAAAAAATCATAACCGATTAATGCTACAGGTATTTGCTTAGCGTTATTTTTATTTAGACAATTTCCAATTTGCAGCTATTGGCATACTTTATGCATCATAAATGGTGAAAATCAAGTATATTTGAAATAAAATATCTTTATAGCTATATGAGTTATATATAATAAAAAAAATCTTATAATTATGAAAGCCATTAGACTTAACTTTTTTTCAATATTAACTATTTTAATTTTCTTTAGTTTTTTATATTCAGGATGCAATAAACAAAAAGATGAAACAGCGGTATTAAAAGTGATTTTTGATCATAAGGTAAAAGATCGGAATCTGGAATTTTACAAATTTATATATAAAGCGAAAGCGGGATATCCTTATAAAATCGTAACACTAAGATATTTTAATTCGGATTTTGAATTATACAAAGATGATAATTCAATATTAAAACTGGATACTTTTCATTACAGAGAAGCTGATAAAGCACATGAATATACAAGGGAAATGATTTTAGATATTCCAGCAGGAACATATAACGGATTTTCATTTATACATGGACTTGGAGACAAGTACAATAAACCTATCAAAGGAACGGAAAAACACAGTTTACCAAATACAGTAGATGAGTATTTGGATATGTATTGGCCTTGGCAAGATGATGGTCAATATCATTATATGAAATATGAAGGAGAATATATTGCCGGTAATGATACTTTGTCATTTAAACTTCACATGGGACCTACAAACGGGAATAAAAATTATATTACGATAGATAAATTGCCCTTTGACGATACAACGGTAAATCCGGGAGATACCATGGTGATAACATTGGTATTGGATTTAAATGAATTCATTGAAAATCCGGAAACTTATGATTTCAATAAATTTGGAAAAGGAATAATGAAGAATCAGGAAGCACAGGATATCTTAAAAAAGAATGGAAAAAACGCATATAGTATAAAAAAAGTTGAAATTTTAAAATAAATAGCGTAATTTTGGATATTAAAAATATAGTACTTATTCAAGTAGAGTGCTTTTGAGTAGAAAAATAACTAATTTTGTATCAAAATGATTTTACCTGAGTAATTACAAATTAAACTGATTTTAAGAATTATAAATTAAGTATTATGAAAAAAGCACTATTTTTATTAGCATTAATTTTTATTTTCTTCTCTTGTACCAATAACGATACAAGTGTTTCTAAACAATACAACCCTACCCCTTTCCAGTTTAGTCAACAAATTCCTGAAAGGGATTTCCCCTTGTATATTCCGGCAGACAACCCTTTAACTGTAGAGGGAGTGGAATTAGGTAAAGATCTTTTTGCAAATAAGATATTGTCCGTAGATAATGAGTTATCATGTACATCATGCCACAATCCTGATAAAGCGTTTGCAAGTAATAACAGGTTTGATAAAGGATATAAAGGAAAATTAATGACCAAAAACACAATGTCATTAACAAATCTTATATTCAATAAATATTTTGGGTGGGAAGGTTCTCATTCCTCTCTTGAAGAAGCTATTTTATCCACAATTGAAAACAAAGATGAATTCCATGAAAACTGGGATAATGTAATTGTAAAGTTATTGGATGCCGGATATGCCGATAAGTTTAGTAAAGCTTTCGGAACTGATGATATTACACCAAATCTTGTTGCAAAGGCAATTGCACAATATTTAAGAAGTAATGTTTCTGTAAATTCAAAATTTGATCGTGCATATTATTTTGAAGACTCAAGTGCGAGATTCACTCCTTTGGAAACAAAAGGATATGAATTGTTTTTAAGTGAAAAAGGAGACTGCTTTCACTGTCACCGTGTAGGTCCGTTTTTTGACAACCGCTTTCATAATAACGGCCTCGATGCGCATCCTGAAAAAGGACTTGCTCATGTAACCAATGAAGCTTCAGATATAGGCAAATTCAAAACTGGATCATTAAGGAATATTGCAATTACAGCACCTTATATGCATGATGGAAGATTCAAAACACTGAAAGAAGTTCTTGATTTTTATAGTGACCATGTTAATTACTCATCAACACTGGATCCAAATATGAATCATGAAGGAGGTATTTATTTGGAAGAAGATGAAAAGGAAGCAATTATTGCTTTTTTAAATACATTGACAGATGAAAAATATCTAAAGAAATAATCATTTAGTGCCTATCCATAAAGTGTTAAAAAAAATTGTGATTATTTTTATTTAAGAGAGAACTTTTTTGCTTAAAAACATTCTGCTTGAGTAGTTACAATAAAAAATTTTGTTAATTTTGTTATAAAAATGAACAAAACAATTATTGTAGCAATTGTATTTTTATATGTCAATTCAGCTATATCTCAAGGATTTAAAACCCCTATTGAAGGAATTTACGGAAAAGATTATATCATAGTTAACTATATTGACTGGGGAAAGAATACAATTTCCGATTATAAGAAAGGTACAAAAACTTATACCGGACATAAAGGTACGGATTTTGTACTCAGTGGATTTCCTCAAATGGAGAATGGCGTATCGGTTATTGCGATAGATTCGGGGGTAGTAAGCTTTGTCCATGATGGCGAGCCTGACAGAAATACCGTAAGTAATACAGAGCTTGGATTTGGTAATTTTATTGCTATTAGACATCCCAATAAACTATTTTCATATTATGCCCATTTAAAAAAGAATTCCATTTTGGTTAAAGTCGGTGCTTCGGTTTATCCAGGACAAAAAATAGCAGAAGTAGGTAGTTCAGGTAATTCTTCCGATCCTCATCTGCACTTTGAGCTATGGTATGATTCTTTATTTTTAATCGAACCTTTTGCAGCATCCTGTGGTACAAACAATTCATATTGGGAAGAAAATATTCCTTATGATACATCATTTCACGTATGGGAAAGCGGTCTAACGGACTTTATACCTGACTCAGATGAGTTAAAAACCAGACAAAAAGAAAAATATGTATTTAATGAACAAGATTCTATTATTGATTTTTGGGCATTACAATATGGACTTAAAAAGGGTGATTCTACACGCTTGGAGTGGATTACTCCTAATGGAAATTTATGGTTTGAGCACAGGTACACATATAAAAGGGATTGGTGGTATTATTATTATAGTTCATATATAATTGCCCCATCTTCTGATAATTGGGGAAAATGGCAATACAATTATTACTACAATGATAAACTAATGTTAAGTGGCAATTTTGAAGTGGAAAAATCCTCGGGGATTTCTAAAAATAAAAGAAATTTTTATTACAAAACACTTGACAATCATACTCTCGAAATACATTTGGATAAAAACTATACTGCCCAATCTGTTGATGTATTTGACATTTCAGGAAAAAAACTTTTACACAGGAAATTAAATTTGGAAAATCAATTTATTATAAAATTAAAAAGCGATAACAATAATCCTAAAATGTATTTTATCAAAATAAAACACAATGCAGGTTACTACAATTTCAAAGTAATATTATAAATATTTTATGATAAGAATATTTATACTAAACCACTAGTATTAGAACAACTGGACTAACGTGAATCAAGGTTAACCTAACAAAAATGCTTAGTAAATATCTTTGATGTTTTTTCATTGGGTAAAACACAGCGACATGCATTTTGTACTTTGAACTTTTTTTGTATTGTGGCAGTTATTTTGAATTTATTTCACTACGATATTTATCATTCTACCCGGAACTACAATTACTTTTAGTACATTTTTCCCTTGTAACCATTTTTGAATATAATCCAATTCAAGGGCTTTTCGTTGCAAATCCTCTTTAGGCATATCTTTTGGAAATTGCTCAACACCTCGTTTTTTCCCATTTACGCTAATAGGGTATGAAACCATTGATTCTCTAAGATATTTCTCATCATACTCCGGAAATAATTGGTGGTGTACACTTCCTTCCATTCCTGCCTTATGCCATAATTCCTCTGAAATAAACGGCGCGAAAGGAGCAATAAGTTTTATCATCGGAATTAAAACTTCAGAACTATTGATATTCATTTTTTTTGCATCATTTACAAAAACCATCATTGCACTTATGGCTGTATTGAATGAAAGATTTTTTATGTCTTCTGTTACTTTTTTTATTGTCTTATGCAATAATTTCAGCTCATCATCTCCGGCTCTGGTATCTGTAACAAGCCAATTGTCATCCCTGCTGACAAAAAGTCCCCAAAATCTTTTAATAAATTTACCTATTCCATCAATACCTTTTGTATCCCATGGCTTGGATTGCTCAATTGGTCCGAGAAACATTTCATACATTCTAAAAGTGTCGGCACCATATTTTGCTACCACATCATCGGGATTGACTACATTGTGATATCTTTTTGACATCTTGCCTATTTCAGAAAGTGTATAAAACTTAAAATTATCAAAAGAACCTGAGTCTTCTCCCTTGTATGTACCTACAGAAGTGACAAATTCGGCATTTTGATACTCCTTCCTCCAATTTCTAAACTGATCAATACCGGCCTTATCAAGATAAGAATTAAGCGACCCATATTCCTTCACAAAGCCTATATATACCGGTATTTTAGCATAATCTTCAACTTCATCTTTTGGAATCAGATCAGCACTAACAAAAACACTTATCTCATTTACTTTTTCCTTTTTCAAATACAAAAACTCTATAACTCCTTGAATCATACCCTGATTCACAAGCCTTTTAAAAGGTTCTTTCGTCGGTACAAAATTGAGATCATAAAGAAATTTATGATAAAACCGCGAATACATCAAATGCCCAACAGCATGTTCAGTGCCCCCAATATAAAAATCAACATCCTGCCAATATTCCATAGCTTCTTTCGAAGCAAATTCATTTTCATTATGAGGATCCATATAACGTAAAAAATACCAACTGGAACCGGCAAATCCCGGCATAGTATCCGTCTCTCTTATAAAGCCTTCATACTCATTTACCCAACCGGCATTTCTCGCTAAAGGAGATTTACCATCTGTTGATGGTTTAAATTCATCAAGAGACGGTAGTTCTACCGGCAATTCATCGTCAGGAAGAAGAAAAGCTACTTCATTTTTATCATATATAACAGGAAAAGGTTCTCCCCAGTATCTTTGACGAGAAAAATTTGCATCCCGTAGTTTATAATTTATCTGTTTTTTCCCAATCCCCAAACTTTCAACCCTCTCAATTACTGCATTTATAGCATCCGGTACTTCCATTCCGGTAATAAAATCCGAATTTATCATTATTCCTTCTTTATCTTTAGACGTAGAGCCGGGATAATTTGTTTTATCGATAACCGGAATAACATGCAAATTAAATTTTTCGGCAAAAGCCCTGTCTCTGTCATCATCACTCGGAACCGCCATAATGGCTCCGGTACCATAATCCATCAATACATATTCACTTACCCATATTGGTATTTTCTTACCGTTGAGGGGATTAATTGCATAAGATCCTGTAAATACACCGGTAACCTTCTTTTCACTTGTTCTTTCTATCTCTGATCTGTTTTGGGCATAATTCCGATATTCCGTTACTTCTTTTTTATATTCCGGTTTTGTAAGCATGCCAACAAACGGATGTTCGGGAGACAATACCATAAAAGTAACTCCAAATATCGTATCAGGTCTTGTAGTATAGATTTCTAATTTTTCACTATTGCCTTCAAGCTCAAAAAACATTTGCAAACCTTCGGAACGACCTATCCAATTTCTCTGCATTGTCTTCAAACTGTCCGACCAATCTATTTCATCCATATCATTGAGCAATCTCTCTGCATAAGCCGTTATTCTTAATGACCATTGATTCATCGGTTTTTTTACCACCGGGTGCCCTCCTCTCTCACTCACTCCGTCTTTGACTTCATCGTTGGCAAGAACAGTACCTAAAGCTTCACACCAATTGACATGTCCAATCTTCCTGTATGCCAATCTATAGTTCATCAATACATTATCTTTTTCCTTATCGGACATATTCTTCCATTCTGCTGCAGTAAATTTTCTTTCTTCAGAACAAAAAGCATCTACAAATAGATTTCCGTCTTTTTCAAATTCTTTTATCAAATTATCAATACTATCCGCTTTTTGCAGTTTAATATTATAATAATGCTCAAACATCCTGGCAAAAATCCACTGCGTCCATTTATAATATCCTGGATCAGAAGTCCTGACTTCGCGAGACCAATCATAATTTAACCCGAGATTTGACAATTGGCCCTTATAACGCCTGATATTTTCCTCAGTAGAATCGGCTGGATGAATACCGGTCTGAATAGCATATTGTTCGGCAGGTAAACCAAAAGAATCAAATCCCATCGGATGCAGCACATTAAAATCTTTCATCTTCATATATCTACTATATATATCGGAGGCGATATATCCTAAAGGGTGACCTACGTGAAGACCTGCACCCGAAGGATAAGGAAACATATCAAGAACATAATATTTCTTTTTATTTTCATCAATATCAACATTGTATGTGTTGTTATCTTTCCAATATTTTTTCCATTTTTTTTCGATTTCAGAAAAATTTAGACTCATAATGTATATTTTTTCGTGATTATTCAGTATAAAACAAATGGTTTAAAAAAATTATGCAAATAAATTATACATATTAAAAATTTTCAACCAAAATACTTCCGCCTATTATAGTGTCTGTTAAAAAAATCATTAGAATTAAGCACTATAAAAACAGAAACTAAATAGTTCTCATTTTAAATAAAATGCGAAAATAGAAAAAATGAAAATCTTATTCAAGTTTGACAGGATATATATTTTTTGTAACTACTCATGTAGAATCAATTTGGCTGAAAAACAACTATTTTAAAGCTGAAAAACACATACTTGATTGAATGCAGAAATTTACAATTCATCCAATACATACTTGGCATTAAAACCATAATTGACCAATGTATTTTGTTGAACAAATTTATGTTCCATTTTATTAAAAACCTTCAATATACTATCCCTTTGTTCAAAATATTGAGTAATAACAGAATCCGGTAATGGTTCGGGAGAAGGAAAATTTTCTTTTAGATGGTCAATTGGTTTCCCGTTTTTCTTCATTCTGAAACAAACATGAGGTCCTGTCGCCAATCCTGTAGATCCTACATAACCGATAATTTGCCCTTGTGATACATGAACACCTTTTTTTATTCCTTTAGCAAATCTTTGCATGTGCAAATAAGTAGTTGTATAAGTTTTGTCATGTCTAATAGTAATAAAATTTCCGTTTCCTCTGCCATATCCTTTTCTAGCTATTGTCCCGGCAGCAACCGCCATAATAGGTGTACCATAAGCTGCGGCATAATCCGTACCGAAATGAGCTTTGGTTCTATGCAAAATAGGATGAAACCTGTGATAGCTAAACCTTGAAGAAATGCGTGAAAATCTAACAGGAGCCCTCAAAAATGCTTTTTTGGTAGGATGTCCGTCATAGTTGTAATAACCTTTATAGGTATCCGATTCAAAATAAAAACCAAAATGATCCCTATCGTTTTTATAATATGCACCTAATAATTTACCAATAGATACAGCTTTATTATTTATATATCTCCTTTCAAATAACAACTTGTATTTATCCCCCTTTTGTGCATGATAAAAATCCACTTCGGAGGCTAGAGCATCTTCCATTTTGTCAATAAGGGATATACTGAGATGATTCTCTCGCATTGAATTCCATAATGATGTTATTACCTCTCCTTCTGCAAATTCCAACCTGGTTTCTACTTCCCTTATATATTTTTTTACATAAACGGAATCTTTGAGATGAAAAATGACATAGGACAACGGATTCGGTTCATATACCAAGCTAACCACATTACCACAACTATCATCTCTTACGATAGTATACTGTTTGTTGGCTCTAATCATTCTAACATCAAATTCATTTATGGATTTTTTGGCAAGTTCGTCAATTTTAGAATAAGGTACACCTTCCCAGTATAAAATAGATCCTAAAATTTGATTTGGTTTAACTTTATCCTTTTCAAAATAATGTGTGGATATATCAAAACCAAAAAGCTTTTTCGGTTTTGACGGTTTGCTGATTATAACTGTTTTATTTTTATGTTTATTAGAAAAGAAATTTAATAAATCTATAATTTCACCACCATATGATAAGACTATTATTAATCCGATACCTAAAAATATACCTATTAAAATATCATAAGATACCGATTTGTTTTTTTTCGCTGCCACAATTATTATAATTATAAGTAATTCGCAAAGATATTACTTTTTTTTATTTCTCAAAGCTTTTTTATTATAGTCTTTCTATAAAAGCTTGGATTCCACTAAATAAAGATTTTTCATTGTATCAAATTTTCCAATTTATCAAACTTTATAAGATAATCACAAGTTATTCCATTTTCTATATCCTTATATCTCCCGAGATTCATTAAAATATATCCATCAGGTACAATCAATATATACCCTCCGATTTCATTACCATAATTTATATCGTATATATTTGCAAATAGTGTATGCTGTGCAAATACAGAAAACAACCCAAAGCAAAAAACAATTAAAAAAAATATATGTTTCATCCGTTAAATATTATTTGTTTAATAAAATATGTAAAAAATCATAAAAAAAGGATTGGAGTATATTAACTCCAACCCTTAATTCGTTTAACTATTTTGTAGTAGATTTTACTACTATCTTTTTATTCTTTAGTATCATTCTTTTTTTATCTGTTTAACAATATAATAAAATACTATTCCCCAGATTAAAAATCCCACTACATGAATTGAAATAGATTTCGTCACCCCAAAATCATTATCATCAATCCATCTAATAATAGAGTATGTAATAATCGTACCTAAAAAAGCAATTATACCTATTTTCCTTTCAAATGAATCCATTTATAAAATTTTTAATTACAATCAACTATATAATTCCAAGCGTTTATTAGCTCAACTGCGACAGAAGTACCAAATGCACCAATTAAACCTCCAATAAGCCCAACGCTATCCGAAATAACAAGTGCCCCTACATCTTTAAGATCTTGGGCTGTATTATGTCTACAATCTCTATATTCAATCTCACTACCTGTTATTAATTCATATATTTTTGTTCTCCATTTATCATAATTATCATACCAATAATCTGATGAATGCAATGCGACTGCTATCATTCCGGCAAATAATTCTTTCTCTTTATCACTATCTAATTCATTGAAACCCGTATAATATAAATTTAAAATCTTATTTTTAAATAATTCTTTTGTGGATGTTGAATCAGGCAATTTTCTTAACAAAGTTATTTGATATCTTAATTGGCTACTAACTTCATGATTGTCTAAAAACAAATTTAATTTAGAATTATTTTCGTATTGAACTAAAGCTCCATTTGAATCAATTAAATAAAATAAATGCATAGTATTTTCAACAATATCATCAGAACATCTTATACCAATATTTTCAGAATAATTATATAAACTATTTATTATATATTTATCTAATTGTTCAATACTGAAAACCCCTCTCAATTCATTTAAGTCCTCATATACATTAGTTAAAGCCAAATTATGAATAATGCCAATTGAATCACTTTTATTTAATAGCGCAATTGCTTCATCATTTCTTAATTCAATAGTTGTATTATCTATCTCATTTATTACTTCATTTTTATAACAACTAAAAATGTCTAAACTTAATAGAACTATAAAAAATATATTCTTTTTCATTTTAATAAAATTTAATAATTACCCTACTTCCATAATTTCAGGTGGGTGATTCGGGATAATTCCATCGCCGGTATCTAACCGGAAACATCGCTTAATTATGAAAAAACCCGTAAGAATAATCATTAAAATCTCTCTTTTTGTTATTAAGATAATAACCGTAAAGAAAACGATTTAGTTCCTTGCAATATAATTTTTTCAATAATAAACTTCCGGATCAATACTTATTAATTTCAATAAAACGCTACATCAATTCTATCATCTGATAAGCTGCTATGCTTAGTAAAAGACATTGCTAGTCATATTATATCTGGTTGAGACACAATAGTAGAGACGCTATGAGACACTATGAGACACAAAATCTTGCGTCTTTACCAAATAGTACGACTCTTGCCTGATTAGCAAAAAACCGGTTTAGACTTACCAAGTTTTGGAAACTTGGCAAGTCGGGTATTAAGAACGGTGGATCGGTCTCTGACCAAATCTCCACCCTTTCTGATTTTAGGAAATAAAATTCGGTTTTCGGAATATTTATCTTATTTAATATGAAATATAATATTATGTTGGGGACAATTATGAAAATAATCAAGATGCCCTCGATAAACTCAATCAACTTATTTGCCTTGCTTTTTCCCCCTACCTTTTCCTTTTTACTTTTGTCCTTTGTCTTTTCATACTTTTGTCTTTCAAATTTTTGAATTTTTCTAGCCAGGCTTACCCTCTGACTCTCCCGCTAAAGCTGGACAAGCTATTATATTTTCGCTGCATTGCATTTCGCAAAAAGATAAGGAAAACCACATACCGCAAATTTCAAAAACAATGTGCTTCAATACCAAAAGCACTACTCCGCTACAGATGTAGCGGTTCCCTCTCTACCAAAAGAGATTTACTCTTTTGGTTCTCTCCTTCGTCGAGACCGTTCAGTCATCCCCCTATCTTTTTCTGCAACGAAGTGAAAGAAAAATATAAGGGGGAGCGTAGTGCATTGAGCATTGCAGAGGGGGCAGCGTTGATAATCTTTAGAAAATTCTTGATTGGTTTTGTTTCAAATAAATTTGAAACGCCAGTTAAAGGGGCACACCGGAAACTAAAGAGTGCCAGTGCTTTAGTTAGGACAGGCTTTAAATGGTATCGCAAATTTATTTGCGATATTAAATTAGTGCCTTCTTTTGTTTCAAATAAATTTGAAACGCCTTTTAGGACTTGAAAGCATGCGATAGCATGACTTCAAAGCCGGCTTAAAAAATTCATCATTCACCATTCATAATTCATCATTAAACTCCTTTTATCTTTTTACTTTTGCCTTTGAACTTTGAACTTTGTACTTTGAACTTTGTACTTTGTACTTTGTACTTTATACTTTGAACTTTATACTTTGTACTTTGAACTTTGTCCTTTGTACTTTCCTTTATCCGGGGGGGAAGTTATTCTAAACTTACAACATGCCTAATTGTAATTGAGCCACTTCAGATGCCATTGTTGGTGTCCAGGGAGGATCAAATACTAGATTGATATTTACA
>JALSPW010000308.1 GCA_026985735.1 Saprospiraceae bacterium
TAAAAAGTATAGTTTTTACTTCTTAAAAAATATTTGCATAGTCTTAGCCTTAGCTATGCAAATATTTTTTTTCATTGAATGAGCAAAAAACTAATTCTTTTCTATTTTACCATATAGATAAAGGTTTGGTATTAATTATTATTTTTTTAGAAATTGTTTCGGATTTGTATTTAATCACTATATAGTATAATCCTGCTTTTGGTTTTTGATTTTTAAAATTTAGTTTAAACTCATATTTATTATTTGATTGGACAAATTCATTTTGAGAAAAAACTAATTGTCCTTTAGCATTTATAAGTTCAATTATGAGGACTCCATTGGTGTTATCCTTTGTTTTTAAAATAATATTTGTAAAATCTTTACAAGGATTGGGATAGAAGGATTCTATCTCTATATGTTTATTTGATGTTTTAGATGAATTTACTGTTAAATATTCTTGTTTTATACCTGTCGCACCTCCTCCTCCATCTACTCCTCCCTGCAAACTTGTAAAGGGGCTAAATACACCATAATTGAGGCTTAGATTTATTACTTCATTCTTTATGCTGTCAGCTTTATGTTTGTTGTATTCGTTCAAATAATATTGGTCCATTAAATAATCTATTTTGCTTTTTGCCCATATTTTAGTCAGAAATTGTAATTTAATATTACTGGAGTCGGATAAATTCGTAATATAGGAATATTCGACAGGATTGGTAAATGCGTTGCCTGAGAGTTTTGTTGTTAATGAATCCGGTTCAATATATCTGCCTACGAGTATCATTTGCTGTCCTTTATATAGATTCGGTATCATTACCGGATACAATTCTCTTATAATAGAAGGTGAAAAAACAATTTCCGTATTTAATAATACAGGATTTTTGATCATTAGATAAAAGTCAGTGATTACTTCTTCCAATTCATTGTTTTTAAGAAATTCGGATATACCGTTATTATTTGTTGCGATAGATGTTAAAAGGCGTTCATTGGTATAGGATCCTATTCCGAAAGTGAAAAGCGATATTTGTTTTTCGCTTTGCGTAATAAGATTATTAATATGTTTGATTAATTCATCAGTATTGGTTATTCCGGCTGTTTGCTCTCCATCTGTAAAGAAAATAATTATATTGGCAGTACCGGCATCAGCAATTGAAAATTGCGGAATTGCAACATCAAAAGCACCGGAAATGTTTGTAGAGCTTAAAGCATCCAGCGCATCTATGAATTTTAATGCATCCTCTTGACTTTGAACGTTGAAGTCCACATGTTCCGGTCTGAAACTTTTCACAGTCGTGGAAAATGAGATGATATTGAATTTATCTCCCGGATTTAAATTTTCCACTATAAATTTTGCCGCATTTCTTGCCTGGACTATTTTGTTTCCTGACATACTACCTGAATTATCTATTATTAGAGTAAATACTTTATCAATAACTTCGGTATTTTCACTGGGGTCAGGTTCGACTATGAATGAAAAAAAGCCTCTTCCGAAATTATCTTTTTGAAGAGTGTCTGGTATATATGTTGATAATGAGAATAAACCCAGTTCGTTTAAACTTAAAGTATATTGAACAATATAATCGGAAACTGCTGCCTTTTCTTGAGATGTGTAATTTATTGTTGCTTTATTGCCATTATTGTAAATTTCATTTGCGGTATGACTTAAAAGGTTAATATCTTCAATTGTCCTTTTTGAATTAAGAGTTAAGGTGAAATTTTGTTCTGCTAAGATTCCGGTTTGAATAAATACATAATTGTTAGGATAAAAATAATTTACCTTACCAAATTTGTATTTCAATAATTCAACATAAGTAAGTTCAACAATTATTGAGGAATCCATGTCTATTTTTTGTTTTATTTCAAAATAGAGAGGATTGTGGCCAAGGTAAGTTTTTAATTTAATATCGATGTCTCCCGGTCCTCCTCCTGTGGTAGTATCTTGGGGAACTGGAGCAAATGTTGCAGTATACCATAATCCGTTTATTTTGTACCTCAATGCAGTAGCACTTGCTCCTTCCGGTAGTGGAAACCCATATTTTATTGAAATAGAATCTGAAATGGTATTTTTAAATGTTTGCCTTGAAACAGTATTGGCAACCTGATTTTCAATTGTTACATTTATCGAAGAGTTGATTAAAGTCAGATATGATTCTTTTTTGGCTGTGTTGAAAACTATTCCGTTTGAGAAAAGAAAACTGCTGCTGATGATAATGATGAATGAAACTAATAATGATTTTTTCATGATTTAAAGTTTTATTTGTTAAATAACTATTCCTTTGAGGAATTTTTCAGTTGTAAAATAGCAATTTGGTATTAGTTGCTATTCTTATTATTCTTTTAGAATACATTTATGTAGAGCATAAATATAAATTTTCTTTTTTTTATAAAAATTTGATATAACCATATATATGTAAAGATCATTTTGTAATGTCAGTAATGCTAGAATTAATTTAGTATAGCCAAATCATTTCTATGATAACGTTGAATGGTCTGAAATGTGCCGTTGATTTTGTGCTTTTATTAAATTTTTTCCGGTACAATATATTATATACAGAAATTATTTAATAAAAGATAATGTGCATTCTCATAAAATCCCGGTCAATTATAGACCGTCTCTGTTTATATTTTGTTAGTGAGTTCTACATACTTCTTCTGTATTGACCACCTATTTCAAACAAAGCATGAGTTATTTGTCCCAACGAACAATATTTTCCCGCTTCTATCAGTGCATTAAAGATATTTTCTCCGTTTATGGCTACAGATTGAAGCTTTTTTAATTGTTTTGTAGCAATGTCTTTTTGTTTTTCATGTAAATTTCTCAAGGTATTTATTTGAGCTTGTTTTTCTTTTTCTGTAGATCTGATTACCTCTTCGGGAATTTCTATCGGTGACCCTTGTTTGGATAAAAATGTATTAACTCCAATTAAAGGTAATTGTCCATTGTTTTTTAATGTTTCGTAATACAGACTTTCTTCCTGGATTTTACTTCTTTGATATCCGGTCTCCATCGCGCCCAGGACACCACCGCGTTCGGTAATTCTGTCAAACTCACTTAAAACAGCTTCTTCAACCAGATCTGTCAATTCTTCAATGATAAATGATCCTTGAATCGGATTTTCATTTTTAGCAAGCCCCAATTCTTTATTGATTATAAGTTGAATTGCCAGGGCTCTGCGTACACTCTCTTCAGTAGGTGTTGTTATGGCTTCATCGTAAGCATTTGTATGTAAGGAATTGCAATTATCATATATGGCATAAAGTGCTTGTAATGTTGTACGTATATCATTAAATTCAATTTCTTGTGCATGAAGCGATCTTCCTGAAGTCTGAATATGATATTTTAGTTTTTGCGCTCTCGGATTGCCTCCGTATTTATGCTTTAGAGCTTTTGCCCAGATACGTCTTGCCACTCTGCCTATAACTGAATATTCTGCATCCATTCCATTTGAAAAGAAAAAAGATAAATTTGGCGCAAAATCATTAATATCCATTCCTCTAGCCAGATAATACTCTACATAAGTAAATCCATTAGCTAAAGTAAATGCCAATTGGGAAATGGGATTTGCTCCTGCTTCAGCGATATGATATCCTGAAATTGATACAGAATAGAAATTTCTTACACCATTGTCAATAAAGTATTGCTGTACATCTCCCATCATTTTAAGTGAGAAATCAATGGAATAAATACAGGTATTTTGTGCTTGATCCTCTTTTAATATATCTGCCTGAACTGTTCCACGTACAGCTTTTAGGGCTTGACTTTTGATATTGTTATAGATTTCAGGTGGTAATATTTGATCACCTGTGATTCCCAGCAATAATAATCCTAAGCCATTATGTCCTTCAGGTAGGTCGCCGTTGTAGCGAGGTCTGTTGCCGTCAGGATATAATTCGTTTAATTTGTTTTCGACAAGATGTTCCAACTTATTTTCCTTGATATATTTTTCACATTGTTGATCGATTGCGGCATTCATAAAAAATGCAGTCATAGTAGGAGCGGGACCATTTATAGTCATCGACACGGATGTTTTGGGATCACAAAGGTCAAATCCGGAATATAGTTTTTTTGCATCATCAAGACAACAAACATTTACGCCGGAATTACCGATTTTACCGTAGATATCCGGTCTGGTATCCGGGTCTTCACCATACAATGTTACCGAATCAAAGGCGGTGGAAAGTCTTTTGGCCGGCATGCCTCTCGATACATAGTGAAACCTTCTGTTTGTCCTCTCGGGAGTACCTTCTCCGGCGAACATGCGGGTAGGATCTTCTCCTGTACGTTTGAATGGAAATACTCCTGCGGTATAAGGGAATTCACCAGGGAAATTTTCTTGTTTTGACCATAGTAAAATATCTCCCCAGTCTTTGAATTTCGGAGTTGATATTTTGGGTATCTTACTATGGGAAAGCGTTTCAGTATAGGTCTTTACCTTTATTTCTTTATTCCTTACGGTATAAATAAATTCATCTTTTTCATAAGATTTTTTCTTGTTATCCCAATTTTGAATTATTTCCCAATTTTCTTTTGAAAGTTTTTTTAATTCTTTATTATAATATTGTAGCAGATCTTCTTTTAGCTTGTCATCTTCTACCAGATTCATCGCTTTATGAATACCATATAAATTGGAAGCTATGGCTGCTTCTGATTTTGTCAATTTATCATATTTTCTTGAATTTTCAGATATTTCGGAAAGGTATCTCTCTCTGTGTGGAGGAATAATCTCGGAACTACCTTCCGCATTTATGTATAAATTGATATGTGATTTGAATTCTTTACCTGTTTTTTGTTTTAATAAATCCAATAATTTTGTGTATAACAAGGTAGTTCCAGTATCATTAAATTGGGACGCCATAGTATTAATAATAGGTAGTTCATCATCATCGCCTTCCCATATATTATGATTTCTTCTAAATTGTTTTTGAACGTATTTCAAAGCATCTTTTGCACCTCGCTTATCGGATTTGTTGATTGCGATGAGATCTGCAAAATCAAGCATGTCTATTTTTTCTAATTGGGTTGGAGCTCCGTATTCAGGTGTCATTACATACATTGTGAGGTCTGAGTAATCCACTATTTCGGTATCTGCCTGTCCGATTCCGGAAGATTCCAGAAGTATTAAATCAAAACCGGCGATTTTCAAGATATTTGATGTTTCTTTGATGTATTTGGATAATGATACATTGGATTCCCTTGTTGCCATTGAACGCATAAAAACCCTATCGGAATTAAGGAAGTTCATTCTTATTCTATCTCCTAGCAAAGCCCCACCACTTTTTTTGCGCGAAGGGTCAACTGATATGATTCCAATCTTTTTATCCGGAAAATCAATCAGAAATCGTCTGAGGATTTCATCTACAATAGAAGATTTTCCAGCTCCACCTGTTCCTGTGATTCCAATTATGGGAGTACTAATATTTTGAGCTTCCAAATCTATTTGTATAATAATATCCTTATGGCTATCAATGAAATTTTCAATTGCGGAAATAAATCTTGCTATTACATTTCTTTTGCCTGATTTTAAGTCATCAATAGTAAATGGTAATCTTTTTCCTATTGGAAAGTCACTGGTTTGTACCAAATCATTAATCATGCCTTGAAGGCCCATAGTCCGCCCGTCATCCGGCGAATATATTCTTGTTATTCCATAATCTTCAAGTTCTTTGATTTCTCCGGGAAGAATAGTGCCTCCTCCTCCTCCGAAAATCTTAATCTGTCCACTTCCTTCTTCTTGAAGTAAATCATAAATATATTTGAAAAATTCAATGTGACCGCCTTGATATGATGTAATAGCAATACTTTGGACATCTTCTTCAACAGCTGCTTTTACTATTTCCCTTGCTGATCTGTTATGTCCCAAATGAATAACTTCAACCCCCGTTCTTTGAATGATTCTGCGCATAATATTGATAGCAGCATCATGACCATCAAAAAGTGAAGCTGCCGTAACGGTACGTATTTTATTTTTTGGTTTATATGATTTTGTGATTTGCATTTAGTTATATATATTTATTTTTATAATTGTTGTTTGTGTAGAAACCGTTGTTTTTCCAGTTTATAATAATTTGTGCTAAGGTACAAAATTTTATTTTGAAGACAAAAAAATAGTGGGAAGCTGTATTGATTTTTTGTATTTGTAATAACTTAGATTGAGTGTTTATGAAATAAAAAATAGAAATATTTTCATCAAATAAGGTATGTTTTTTGAGTAGTATCAGCGTTACAGTAAAGATAAAAGTTAGAAATCTTTTAAAAGTGTATTCTTTTTTTATGGGATATTCAAATCCGGCATGCAATAAATTTGTCAAGTTAAAGTTGAAGTATTACCTTCGCATTTTTGAATAAAGGTAACTACTTGGAAGATTTGTTGTTTAGATTAATAAAAT
>JALSPW010000309.1 GCA_026985735.1 Saprospiraceae bacterium
AATTTAGAAACAAAACCTGATAATCCAGAATTTGCTGACTATCAAAATTACTACACAGTTATTGATCCAAAACTAAAAAAAGTTCCTTATAATAGATTGTTAAAAGCATACAATTATATAAAAAGAATAGAGCATAACAAATTAAAATCGAGAAATAATATTACCTGGAATCAAGTTCAATCCGATATGGGAGGAAGAATACGGGGAATACTTTGGGATCCTATCGATACAAACAAAGTGTGGGCTTGCAGTGTTACAGGAGGATTGTGGTTTAATAATCATATTGAAAATAATGAATCAAAATGGCAACCGGTGGATGAATTTTGGCCAGGTTTATCCACAAACTGTATTACTTACGATCCAAACAATCCAAAAACATTGTATGTTGGTACAGGAGAGTATCACACTGCCAGGGTAATTTATAGAGAATCTTCAGGAGTAGGATATGGAATATGGAAATCAAATGACTCTGGCAAAACCTGGAACATTATACAATCAACTCAAAATTTCAAATACATTTCAGACATCAAAGTAAGAAATGAAAACGGTAAAAGTATTATATATGCCGGTGTACTTTCAGGAATATATAAAGGTGCTGAACACTTAAGTAAACCTAAAGAAGGATTGTACAGATCTGAGGATAATGGTCAATCATGGCAACAGGTATTGCCAGTGATACAAGACGACACCCTACCTTATGCACCTGCTGATATTGAAATTGCCGCTAATAACAGAATATTTATCGGTTCTTTGAAAAATATCAATGACTATGGTGGTGCAACTATCCTGTGGTCAGATACCGGAAAAAAAGATTCCTGGCATATCTTCAATGATTATGAAAATATCATAAAAAACGATTCCGTTTATCCCGTACCTGGCAGAATTATATTGGGTGCTGCTCCTTCCGATAGCAATATCATTTATGCTCTAGTAGGTGCCGGTTGGTACGATGATTATGGATTTAACTACGCTAGAGGCAGATATATTTTAAAATCTATTGACGGAGGACAGCACTGGTTGGAAAAAAATATTCCTAAAGATAATCCCGATTGGGCATCTTTGTCATGGCATGCTTTTGATATCGCTGTCAATCCCGGTGATCCTGAAAATATTTTCGTTGGAGGTCTGGATTTATGGAAATCTACAAATGGTGGAGATAATTGGGCAAAAACTTCCGATTGGGCAGGAATGTATTATGGAGGTGGAGAAGATTACGTACATGCAGATCAGCATTGGATTGCTTATAAACCGGGTTCTTATACAAAAGCTATTTTCAGTACGGATGGCGGTATTTTTTATTCCTCCGATGCAAATAAAAAAACACCTGTATATGAGGAAAGAAATAATAACTTATCAACATTACAATTTTATTCTTGTGCTATTTCACCTGTTAAAAATCTTAATTTATTTGTAGGCGGACTTCAAGATAACGGTTCATTGCTCTATACAGGACAATCTTTAAATATAAGCAATATGATCTCAGGAGGCGATGGTGCTTATTGTTTTATAGACCGTGATGAACCTCAAATAATGATTACTTCTATTTATTATAACAAATATTATCTATTTGAAAATTTTTTATATAAATGGCCAATGGGTTTATATGGAACAGGGGTTTTTATCAATCCCGGGGATTATGATAGTAAAAACAATATATTATATACAAATGCCTGTTCTTTTAACGGTGATTTTGCCAATAACCTGCTATGTATTTCTATTTTCCCCGATACAACAATAAATACTTTTGTAAATATCGGTACAGATTTAAAAACATATTTTTCACATATAAAAATATCTCCTTTTTCTAAAACCGATCAAAGCACTTTATTCGTTGGTACTCAAAACGGCAGGCTTTTCAAGATTATTAATCCGCTAACATCTATACAAACTTTTGAAATCGGAAGTGATGATTTTCCTGTTGCTAATATTTCCTCAATCGCTATAGGTGGAAGCGAAGATACTTTATTGGTTACTTTTTCCAATTATGGTGTTCAATCCGTTTGGGAAACTTATAATGGTGGTAAAAATTGGACTGATATTTCCGGTAATTTACCAGATATACCCGTAAGATGGGCTTTATATCATCCGGAAAATAACAATCAAATCATGCTTGCTACAGAATTGGGAATATGGATCAGAGAAAATGCAAATTCTTCCATTTGGAAACCGGACACCGATTTTCCTAAAGTTAGGGTTGACATGCTAAAAATACGAAAAAATGATAATACTATTGTTGCTGCTTCACATGGATTGGGATTATTTTGGGGTAAATGGGTAAATAATTTTGTAAATATTCAAGAAATTGGTAGTAATGACGGTTTTGAAGTATCTCCAAATCCATCAAATGGTATTTTTAATATAAATATCAAAGAACCTTTAGTCAAAAACTGTCAATACACCATAGTTGATATAAAGGGAAAAATAATTTTAAAAGGAATAATAAACTCAAATAATACAAAAAAATTATCACTGGATATGACTGATATAAAAAACGGTATTTATTTTATTAGAATTATAAGTAATAAAAAAACAATTGTAAAGAAAATAGTTTTACAACGATAACTCTGCATTTATTTTAATCGTATTTTAGCTAAATAAAATAATTCAGACCATTCCGGCAAAACCCATAAATGCCATAGATAGAAGTCCTGCAACCAGTAAAGAAATTGGAACGCCTTGCATTCCTTTAGGCACATCTATAAGTTCCAATTGTTCTCTGATACTGGAAAAAATAATAATAGCAAGACCAAAACCCAAAGCATTGGAAAAAGCGAAAACCATAGCTTTTAATAAAGTAGAATCGGGAATACCCAAGGCTAATATGGCTACACCTAATACAGCGCAGTTGGTTGTGATTAGTGGTAAGAAAACTCCAAGAGCCTGATACATTTGAGGACTCACCTTTTTTAATACAATCTCTACCATTTGTACCAATGTTGCAATCACCAAAATAAAAGTAATAGTTCGTAAATATTCTAATCCCATTGGAACCAATAAAAGAAGTATATAATCGGATAAATTATATTTATTTTCGTTATTTATAAAAAGATTAACATTTTTATGTTTTTTTCTATTATCAATAATACAAAAACATTATCTTTGGCTTGATTTTTCTTATTATTATTAACTCAAAAAGTATTATTATGTTAAAAAAATACATTCTTATTTTAATATTTCTATCATTAGGTTCATTGATGAGTATTCAAATATATTCACAAGAAGCTTATAGTTATAGTGATGATTTTGAAAGTTATGATGTAGGGGCATATTTAGCAAAAAATTCAGATGTTTGGACGACCTGGTCAGGCAACGAAGGAGGTTCGGAAGATACAAAAATTTCAGATACTCAAGCCAATTCGGGTACTAAATCCGTATATTTAAAATCAACATCCGCTAATGGAGGTCCTACCGATTTGGTTTTTCCTATGCCTCAACTTTATGATAAAGGTAAAGTGGAATTCAATACCAAAGTTTATGTCGATGAAAATAAAGGAGGATATTTTAACTTTCAAGGTGCTGCAAATATTGGTGGCGCTTGGACAATTGATGTGTATTTTGTTGATAATGGTAATTTCTTTGTTTTGGAAAATGGAAATTCAAATTTAGTTGCTTCAGGTACATATCCTACCGCTCAATGGTTTGATCTCACTATAATTGCAGACTTGACTATTAATAATTGGGTAGTAAAAATCAACGATGAAACTATCGGAACCTTTTCTACTGTAATAAATAAAATTTCCTATATAGATTTTTATCCTGTAAACGGATCAAGCGTTGGTGGAAACGGGCAAGCATCTTACTATCTGGATGACTTCAATATTGAATACACTCCTTTTCAGCCTATGCAAACAGATGGTGCCATTCTAAAAGTTCTGGCAACAAAAAACGGATTAACAGGACAACAAAGCAATATCGCGGGTCAGTTGATCAATGTCGGAATTGATACAATAACCAAATTTACTGTAAATTGGACGTACGGAAATTCATCAGGTTCTCAATCATTTGAAGGATTAAATATAGCCACTCTGAATAGATATGATTTTTCTCTGGACGATACCTTTGTTTTAATAGAAGGGGAAAATGATCTTTCATTGCAAATAACATCCGTTAATGGAAATAATGATAATAATATTGAAAATGATACTAAAAATACTACTATTTCAGCTGTTACTCCTGCTCCAAATAAAATGGTAGTAGGGGAAGAACTTACGGGAACATGGTGCGGTTGGTGCCCAAGAGGTGCCGTTGCATTGGATTATATGTCCAAAAAATATCCGGGTTATTTTCAAGGAATCGCTGTTCATGGTGGTGATCCAATGCAAGTAGATGAGTATTTATCTGGTATTACCACAACTATGAAATCAATTACAGGAGAAAATCCGGGATATCCGAATTTGGCAACAATGAGATCCGCTACTATGGATCCGGCTGCTGTTGAATCAACATTTCTACAAAGAATTAGTGAAGTTCCCGTTGCAACAATGATAACGGGTGCTGATTACAATACCGATACTAAATCTCTTTCCATATCAGTTTCAACTACTTTTAATGAAAATAGTGATAAAACTTATGCTATTTCAGTAGTAATAATCGAAAACGGTGTAACAGGAACCGGAAATAAGTGGGCTCAGGCTAATTACTATTCCCACCAATCTCAAAACAGACCATTGGTTGGAGCAGGACATAACTGGCAAGAAGAACCTAATCCCGTACCGGCCTCAAAAATGGTTTACAATCATGTGGGAAGAGCCAATCTTGGTGGTTATGCTGGAGTTGAATTATCAAGTTCACACAAATCCGGTGATGTGGAAGTTAAAAACTTTGACTTTTCAATTCCGGACAATTTCAATACTAAAAATTTGGAATTTGTTGCTATGATTTTAAATCCTGACGGAAGTATTAATAATGCTAATACTGTAACATTTGATGAAGCTTTGGAAAACGGTTTTGTTAAAGTAATTGAAAACATTGCCTATCACGATGTTGTAATAAATGAATTTGTGGCAGATAATGACTCTATTGAAAATGGTGTTGCAGACCCGGCAGGTGAATATGATGACTGGATAGAATTGTATAATAATACATCCAAATCAGTTGATCTTTCAAATGCTTTTATGTCTGATAATTTTTCAAAACCCCAGGCTTGGCAATTCCCGGAAGGTACCGTAATTGAAGCGAATTCATATTTAATTGTTTGGGCGGATAAAGATACCGAACAAGATGGAATTCATGCCAAATTCAAACTCAGTTCAGGTGGTGAAGAAATCATCTTTACCAATGCAGATGGTTCAATTATCGATTCCTTAACATTTGGAGAGCAATCAACCAACGTGGCTTATGCCAGAGTTCCAAATGGTACCGGAGATTTTGTTTTCCAAACTCCTACTTTCAATAAAACTAATAATTTGGTTGGAGTATTTGATATTAATAATAATGATATCAAAATTTATCCAAATCCCGTTAAAAATCGATTAAATATTAAATTGACAGAAAAAAATAATAAAGCCTTAATAAAAATTCTGAATCGGAACGGTCAAGTACTAATACAAAAAAATATAAATACTCAAACAAACTATTTGGATATTTCAGGTCTTAATCCGGGATTATACATTATACAAATATATTCAGAAGAAAAAATATTGGGTAATAGAAAATTTGTAATCTTAAAATAATTAACTTTTAATTCGTGAAAAAGATGGCTAATTGATTTTCAATTAGTCATCTTTTTTAAATATCTGTATGAAATTATAAAGTTTTCATTACCTCTAAAAATCAATAAAGAGGCTATTGATAAAATTATGTGTTTAAAAAAGTTTAGAATTGTACGTTTTTCTTCAGGCAATTTTTAAACGACCTGAGTACTAATTGCAAATAAGCATAATTATTGGGTAATCACCAGGTAACAAATCCTGTAATATAACGAATGTTGTCATATAGTGGGATAATGCAAAGATTGTATAAAATAGAAGATGAAGCTACAATTATATGTTATTACTCCTACGAAAATCGAAAAGCAGTGGTATTATTTAATAAATTTAGATAATAGTACTTTAAAAGGTATGGTAAATTTATTTGCGTCTATGAAGTAGTTTTAGTCCAAAATATTAGTTATTATTCTCTCGTATGATTTTTTGTACTTCTTGAGTGCCTAAGCCAGTGATTCTTGATAGAAATTCAATAGTTGCTCCTTCTTGATGTCCTTTTAAGATTACCTCAATAGTTTTTCTTTCATAACCTTTCTCAATGCCTTTCTCAATACCTTTCTCAATGCCTTTTTCGATACCTTTCTCGATGCCTTTCTCGATGCCTTTTTGTTCGTGTTTTTTCGCTATAATTTCATAAGTACTCATAAAATCTT
>JALSPW010000310.1 GCA_026985735.1 Saprospiraceae bacterium
CCGAAACCGGAGTAGCGCCATCCCGCATATTACCAAAAATTAGTTAAATCAATCTATTCTAGTCAATTAGTAATTCATAATTCATCATTTATAATTCATTATTTATTCCTTTTATCTTTTTCCTTTTGTCTTTTATCTTCCAAACTTTTGAACTTTTGCCTTTGAACTTTATACTTGTCATGTTATGGAGGCAGTTATTCCCGATAATTTGGGTATTTGCGTTAAGGATAGTAGTGGAGTCATGGCCGGGATTGTAGGAGGTGTAGTGCGCCATGACTGTCCCTGACGGCAGGCGGGACGGCACCCACGAATAGCCTGGTCGCAATAGAGATTTGGGTTGGTTTAAGGCGTGGCATCTCTATAGCGAATCGCCCAAAAAAACATAATATAACATAAAAAACGTATGTATTTCATTGTAGAAATCAAAGAAAAACATATCTTTGTAAGTTGTAAGTTGCTATGGGCTAAAATAGCATTGTAAAACTATTAATTTTTTAGTGTATGGATAACCAAAACGGACAGGATAAAATCATCACTTTAAAGGGGATGTACAAGGATTATTTTCTTGATTATGCTTCGTATGTCATATTGGAAAGGGCCGTGCCGGCGATAGAAGATGGGTTGAAACCGGTGCAAAGGCGGATATTACACAGTATGAAGAGGATGGATGACGGTAGATTTCATAAAGTGGCAAATATTATAGGGCATACTATGCAGTTTCATCCTCATGGCGATGCGGCAATCGGTGATGCTTTGGTAAACTTGGGACAAAAAAATCTGTTGATTGACACTCAGGGAAATTGGGGGGATATCAGGACGGGAGATTCCGCAGCTGCCCCTAGGTATATAGAAGCGAGATTGACAAAATTTGCTTTGGAAGTAGCGTTTAATCCGCAAACTACCAAATGGCAGGCGTCATACGATGGCAGGAATAAAGAGCCGGTAAATTTGCCTATGAAATTTCCATTGGTGTTGGCTCAAGGAGTGGAAGGTATTGCCGTTGGACTTTCAACCAAGATAATGCCACATAATTTCAATGAGCTTATAGATGCTTCTATCAAGGTATTACAAGGTAAAAAGACAAAATTGTATCCTGATTTTCAAACCGGAGGTTTTATAGATATTAGTGAATACAAAGATGGAGAACGAGGTGGAAAAATCAAAGTACGGGCAAAAATTGAGATTAAGGATAAAAAGACACTTTTGATAACTGAATTGCCTTACGGAACGACTACAGGTAATCTTATTGACAGTGTGGTAAAAGCAGTGGATAAGGGTAAGATAAAAATAAAGAAAATCACTGATAATACCGCAAAAGATGTAGAAATAGAGGTACAGCTTGCATCCGGAATATCACCTGAAGTCACCCGAGATGCATTGTATGCATTTACTAATTGTGAAATATCAATTTCTCCAAATGCATGTGTAATAGTAGAAAATAAACCTATGTTTTTATCTGTTTGGGATATTTTGAAAATATCTGTTTTCAATACCAAAGATCTTTTAAGGCAGGAGTTGGAGATAAAGAAAGGGGAATTGTTGGAGAAATGGCACATGGCGAGCTTGGAAAAGATATTTATTGAAAAACGTATTTATCGCGATATAGAAGAGTGTGAAAATTGGGAATGTGTTTTGGAAACAATTGACACAGGATTAAAAAAATATGTTGCAACTCCTTCAGATAAAAAACCTAATGATACCCGATTGTTATTGATGAGAGATATTGAAGAACAGGATATTATCAAATTGACGGAAATCAAAATAAAACGAATATCAAAATACAATTCGTTTAAAACAGACGAATTGATATCCAATCTGGAAAAAGAACTGGAGCAAGTAAATTATGATTTGGAACATCTTACCGAATTCACCATAAAATATTTTCAAAATCTCAAGGATAAATATGGAAAAGGCAGGGATAGAAAAACCAAGATTATCAATTTTGAAAATATCGAGACCAAACAAGTTATAGTCAATAATGCCAAATTGTATTGGGATAAAGAAAACGGCTTTATAGGGATGAATTCAAAGATTGGAGATTATATCTGTGAATGTTCGGATATTGATGATATAATAGCTTTCAGAAAAGATGGGAAATTTGTTGTAAACAGGATTGATGACAAAGTCTTTATGGGTAAAAACCTTTTGCATGCAAATGTATGGAAAAAGGATGATGACCGTACGACATACCATCTTTTGTATCTGGATGGAGTGACAGGAAATACTATGGCAAAAAGATTTCAGGTAAAAGCTATCACACGTGATAAAGAGTATAATCTGATTACGGATAATAAATACAGTAAGGTCTTGTATTTTTCCGTTAATCCCAACGGTGAAACCGAAAAGGTAAAAATACAACTCACTCCGGGCAGTAAGGCAAGGAAAAAGATATTTGAATTTGATTTCGGTAGTTTAGCGATAAAAGGCAGAACGGCAAGAGGTAATATTGTATCCAGATATCCGGTCAGAAAAGTGACATTTTTGGAAAAAGGTAAATCAACTTTGGGTAAGCAAAAATTCTGGCTTGACGAAATAACAGGTAAGATAAATAAAAACAGCAGGGGAAAATACCTTGGGGAGTTTGATACCGGAGATACCATTATAGTGATTTATAAAAACGGACAATATGAAATAAAAGAGATTCAGGCAAATATGAAATTGGAATACAATCAACTTGTCGATGTTAGCAAAATGGAAGAAGATACAGTCGTAAGTGTAGTATATTTTGAAGGGGACAAGCAATGGACAATGGTAAAAAGATTTAATATCGAAACATCCAAATTGGATGAGAGATATTCATTCTTATCTGAAAACAAGGATTCCAAACTTTATTTTGCATCTGTTTCAAAATTTCCGGTTGTCAAATACACTTATCGTCAAAATAAGGAGAAACATGAAAAGGAACTGAAATTAAACGATTTCGTAAATGTGAAAGGCTGGAAAGCACTTGGAAATAAGTTGGGCGAATTTAAAATTATCAAAATTGAAAATTTGACACAGGTTGAAACTCTGCAATTATCAAATGATAATACCGGCGACGGTCAGGTGAAAGAGAATACTAAAGATAAAGAAGAAAATGGAGGTAACAATAAATACAAAAAAAACGAAAACGGATTTCATATAGGAGATACGATAGATTTTGATGTGTAAGTTTTATTTTCAATATAATAGCCATCTTTTCCGTTTTTATTTTAGCTTTGTTTTTTGATTATACAAAGTAGAAATAATTACCGATTTTTATTATATTTTCAGGAATAAAAATTTTAAACAGATGAAATGAACATAAATTTTATTAATCATAAATTACACAAAATAAGATTAAAAAAATTTATGTGAATTCCTGAATGTATTATAAATTTTTATTATATTTTTGAAATAAAAATTTTAAACAGATGAAACGAGCATAAATTTTATTAATCATAAATTATACAAAAAGGATTAAAAAAAATTATGTGAGTTCCTGAATGTATTATAAATTTTTATTATGTTTTTTAAAATAAAAATTTTAAACAGATGAAACATTTCATACTTTTCCTAATATTAATGATAACCGGATTATCATGTAGTTCAAAAAAGAAAATAGTAATAAATTCCGGTGAGAATAGATTTTACCATATTATTCCAAAACCTGTTAGCATCATTGATTTAAAAGGGTATTTCAAAATAAATAAATATACAAAATATTCATACTGGGAATATAATTCAGAAATTAATACATTTATGGAGCTTTTGAATTCAGTGATGCCATTTTCTTTGGATACAATGACTTCAAACGGGACTTTTGATAATAATGCTATAAATTTTGTTATTGACAGTACAATAATTGAAAATGAAGGGTATATTCTTGAAGTGACAAAATCGTTTATAAAAATTAGGGCGAAAACATATTCCGGAATATTTTATGGTGTACAAACATTGATGCAACTTATACAATATGACACTAAAAATAATGAAATTCCAGCTGTTGTTATTACTGATTATCCCCGATTCAAATACAGGGGGCTGCATTTGGATGTTTGCCGCCACTTTTTCCCCCCGAAAGATGTAAAAAAATACATCGATTTAATGTCGCGATATAAATTCAATAGATTTCATTGGCATCTTACCGAAGATCAGGGTTGGAGGATTGAAATAAAGAAGTATCCAAAATTGACGGAAGTTGGGGCATATAGAGATAGTACATTGATAGGAAGATATAGTGATGTACCTCGAAGATTTGATAAAACAAGGTATGGAGGATTTTATACTCAAGAAGAAGTTAAGGATATAGTAAAATATGCTGCTAAAAAACATGTGACCATAGTGCCTGAAATAGAAATGCCGGGTCATAGCAGGGCGGCATTGGCTGCATATCCCTGGTTGGCATGTACAAAAGGTCCGTTCAGTGTAATGCCTATATGGGGAATATCGGAAGATATATACTGTCCTACCGAAAAAACTTTTAGGTTTTTGGAGGATGTATTATCGGAAGTTATGGAACTGTTTCCCGGTGAATATATTCATATCGGAGGGGATGAAGCACCTAAAGCAAGGTGGAAAAAAAGCAAATTTTGTCAGGATTTGATAAAAAAAGAAGGATTAAAAGATGAACACGGATTGCAAAGTTATTTTATTCAGAGAATAGAAAAATTTGTCAATTCCAAAGGCAAGAAGATAATAGGCTGGGATGAAATATTGGAAGGAGGACTTGCTCCTAATGCAGCAGTTATGTCATGGCGGGGTGAAAAAGGTGGAATTGAAGCGGCGAGACAACATCATGAGGTCGTTATGACTCCCGGCAATTATTGTTATTTTGATCATTATCAATCATTGGACAAGAATGAACCATTGGCAATTGGAGGATATACTCCTCTTGAAGAAGTTTATTCTTATAATCCTGTTCCAAAAGAACTCAATAATAAAGAAGCAAAATATATAATCGGAGCACAGGGCAATATGTGGACGGAATATATCCCAACTTTCGATTTGGTTGAATATATGGTTTATCCCCGTGCAATCGCTTTGTCGGAGGTAGTATGGACACCTCAAAAACTGCGAAATTATCAAGATTTCTTGAAGAGATTGGTTCCGCATCTTGAAATGTTAAAAAAAGAGGGAGTGAATGTCGCAAATCATCTCGGTGATATATCTGCTAAATTTGAAAATACAGGAGATGGTGTAAAGATGACTCTCAGAAACTCTATGCCGGGCTCATTTATTTATTACACCTTGGATGGAAAAGATCCCGATAATACTTTTCCTGTTTACTCGGAGCCGGGTATTATCAGGCAAAGTGCATATATAAAAGCCATCACATATTATAAAGGCAAACGAATAGGACCTCTGTTTTCACGTAAAATTAAAATGCACAAAGCTGCAGGAAAATTCATAAAATTATTAAATGAGCCCAGCCCGAAATATAATAAAGGCGGTGCAAATGCCATAATAAACGGAATCATGGGAAGCGATGTAAGATATGCAGATGATCAATGGCTTGGGTTTAACGGCGACGATTTTATAGGGATTATCGATTTAGGTACAAAAATGCATATTAATAAAATCAAAATGAGATTTTTTAATAGCAAAGGTGCTTGGATTTACCCGCCTGTCGAAATTGAAATATATTCATCTGATAATGGACATATTTTTAAAATTGCAGGAGCATTAAAGATTAGGAATACCGGATATTCAAAGATAATACAAATACCGATAAGATTAATAAAAAATACTAATGCACGCTTTTTAAAACTTGTAGCAAAAAATCATGGCATTATCGAAGATGGTGCTCAAGGAGCAGGTCATCCTGCTTGGTTGTTTGTGGATGAGATAATAGTGGAATAAGTTTAAAATATTGCAACATTCTAAAATTCAATAATTAGATCTCTTCTATTTCATTCGTAATTCATAATTTTTAATTTATAATTCATTATTAAATCCTTTTATCTTTTTCCTTTTGTCTTTTATCTTCCAAACTTTATACTTTGAACTTTGAACTTTATACTTTGAACTTTGTCCTTTGAACTTTATACTTTTCATATTCTCAAAAGAACTATCCTACACAATAACCTTTACCCTTATAACCACATACGCAGCCCCGACTTTTGAAGATTGCATTTGAGCATTTATTTATAGTCTGGATTGCATATCACTATCACGATAGAACCTGATTCATTTTATTACTACATTTGAAAACCTAATATAAAATCCAACTATTAATCATCGCCGCATGGCTTTGCATAAACGTTAGCATAAAATCTATGCTTATCAATTTTAAATTCTGCACACCCACCATATTCATCTAAAGCATCACTCATAAATTGAGCAACACATTCTTCGGAATAACATTTTTTACATTTTT
>JALSPW010000311.1 GCA_026985735.1 Saprospiraceae bacterium
TGACAGGATTATTTATTTCCGGTATTTCGTCCGGCACTCCAGGAGTCCATTCTATCCGTCTTTCTTCAGGAATAACCGTAGACTGTCCTGGTACAGTATTAATAATAAATAATAAAATGAAGATGTGTAATAGTGTTGATTTAATAGCTGAGGTTTGCATAGTTTTATACATTTTAATTTGTAAAAATATATAAAAAATATTTTTTTCTCAATATTTTTTTCAAATATCAGGTAACTACTTATTATATTTCAATATTTTATCATTTATTTACAATTAAAGTAGTGTGTAATTAAAAAATGAATATGAATAAAATTGCCTTTATATTGTTTACCTTATTATCTATAAACTTATTGAAAGTTCAACAAAAAGCTGAAAAGCGATTAAAACTTAAACTTCATACCTAATGAAGGTAATATTGGTAATTGGTTTACTCTCGTATATCTGATTCTGTCAAAATAAAAAATATTAGCCCTGTTGTAAACATTTATTATGCTGGCATTGATTTCAGCTTTCATGCGTTTTGAAAAACTAATTGTTTTTTGCAAAGATAAATCCAATCTGTGATAATATGGCAGCCTTCCACCATTTCTGATTGACGAATATATTATCCCGAGATCTTCTGAATTGGAAGTGGTGTAGTCATTATCAATTCCATCGTTGAAAAACAATTGATTATAAAATCCCTGAGTTTTTGTGAAGGGGAACCCTGATCCCATATTCCATCTGATTCCAATCTGCCATGAATAATCTTTTCCGAAATTATAATTTGTGAAAATATTGATATTATGTCTTCGGTCAAAAACAGTAGAATAAACCTGTTCCCCATCATTTCTATCAACAAATCCCAATGAATAAGTTAACCAAAAGTATAGGTTATTAAGTTCATATTTGGCTGTGAAATCCATTCCGTAAGCATTACCTGTTTCTACCACATAATTGGGATCGGATATTTTTCTTTTATTTCTGTTTATTACAACTAATTGATCGAAATATTTATAATATCCTTCAAGATTAAACTCCAGATTTTGCATAAAATCATATTCAATACCCAAAATACCATGGTATGCGCTTTGAAGTTTGTTTTTTGTATAATCCTTTTCTAAAAATGAATACACATTTTCTTCAGGGCTTGAAACAAAACCAATAAAGTAATTTACTACATCCAGATCATTTGTTGTACTGATAATGTTTTGTGTATATTTACCTCCTGAACCTTTTATTCTAAGATTATCATTGATATTATATTTAAAACTTAATCTAGGCTCAAAACTAACATCTCCCAAAGAGGCATAATAATTCATTCTTACCCCTGGTTCTATAATGAAATTTGACCATTTTTGTCTGAATTTTAAATATCCGCTAAGATTTGTAGTGTTTTGAAATTCTCTTATAGATTGTCTGAATATATTGTCAAAAGAGAAATCGGTATGGACAGTATTTATTTCTACTCCGTATTCCACTTTAAAATCATTTGCAAAATACGAAAAATTGAATTTACCGGTAAAATCTTTTAATTGACTATATCTGCGTCTGGCATCCAGTCCAACAATTTCCGTAGCATAATTTGAATACCCGAATAAAGCGTCTATTATTAAGCTACTGGATCCGGGGATTATTTTAAAATTCATACCTCCTCCTGAATTAGTCCAGCCTAATTTTGTTATTTTCGGATTGTTGTAAGTATCGGCAAAGTTAAAACCGAAAATGTTAATCTTGCTACCACCTCCCAAGTTCATTGAAATTTTTCCATAATAATCTCTAAAGAGGTATGGCAATCCTATAGAATCATTTTTACCTACATAAGGATACAAATATTTTGAAGTATTATCTATTATGGATTTTTTAGCGGAAATTAGATAGGAGACATTAAATTCATTATCATTTTTTAATTTGATAATTGGCCCTTCCATCGATGCTTTTACCAAAAAAGGATTTATGCCGATGTGTCCTCCAAAATGTTTTTTATTTCCATCTCTCGTTTTGATATTTACTATTGCGGATATTCTTCCTCCGTTTTCAGCATTAAATCCGCCTGTTAAGACATCAACGTTTTGAATTGATTCCGATTCAAAAACCGAAAAAGCACCAATAGAATGAAAAGGATTTATAATTGTTAACCCATCAAGTGTTATTTTGTTTTGAACCGGTGATCCACCGCGAATATATAATTGACCTCCCTGGTCTCCTGTGGAAATTATTCCGGGAACCATTTGAAGATATTGTATGATATCAGCTTCCCCTCCGATAGATGGTAAAGATTGAAGTTGCTTTTGTGAAATTTGTAATTTTGATATCTGTGTTTCGCTTTTTCTTCTTTCTTTATGAGCTGTAATATCAATGGCTTTTAAAGTAATACCCTCTTGTTCCAATAAGATTTTTTTATATATTATTCCTGATTTTAAATTAATAGTTTCCTCAAAAGGCTTATATCCAATATATTTTACTTGTACGGTATATGAGCCGGGAGGTATATTTGATATCGTGAAAAATCCATCTAGATCAGTGGAAGTTTGATATTTTGTATTTTTTAATCCGACACTACCATAAATAATGGCTTCTCCCGATTCTTTATCGTATATATTCCCTCTTAAAATCACTTTTTGCCCATTAAGATCAATAATCGAAAAAAGTATAAATAATAAAATAATTAATCTTTGTATATTCATCTATGTTAATCTTTTTTTTACAGTATCAATATAAACCATTTTGTATAAAACGTCTTTGTAAGGAACAATATCCTGTTTTTTATCACAGAAGATTCTATTTGAGTAGTTTCATTTATTTTAATTCTTCCCACAATCTAACAGCATTATTATCAAAACTGTTTTTTAATTCTTCATAAAATTCTTCAATTTGACTCGGTTTGACATTTCTAACATTGGAATCATTTCTTTTGCTATATAGTTCATAAAACCAAGTTGGATTTTTCCTTTCTCCACGACAATTGGAATGCAAAAGTACATAATCATTATGAGCAAGTGAAGGTATATAAAAAATAAATTTTATATTTCTCTGGTCATCTTGTTCAATTCTGTCATAAAACCATATTTCATAGGGTGGGGCGGTGGGTTCACTTTCCCGGGTAATGATTTCAGAAGGCATACCGTATTTCAAATATATGTATCCTCTGTCCGTTTCAAAACCATATCCTAACTGTGACCTGAATTTTTTATCCACTGCTTTTGCATATTTCATGTATTGTGCAAAGGCTCCGTATGGATCAATATTGTTTTTATCATACCAGTATCTCCATAAGAAATATCTGGCTGTTTTTAAATTTTTTGATGAAATAATGTCATTTATAGCTACTGAATTGTCCGCTTCCATCAATGGAACCATTGCTCTGAGTGAATAAAAAATACTATCTTCCGGCATTTTAGCAGCAAATGAATTTTTAAAACCGGATAATGCAAAATTGCTTTTGGCATCATCAACCGGATTGCTTCTTTGAAAATTAGTAAATCTTGTTGCTAATATCTGATCTTTACTATTGAATAATTCTGCTTTTAGATAATAATTTCCGGATTGAAGTCCTTTTATATTGAGTCTGATCAAAAGAGGATACAATTCTACATTTTTCAGAGGTATTTTTTGTTTTAGCAATTGAATGTTTAAATTATCCTTTTTAAATCCTTTGTTTACTGTAAATACAATATATTTATTACTTTTTGCTTTGTTGAGGTTATATAGTTCTACATACAATCCTAATGTATCAATATTATATGGTAAAAAATGAAATAGTACCGGTTCCAGATAATACCCGTTCTTTACAAACGGATTATTATTTTTATTGCTTTTTTTTATACTGGCCAACAAATGAATATCGGAAATACATATATTGTCTTTATCCAAATCTATCGAAAAAGGTTCACTATATTTAAAAGTATTGTTTTTATCGTTAACATCTTGAGCAACGATATCCAAAATATAATTCCCTTTTTCTATTTTAATTCTTCTAAGTCCAATAAAATCTTGAGGATTTTCAGATAACGGTCCGGATAATATGAATTTATCAATATTAATAATATTTTCACCTTGTTTAATTAAAATAGTAAAATCAACTTTTGCTTGTTTCAAATTCTGAATTTCCTTGTATTTTACAGTATTTCCGATAACCTGAATATATACTTCAATATATTTTGTGTTTTTATATTGGAATGCAGAATGAGTGATACTTATGTCAAGGCCGAAGATATTATTGACAAAAAATAAAAATAGGATTAAAAAATTAATTGAAAGTGTTTTTTTCATTATTGATTGAATTAATAAGCTGTAAAGAAAATAAATTATCGCTTATAGTCATGTGCAACCATAAAGTATCCATAATTACTTTATCAACGAAAATATTCGAAAAAAAGCTATCGGGAATAAGAATATTTTCTTTAAAAATATAATTTGTTGTAACCGGACTCCCTGAAATATTAGTTTCTAATGCATTATTGTTATACAATTTCAGATAAGCACCTTCGAGAGTATAAGTAATTCGCCCATTTCTTGAAGCATTTTTTATTACCCAATTACCTTGAACTTTTTCGTTAATATCATTTTTATTGGAACATGATTCAAAAAATGTAACCATTAAAATAGAAATAAAGAATACGGTTTTAAAATATAAATTCATCTATATCATTATTTAATAATACAGCAACTGAATTTTAGCTGAATTATTGTGTTTTTGCTTTAAAAACCTTTTGTTCCAATCATAAAGATTTTATGGATATGTACTAAGTTATTTGTTATGATATTGAAAAAAAGAGTTTACTTAATATCAGTAAACTCTTTAGAATTATAAATTTGTTTGAATAAAGATTAGCAATATTAATCTTCATCATTCAAAGGAGGTATTCTTAAAACCTGTCCCGGATAAATAAGATTGGGGTCTTTAAGCATAGGTTTGTTTGCTTCAAAGATAATATTATATTTCATCGCATTACCATAATGAGCTTTTGCTATTTTTGATAATGAATCCCCGCTTTTTACCTCATAAAAAATAGCTTCAGGTTCAGGAACAACCACTTCTATTTCATCTACTACAGTAGCAACTCCATTAACGTTTCCCAAGGCTAAAATCACCTTCTCTCTGATATCCTGTGATTCAACAGTACCGGATACTTTTACCGTATCATTATCAATATCAACATCAAAGTCTTTGATTTCCAAGCCTAAACCTAAAACAGCTTCTTTTAATGCAATAATTTTATCAATTTTTGCAGATTCATCATTTTCCACTGCTTTGTGTCCAAATACTTTTGCTCCTGCATTTTTTAAAAAAGAAAAAAGTCCCATAATTAAATTTTTTATTAAATTAAATATAATGATTTATCAATCTTTTAACATTACTTTCATGACTTTAGTTCAATTAATATATTAAAACTAAAATGCAAAGAAATGCTTCCTTTCACCACAGGCTGTTTTAGCAAAATACCCAATTCCCCAATTCAATTCAAATGATAACTGTGCGATAAGTGGATTTGTCGGACTATATGTGTCATAAGGCTCTGTTTTAAATGGATTTACAGGATATCCGTTATCTTTACCTTCCTGGCTCAGTATATCATTAAATGCATATTCGATTCTTATACCAAGTGTTCCGGTGAAGGCTTTATTTCCAAAAACATACCAACCGAAACCTAAAACAGCCGAAGGATATGAATCCAGATAAAATTGTTTGGAATCAACATCATTATTCCTAAAGCTTGATACTTTGGAGAATTTCGGACCTATTTCCATATAATTTATTGTTCTGTATAATCTATATAAAACATAAAGATCATAAGTTTTCCATTTTACATCAACCGGTGTGTATTTGGTATCTGTTACTTTATATTCCTGATGAGCTGTATTTAACATAAAATCAAAAGTTATACCATGAATATAGCCGAAGTTGACTGCAAATTTAGCTCCATATCCAAAACCATTATTAAGTTGCTGGTTTAAATACGATTCCGACATCGCATTTTTGTTCATCAACAACGTTGGTCCCCATGCACCTTTAATACCTGCGTCAAACCATAGTTCCTGAGCACTTAAAGATAAAGAGAATAATACAAAAAGTAATAAAAAGAATTTTTTCATAAATGATGTTTTTAATTATTAATAAAAAATGTTTCCAACTGATACGTAACTGTATTCAAAATAAAGAAATAAAAACCCGGTTTTTCGATTCATCATTATTATACATGTTCGGTAAAAGTTGCTACATGTTAAGACA
>JALSPW010000312.1 GCA_026985735.1 Saprospiraceae bacterium
AGCAAGTCGTAAATTTGGATTTGGTGTAAAAAAAACCATGATGGTGGCTCAGAAACTTTATGAAAAAGGTTTGATAACATATATGAGAACGGATTCTACGAACCTAAGTAATGTTGCATTAGGAGCGATAACGGAATTTGTCAAGGAAAATTATGGAGAAAAGTATCATCAATTTAGAAGATATTCTTCAAAATCCGCTAATGCTCAGGAAGCTCACGAAGCGATAAGACCTTCATATATCCAAAAGAAAAATGTAAGCGGGAATAATGATGAGCAAAGGTTGTACGAGTTGATTTGGAAAAGAACTGTTGCTTCGCAAATGGCGAGTGCTCAGTTGGAACGTACAGATGTGAAAATAGGAATTTCAAATAATGATAAAATGTTCTTTGTAGCTTCGGGACAGGTAGTAAAATTTGATGGGTTTTTAAAAGTTTATATAGAGTCCAAAGATGAAGATGATAGCGAAAATACAAAAGGTATACTACCACCTGTCAAATTAGGACAAAAACTCAATGCCGATCGAATTGAAGCATTGAATAAATTTACAAAACCACCTGCAAGATATACAGAGGCTTCATTGGTTAAAAAATTGGAAACTCTGGGAATAGGAAGGCCTTCAACTTATGCTCCTACAATTTCCAAAATAATGGAGAAAGACAGAGGATATGTAGTTAAAGAAAAAATCGAGGGCTCAGAGAGAGAAGTAGTACACTATGTTTTAAAAGATGATGAAATTCAGAGAAAACCTGAAAAGGAAGTATTTGGAGCTGTTTCCAATAGATTGCATCCAACAGATATGGGAATGGTGGTTATTGATTTTCTTGAAGAAAGGTTTAAGACTATAATGGATTATGGTTTTACTGCAGAGGTGGAAAAGGAATTGGATGAAATTGCAGAAAAAGGACTCGATTGGCGAAAAATTATTAAGGAACTATATGAACCGTTCCATAAAGAAATTGAAGATACATTTGCCAATGCATCAAGAGTAAGAGCAAAAAGAATTTTAGGGACAGATCCGAAATCAGGTCATAGCGTATTGGTTCAAATAACTAGGTTTGGACCTGTAGTACAAATCGGAACAAGGGAAGAAGTAGGGGAAGAAGGAAAACCAAGATTTGCAAATCTTCAAAATGGAATGTCCATGGAGACTATTACTTTTGATGAAGCTATGAAACTATTTGAATTACCTAAAACTTTAGGTGATTATAATGGACAGGAAGTAATTATCGGTTCAGGAAGATTTGGTCCTTATGTGAAATATAATGGTAAGTTTATTTCCATTCCGAGAGGAAAAGATCCTTTATCTTTGACAATGGAAGAAGCAATCGAATTGATTTTGAAAAAAATGGAAGAAGATAAACCTATGGGTGAGTATCAAGGATATCCCATTACAAAAGGCAAAGGAAGATTTGGTCCTTTTTTAAAATGGAACAATCTTTATGTCAATGTACCCCGTAAATTTGATCTTGCAACTATATCCATGGATGAAGCGATTGAACTGATAGATAAAAAAATTGAAAAAGAAGCAAATCGGTATATAAAACAATGGGAAGATGAAAAAATTGCGATAGAAAACGGTAGGTGGGGACCATTTATAAGATTTAAAAAGAAATCTGTGAAATTGCCTAAAATAGATGGGAAAAAACCTGATGCTGAAGAATTGAAGAATTTTACACTTGATCAAGTAAAAGCAATAATTGAAGCGGAGTTGCCCGGTTCCTTTAAGAAGAAAAAAATTAAAAAGAAGTAATTGCGTGATATTGACTTATGTTATTGTATGGAGAAAAATTTAAATCTTTTTTTTCTCTAAACTTGCTTTTACAATAGCAAATATCATGATGGCTGCACTTACCCATTGAATTGGAGATAGTATATTGCCATTGATAACATAATCAAAAAATATAGCTGAAATAGGAAAGAACAATTCACTTATTGTAGAAACACTGGCTTTTACATATTTCAATCCGTAATAATATAAAAGAATTGCACCTGAACCGGTAGTAATGGAGATAATTAAAACTATTATCCAGTTCATATTTGTCATAAAACTAAATTGGGAAAATAAACCTCCGATGATTATTAAAGGTAGTAGAATTGCAAATGATGTGCCGTATCTAAAAAAAGTTGCTGTGATAAATCCAACTCTTTTTAATATGTTTTTACTGAAAACGGTTGAGCTACCAAATGAAAATGCTGCTAAAATGGAAAGCAATGAAGCTTTTATAGTATTGGCATCAGTATTGATATCGGGTTTATTGAAGCCGAAAGTTAAAAAATATCCGGCTATGATTGCGATAGAACCCCATAATAAAAAATGTCTGGTTAGTTTTTCTTTTAAGAAAATGGCAGCTAAGATAATTGCAAATACAGGTTGAAGTTTTTGCAACAAGACGACAACTGATAATTGATGGAAATTCACTATGAATAGGGCCTTTATTATAGCTATAGTGCCAACAATTCCTCCGAAAACACTGACCGCAATCAAAGAAAAGACGGCTGTTTTATCCAATTTATTCAATTCTTTATATCTTGGATAAAGAAATAAATTCATAAAAAGAAATGGAATAGCATGTAAAATAAAAACTACAAATATGACATTAAGATTTGAAAGCCTGGGTGTTAATACAACTCCATCCAACCCCCAAAGCATTGATGCAAAGCTTATTAAAATAACTCCTCTTACCTTTTCTTTTTTCTTTAATCTCATTTTTGTTATTTTCGGATTGCAAAGATACAAATACTAATAATATATATCAGTAATCCTTAAGGGATATTAAATTTCTTATTTGCTTTAGCATTTTTCTGTTATGCAAGAAAACGGTTTTGGTAAGAATATTTACAATTAGATTATTTTAACCTTTTTACAATAATAAAACGACATTTATGTTTTATTTTAAAATAATAATTATTCAAGTAAAATTATTTGGTTGAAAAATTCTCTTTTTACATTTAAATTTAATAATATGAAATTTTATATCTCTATTTTATTTTTTTTATTTTCTGTCTCCATAATCTTTGGACAGGGGATTAATTTTTATAATGGCAACCTTGCCGGAGCAAAAGAAAAAGCAAAACAAGAAAACAAGATTATTTTTATCGATGCTTATACGACATGGTGCGGACCTTGTAAATGGTTGAGTAAAAATATTTTTACACAAAAGGAAGTAGGTGATTTTTTTAATGACAATTTTATTTCTTTTAGAATGGATATGGAAAAAGGTGAAGGGATAGATTTTAGAAAAAAATATAATGTTAGAGCTTTTCCTACTCTTTTGTTTATTGATTCTACAGGTGTTATGTTGCACAGGGGCGTCGGAGCTATGAAAGCTGAAAGATTGATTGATCTTGCAACAATAGCGATGAATCCTGATAAAAGGTTAAAAGAGTTAAAAGAAAGATATATGAATGGAGAAAGGGATACTCCCTTTATACAAAAATATTTGGATGCAGCTAACAGTGCGTATTTAGATGTGAAAGAGTGTGCTGACTGGTATTTTTATACACAATCTGACAAAGAACTGTTGACGAAAGAAAATATTGATCTTATTACTCAATTGGTAAATACACCGGATCATAGATGCTTTAAATTTATTTTGAAAAATACGGATAAATGTCAAAAATTAACTGATGAAAAACTTGACCAATATATTGAAGAGGTTTTTTCCCGTTCTCTTTATAAAGCAAATAGAAAAGGAGCGGCAGCTTATGAAAAAGCAGTTTCTGATATGAAAAATTCAGGATATCCAAAAGCAGATAAATTAATTGTAAAAAATGAATTGATCAAAATGCGGTATGCAAAAGAAAAGGATTGGTTGAAAATAGCTGAAAAAGCTAATGAATATTTTGAAAAATTCGCTCCAAATGATTGGGAGATGAGAAATGATTTTGCGTGGACATATTTTAAAAATGATAATATCCGGGACAGGAAATTGCTAGAAAATGCATTGAAATGGGCTAAAGAATCAGTTGAACTCAATGAAGAATATATGAATACAGATACTTATGCTGCATTGTTATATAAGCTTGAAATGAAAAATGAGGCTATTAAAATGGCAAATCGCGCAATTGAACTGGCTAAAAAAAGCGGAGATGACTTTAGTGAAACCAAAAAGCTTTTGGAAAAAATAAATAAACTTTAAGTTTTAAATTAGATTTTTAGAATTTATTGATCTAAATTAAAAACGGAATTGCTGGAAATCATATATTCGCCTTATATTTCACAATATGTTATAAAATGATTCTATAAAAAAATTAATATAATATAGTTATTATGAGAAAATGGACAACTATAAAAGATTATAAAGATATTCTTTTTGATTATCATGAGGGAATAGGAAGGATTACCATTAATCGTCCCGAAGTTTACAATGCATTCAGACCGGAGACAGCCAAGGAGATATATGAGGCACTGGAAACATGCAGGGAGAGACCGGATATAGGAGTAGTCGTATTGACAGGAGTTGGAGATAAAGCGTTTTGTTCGGGTGGTGATATCAATTACAAAGGAGAGGGAGGGTATGTCGGTGATGATGGTGTTCCCCGGTTGAATATTCTGGATGTTCACAGGCTTATGAGACACATTCCAAAACCGGTTATTGCAGCAGTTAATGGGTTTGCTATCGGTGGAGGGCATGTTTTGCATGTGATTGCAGATATTTCAATTGCTAGCGATAATGCGAGATTTGGCCAAACGGGACCGAAAGTCGGTAGTTTTGATGCCGGTTTCGGTTCATCGTATCTTGCTAGAATAGTCGGGCAAAAAAAAGCAAGGGAAATATGGTATTTGTGTGAACAATATGATGCGCGGGAAGCTCTTGATATGGGATTGGTAAATAAAGTAGTACCATTGTCGGAATTGGAGAATACTTATGTTGACTGGGCAAAAAAAATGATGCGTCATAGTCCTTTGGCATTGCGTATGATAAAAAGAGGGTTTAATGCAGAATTAGACGGACAAAGGGGAATCATGGAATTTGCCGGTGATGCTACACTTATGTATTACTTGCTAGAAGAAGCCAAAGAAGGTAAAAATGCATTTTTGGAAAAAAGACCGCCGGATTGGAGCAAATATCCTAAATTCCCGTAATTTCCATATTCATACATTATTAGAAATCACACAAGTGATTATTTTTTTTTAGCCATTTTTCTTTTTCTTTATAATCGGGAACAACCTTTCTTACAATATTCCAGAATGCAGAAGAATGATTCATTTCCTTGAAATGTGCCAATTCATGTACAAAAACATAGTCTTGAACATCTTTTGGTGCAAAAAGCAATCTGGTAGATATATTGATATTGCTTTTTGCAGATCTGCTTCCCCAATTCGAATGATTGTATTTTAATCTAATATTATTAATATCAAAATTGAAATGCTTTTTATTTATTTTTCTTATTCTGTCTGATATTTCGGGAAGAAAATACTGTGCTACCAATCTGCTTTGTAATGTTTTAATATATTTCTGTTTATGGTATTCCTCGACTTTTGCAGGTACATATATGTATATAGTGTCATTAACTATTTTTCCTGAAAAATTTGTTCTTTCTTCTTCTATAATCTTCAAAGAAAATGATTTATTATTTATTAACAGTGTATTTTCCTGATTATAAGTTTTTATTTCAAATCGTTTTTGCATTTCAGGATTTTCTTTAAATCTTCTTTTAATCCAACTTTTTGCCCATGCAATGCTCTGGTTTATTTGTTTATTTGTCATAAACATAGGAACCCTTAAAATAGCTTTGTTTTTTAAAATGGAAATTCTTGTGTCCATTCTCATTTCTTTGTAAATGTGAATAGGAATAAGCACATTATCATATATTATTTCAGTAATGATTTTTTTCATAAATCGGAAATGTATCTTTGTAAATAAATTACAATATTAAAAAAAATCAAAATAAAATACATATTTTCTAAAACTTTTCAGCTTGAGTCCGGAGTGAAAGCTGAAGTTGAAAAGTAATCTTTTTTCTATTTCACCATCTTGATAATGGCTTGGTATCACATATTTTTTCAAATGTAAAGTTTTTTCACATTAATTTTCATAAAATCACAAAATATCTCGTTTATAACCGTTAACAACCGTTAATAACCGTTACAAACTACTAATATTAAATTTATTGGGTAATCTGTTGTGTTTTAAAGTGTATTGATATATTTTTGTGAATGATATTGATCAATAAATTTAAAATATTTACATAA
>JALSPW010000313.1 GCA_026985735.1 Saprospiraceae bacterium
AGTGATAGATCCTCTTTTTGTAGAAGTAATTCTTTCTTGCATCAATCCCATCTCAGTTGCAAGTGTAGGTTGATACCCCACAGCTGAAGGCATTCTCCCCAACAATGCAGAAACTTCAGAACCTGCTTGAGTAAAACGGAAAATATTATCAATAAAAAACAATATATCTCTACCACCTGAAGGATCACTAAGATCTCCATCTCTATAATACTCCGCAACTGTCAGTCCTGATAAAGCGACTCTTGCCCTGGCTCCGGGAGGCTCATTCATTTGACCAAATACTAAAGTAGCTTGTGATTTAAGAAGCTCTTCTCTATCGACTAAACTTAAGTCCCAACCACCTTTCTCCATATCTTCCATAAAAGCTTCACCGTATTTAATTACATTTGCTTCGAGCATCTCTCTCAACAAATCATTACCTTCTCTAGTTCGTTCACCAACTCCTGCAAACACGGAAATACCTTCATATCCTTTAGCAATATTGTTAATCAATTCCATAATCAGAACCGTTTTACCAACACCTGCACCACCGAATAAACCAATTTTTCCGCCTTTTGGATACGGTTCTATCAAATCTACAACCTTAATACCGGTGTAAAGTACTTCCGTTTCAACGGAAAGATCTTCAAACCTTGGTGGTTTCCTGTGAATAGGATAAGAATTTTCATCTTTCTCTACTTTTCCGATACCATCAATTGCTTCTCCAATCACATTAAACAATCTTCCTTTAATATGTTCACCTGTTGGCATTGCAATAGGTTTTCCTGTATCCAATGCTTTATCACCTCTTTTTAATCCATCGGTAGAATCCATTGCAATTGTTCTAACCGTATCTTCTCCAAGATGTTGTTGAACTTCGAGAACCAATGTTGCATCGCCTCTTTTTATTTCCAATGCATTTAATATTTCAGGTAACACAGCCCCATCTTCTAAGAAAGAAACATCCACAACTGGACCGATAACTTGACTTACTTTTCCGTAATTTGCCATATACTTTTTTTATATTTATTAAAAATCGGCACAAAGATAGCCTTTTGAGATTATTTTTAAAAAATTTAGTATTTTTTTTTTTGAAAAATTACCAATTATTAAATGCTTTATTTATCACATCCTCCAAAATATGGTCAAATATTTCTTTTATCAACTCATCTTGCACATCAAATAAAGATTTTTCAGCAGGAAAATCTGCATAATAGCCAAAGGTATTTTCCCAATTCTCTGATTCATGTAAACTATTTTCATATATCACTTTTATTTTCACATCCAGACGGTTCAATGCAGCTCCGTCTTGGGTGGGTGCCTGAGGTGTAACTGTGAATGATTTGATAGCTCCTGAAAAAACTATATGAGGATTTCGTGTATCATAAGTCAAACTTGTTTCATTAACAATTTTTTTCCTCAATGCTTCTGCAAAATCTTGATTTATTGTCGGTGGAGAATTAAAAGCATTATTGTCAAATTGTTCTACATAAAATGTTTTTACATCCGGTTCTATGGAAATATCCTTGAAGGTATAAAACAAAAAACACGAAGAGAATAAAATTGTAGAAATAAAAACTAAAATAAAATGTTTCATAAAAATTCTTTGTTTTTAAAAATTCAAGCACTTTATAGTCAGACTCTAAATTATAACGCAGGAATGACCGATATTAATATCAATCCGAAATAATAATTTTTTTTGTGACATACATTGAATTAGAACTATCCGAAAATCTCAAATAATACAAACCTGATGCAAATACAGTTTCCCTAATTGGAATTATTACCATTTGCTTATCAAAACTAATAAATATACTTTTATTAAAAATTTTTATTCCTTCGCTATTAAAGACATTCAATTCAACAACATTGCCCTTTTCATTATTTATCTCAAGATTCAAATTATCATTATTATTTATAATAGTCGGATAAGTTAATATTTTCACCTTTGCCATATATTCAACCGATCTGACTTCAGAATATGTATTTAATCCGTCTTCCGAAACAATTTTTAATCTATAATAATTCACTCCCTCAAATGGATTTAGGTCATACACTGTCCCCTTATCAATAAATTCAAAACCGGAAACCATTTCCCAATTGATGCCGTTTTTACTTTTTTGTACTTCAAGGACTTTTCCGTTTTCATCTCTAATATCCCAATACAACCTAATTTTTCCACCTGATATTTTTTCTGCTTCAAAAGAAATAATTTTTAAAGGTAGGGAATTTACATAATTTATAGCAGCCAAAATATCCAATCTGCCATACCCATAAGTATTATTAGGTGTCTCCGTCCCATCCACTCCACCACAGGATTGATCTGTATCAAGATAAACTGCGGAATTTTGCAAAACATGTTCAATAGTATCCGGATTACCCTTAAAAGAGGGAAATGCACTAATCAATAAAGCCACTGCACCTGCAACATGCGGACCAGCCATACTTGTACCCGATTTAACACCATAACTGGAATCATTATTATAAGTACTGGACCTGACATCTACTCCCGGTGCCGCTATATTGGGTTTCAATATACTGCTACCATATCCTGCAGTAGGACCACGGCTACTAAAATTAGCAATAGTATCCGAGCTATTGGTAGCACCAACATCAAAACTCGAACTAAAAAAATTTGGCGGCGTATTTATTGTTGAACAATTTGGACCGCTATTTCCTGCTGAAACAACTACAACAACTCCGGCATCCCTTAGATTATTAACTGCATCTTCCATCGTCGAGTAATTGGAATTATCACAACCCTCCGATGCAGGACAATACCAAGAATTATTTACAACATCAGGCGCCATGGAAGGATCTGCATTCATTTCATTTGTATCGGTAGGAGATAAAAACCACTCAAAACATTCAATATATGTCGAAGGCTTACCATAACCTCTTTCCATATTTCTGCACCCTATCCATTTGGCATCAGGTGCCACTCCTATATCATTGGAGCCTGATGAACCAACCATCGTCCCCATGGTATGAGTTCCGTGACCATTATCGTCACATGGAACTTTAATGGACAACCCACAAGGATTAGTACCGCTATTATGACTATCAATGGAATCAATTGCATCATGCCAATTATAATTGTGATCAGCAACTGAACCATCCCAGCCTCTATATTTAGATTTTAAAGCCTCATGAGTCCATCTATAACCCGTATCCTGACCACCTACAACAACGCCATCCCCTGTGTACCCCATATTCCATACATCATCTGCATTTATCATATCAATACCCCATTCCAAATTATCGGGAGATCTGTTTTCAATTGTGTAATCCCTTTTCAATACATCTTGTCTCACAGAAGGATCCGCTTCTATAAATTTCACGTCATTCCTTTGAGCTAATGCTTTCATCTGTTCGAAACCCGATTTAATCAAAATGGCATTTACGATATAAAAAGATTTATATTTTAAATGCTTCTGTTTACAATAATTAATAATATCTCTTTGACTATTTGCGGCAAAACCTCGTAAAACATTATACACATAAGAAGTTTTTTCATATTTTGTAGAAAATGTTTTAGCTATGGATAAATCCGCTTTACCATTTAATTGTACCATATATTCCACATTAGGTACTTGCTCAAATTGCTCGAACACTTTAGGTGCCACTTTCGATTTCCAATCATAATTTTGTGACTGTAAAGAATTAAAACAAACAGTTGATAAAAATATTACAATAAGGTATTTCATATTCATAATTTACTAATCTTAATCTGCGAAATTACAAAAAATCCCGGTATTTATCAAGTAAAAAACAAAATACAATTATAATTGGAAGTCTCGCTACCTTTCAAATGGTATCTTCACTCAAACAAATTTTAAAATATCATTAATTATAGTGAATAAAATTTGCTTATAAAAAAATTTGTTATAATTTTGCAGCCTGAAACAAAAGAAGAAATATTTTTTTATTTTGGTTTTATATGGCGGTCATAGCTCAGTTGGTTAGAGCACGGGATTGTGGTTCCCGGGGTCGTCGGTTCGAATCCGATTGGCCGCCCAATTATCCTCCCAAATCTTCAACTCTTTCCACTAACCATTTTTTATCCGGAATATTACCTGCTTCAATAATTTCTTTTTTAAGTTTTTTCAGACTTGATTTATCCAAAGGATTTATATTTAGGAGTTTTTTTACATACTTAATAAATAATTTATAATTTTTTCTTCTATTTTCAGGAATCGTTCTTTTGTGTCTGTTTAAAAACACATTAAAACTATCAAGTAAGGAATACAATGGCGTTAACTCATCCGTATCATAATATGTTGCTATCAGCATTTGTTTTGAACTTAGTTCATAAACTATATCATCAAATTCAACATCTCTAAGATATTCAATCACTTTGGAATAATCTTTTTTATGAAAATAAAGTCTGGCAAAGTTGAATGTTACAGCATTGGCCCTGTATTTATCAGGAATATAATTTTGATATTTCTCAATAAAATTTTCAGCCCATGAAAATTCTTTAACTTTCAAGGCAGTTATAACAATATTCCTGAATCTGGTAGGACTTAAACCCTCTTCGTCAAATACAAGGTCATAACTAATCATTTCATTATACAGAGAAAAAATTTCTTTAAAAAAACCTTCCTCTCCCATATTAATTTTTTTAATACAATAGTTTAATGCGGATTCATAGATATCCATTGCTTCCTCCAATGGAAAAGTATTTATATAATTTTTTATCATCTCCTTTAGCTTAAAATAATGATTTTGATTATCCATGTCATTAAGCGTAAGAAAAATCTGATAATAAATTGCTATGGGCGGATATTTCTCATAATCCATTCTTTTAATAAATTCTATTATCTCATCTATAAATTTCAATTCAATGTCAAGATTATATACCCTTTTCCAACTCAATAAAGTAACATATAGTTTCAATTTTTCCCCGATATAAAAAACATCCAGATTTTCTCCCATTTTATCAATATTCAACCAATTGTATTTGGTTTTCTTTTTGGATTTTTTTTCAAATTCAGATGTTAAATTAAATTTGTTCTTTTCAAAATTAAATAAATAATAATAGTAATCGGAATTACGATCCAAATAGCGTAAAGAAAGTCTTTCTGCCGTTGATAACACTGAATTATATAATTTCAGCATCCTCTTTTGACTAACATTAGCTAATAAATTATTAGCAATATTTAAATTATTTCTATCATACATTTGCTGGGCAAGAAACCGTTCAAATAATTTCAATAAATCAGAAGTATATTTACGAAATTTTATATCATCAAAACTTTCTCCGGGAGACAGTTCTTCCCAAATATTTATTTTATTGATGTCTCCTTGTTTTTTACCTTTAAGATAAGGCAGCAAATAAGAATAAAACCTGACAAGTTTTTCATTTTGATTAAAATATGGAGAATTAATGAATTTTTCAAAATTGTTTAATTCATATACGTTTAATTTTTGTAAAGAATTATAGATTTTCGAGTTTTTCATTTGACAAAATTACATTTTTTTTTAAAATATTAGCAGCATACTCCCTCTTTATTGTATCTTATTACCGTAAAATATAATATATATTGATATTTTTTTAATTATTTTTTTGAAAATATGTTTTTTTTATTTACCTTCGCCTTTAGGAAACCAAAATTTGAACAAAGCCATGAAAATTAAATATAAATTTATTCTGGTTTTGGCATTGTTATATAGCTTTTCTGTCAATTCTTTTAGTCAGAACTTGCCGTATATGCATTTTAAAATGTTAAAGAATGACACTTTACATTTTTACATGAAAGCAAATGCCCTGCCTCCTGTGGAAATAGTACCGGTTAGTTTTGGTACTATAGATAATGTATTACCCGGAACAGGTAATTCCAATCCTTTAACATTCCATTTAAAATATATTCCGGATAATAACTTCACAGGTAAAGACCACGCTGTTTTGGAATATCGTGGAAATCCCGGATCATCATTAATGGATTGGGCTATAAAAAGAACAATCATTGACATAGACGTACTAAACTCTATCATAAATGCACAAAATGATATTGTTTTTGTCAATACAAATTCTCAAGGTGACACAATTGATGTTTTGGCTAATGACAATACTACTGCCGATAGCCTTTATATAGATGGCATATTAAATATAAATAATGGCACAGCTACACTTTCAGGTGAAAAAATAATATTCAAACCTGATTCCGGTTTCACCGGACTAACCTATTTCAACTATAAAGTAACCGACAATTTAGGTTCTTCTGCAATAGGGAATGTGATAGTAAGAGTTGATGACCAAAACATTACTGCTGACACTTTATATTATTATGTTACAAATACCAATACACTTCCTATTATTTTAAACAAACCGGGATTTCAGATTGATTCGAATTTTACGCCCCAATTGGGTGATATCGATTTCACAAATGATCCGGAGTTAATTTACTCTCCGGATATAGATTCCACGGGTACTGACGAATTTCATTTTGTTGACAGTTCCGACACTATAGTTGTTTTTGTCGAAATTTATGAAGGAAAAGATAATGGAGGAGTTGTAATCGACGACAATGTATATACCGGATTAAATACAGCAGTAACATTTAATGTAATAGACAACGATTATAAGAAAAATTATTTCTCATTGAGCCATACAGATCCTGAAAACGGAACTTTGTCATATAATGGCCAGGGAGAATTTACATATACTCCGGATGATGATTTTAACGGATATGACGAATTTACATACACACTTCAGTTGTCATTTAACTATTTTCAATCTGCTACGGTAAAAATCTTTGTTGACAACTTTTATCCGTCAAATTATTATTCTTACAATATATTTATGTCAGAAAACAGCCAATACGTATTGTATTATGATATACCTATTGATGGGTATTCTTTCAATCTTCATGCCGCTCCTCTTGAGGGATCTGTAGATATATATAATGATTGGGATACGGTATATGTAAATTGTGAAGATGTTATAGGACATCATTTTGTTGTATATACACCTCCCGAAGATTATACAGGGGTAGATAGATTTGAATTGGAATATTGCCCACCTAATGATTCTTGCCAAATATTGAAAGTATTTCCACATATTTACAGTGAGCAATCCGATACTTCATGTGCTTGTGCAGCGACGAGTTGTATATGGCGTGGAGATACCGACAATGACGGAAAGGTAAATGCTAAAGATATTTTACCTATAGCAATGTATCTGGGGAATACAGGCCCAGCAAGAGAATATTCAACTGTTAATTGGCTGGGACTTAATGCGGAAGATTGGGATATAACACAAATTGATAATGGTATAAACCTTAATCATATAGATGCTGATGGCAATGGAAAAATAACATCTAATGACAGCCTGGATATACTTGAGCATTTCAATAAACTTCATAATATCTATTCGGATAGATTAGTACAAGAAACAGAATTTCCTCTATATCTAATTCCTGATCAAACGGAAGTGGATTCAGGCGATGTTTTGACTTTATACATTATTGCCGGTGATGAAGATAATCCTGCCAAAGATATCAACGGAATAGCATATACCTTGTCTGTAAATAGTTATTTAGCTGATTCAGCTTCATTACATCATAAATTTTATACTGATTCCTGGTTAGCAAATGGAAAAGCATCAATGCAGATTTCAAAGCAATATCAGGATGGACAGGTAGACGCAGCATTTTCCAGAATTGGTTTTTCAGGAGTAACCGGAATCGGAAAAATTGCTACTTGTGATTTTATTGTCGAAGATGATATTGACGGTTTAAAAAGAAATACCAATCAACAAAAAATTCCTTTCACAATAAAACTGACAAATATCACTATTGCAAACGGAACAGGTAAATCAGTCAGAATTCCTGATATTGAAACTACCGTTTATCTTAATTTGAAAGGAAATAATAATACAGATAATAATGACACAGGAATTTTATTATATCCCAATCCTACTGAAAATAACGTAAATATTTTTATAGACGGAAATGATAATATCCTTAGCTACCGCATATACAATTCACTGGGAATGTTGATGATTAATAAAAAAATTACTAAAAGCAAAAAAATTGATATTGATCTAAGTACTTATGAAAACGGTATCTATTTTATTGATATTAACACTGAGAATCATCAAAAATTTATCAAAAAGATAGAAATAGTTAGATAATATAATCCTGAAAAACATAGTTTTATACAAATTTTGGTTCTAAAAAGTCGTTTCATAATTTTTTGAAGCGGCTTTTTTTATAAGCTCAAAACAACTGGGCATTTGAGAATTAAGGTAACCCCAAAATTAATAAAATTAATTTATTAAAATATTTTAACTTTTCCTTTAATGATGACTGAATGGTCTTGACGTAGGAGAGAACCAAAAGAGTAAACCTCTTTTGGTAATGAAGGAACCTCTACATCAGTAGCGGGTGGGTTGAGTCTCGGATAGAGTCGAGTGAGTAAATCTCACAGTGTAAATCATTTTTAGATAATTGGAGACCGGACTTGGAAGCATGCGATAGAATGACTTCAAAACCGGCTTTTTAACTTATAATTTATCATTCACCATTCATAATTAAAATTCTCTTTTGTCATTCTCAATTCTCATTTCTCAATTATTTGTCTCACGTTCATGATGTTATTCAAATTATTATTTTTACGGGTCAGTTGTTCTGAAGTTGATTTGAAAATTATTTCACTTCGTTTATAAAAAACTGCATTTTTGGGATTTTGATTTTTGAACTTTTCTTTGTATGGGGATGGTTGTTGTAAAATTCTTAAACAACTATTAACAGGTAAAACATTTTTAGCAGTAAAAAACATAGATTTTTATTATATATTAAAAATATTCGTATATTTTCATTACTTTTGTTTTCCAAAATAAAATTATAAAAATTGGCAAAAGAAGGAAGCAATAAAAATACTAAGATCACACCTCTAATGACACAATATCATCAGATAAAAACAAAACATCCTGATGCTATATTATTATTCAGGGTTGGAGATTTTTATGAAACATTCGGGGAAGATGCTATAAAAACAGCAGAAGCTCTTGGAATAGTGCTTACATCAAGAAATAACGGAGGTAATGATCTCGAACTTGCGGGGTTTCCTTATCACGCCTTAGATCTTTATCTTCCCAAATTGGTAAAAGCCGGATACAGAGTTGCTATTTGTGAGCAATTGGAAAAACCTTCCAAACAAAAAAAAATAGTAAAACGCGGTGTAACCGAAATAATAACTCCCGGAATTAAAACCGATGAAAAATTATTAGATTATAAAGACAATAATTATCTCGCCTCCATCCACATGACAACAAAAGGAGATTGGGGCGCAGCTTTTCTGGATATTTCAACCGGAGAATTCATGGTAACGCAAAGTGATAAAAATACTATTGAAAAACTAATTCAAAATTTTTCTCCATCCGAAATTATATATTCCAAATCTTTTAAGAAACAATATGAAAAAATATTTGGAAACAGATTTTACACATACCCTATTGATGAATGGATATTCACTTATGATTTTTGCAGAGAAGGATTACTTGAGCATTTTGAAGTTAATTCTTTAAAAGGATTTGCAATTGAAGATATGCAATTAGCGCAAGTTGCCGCCGGAGCAATCTTACACTATCTTAACAGTACAGAAAATAAAAATTTAAAACATATAAATTCAATACAGCGTATCTACGATGAAAACTATATGTGGCTTGACAGATTTACTATTAAAAATCTGGAACTGATACAAGCTCAATATCAATCCGGTGTACCTCTTATCTCGGTTATCGATAAAACCATATCTCCGATGGGTGCAAGATTGCTAAAGAAATGGCTATTAATGCCTTTACTTTCTCCTGAAAATATCAATCGTAGACTAAATATAGTAGAATTTTTTTACAATAATAACTATACAGCAGAAGATATAAATTTGTATCTAAAAAAAATCGGAGATCTGGAGAGGCTCATTTCAAAAGTTTCACTTGGAAAAATCAATCCCAGAGAATTGTTAATGCTTAATCGAGGACTAAAAGCTTTGATACAAATTAAAATTATTTTAGAAAATACAGATAATAGTAATTTAAAGGCCTTAGGAAATCAAATCATTCTTTGCGATGATATCAGGGAAAGAATCACAAAAGAAATAAATGATGACGCTCCTATTGCGGTTTCAAAGGGAGGAGTAATTAAAGAAGGGGTAAGTAAGGAATTGGATGATTTAAGATATTTGGTCAATCACAGTAAAGATATCCTAAATGATATTCTCGAAAGAGAAAAGGAATTAACAGGTATCGAAAAATTAAAAATCGGATTTAATAATGTTTTCGGTTACTTCCTGGAAGTTACACACCGCTATAAACACAAAGTTCCAGAGGATTGGATACGTAAGCAAACTCTTACAAATGCTGAAAGATATATCACTCCGGAACTTAAGGAACTTGAATCAAAAATATTAAGCGCCGAAGAACAGATATTACAAATCGAAGAAAAGTTATTTTCGAGTATTGTTGCTGATGTCATGAATTATATTTCCCCTATTCAGCACGATGCCAATATTTTATCCAAAATTGATGTTTTAATTTCATTTGCCACGATAGCATATAAAAACAGATACACCAAACCAATTGTAAATGATTCTTTAATAATCGACATAAAAGACGGAAGGCATCCTGTTATCGAGCAATTTATGGAACCGGGAGAAACTTATGTTCCAAATGATATATATCTCAATAACGATGATATGCAAATAATGATGATTACCGGTCCGAATATGTCAGGTAAATCTGCTATTTTAAGGCAAACAGCCTTGATTGTCCTGCTTGCTCAAATAGGTTCTTTTGTACCGGCAACTTCAGCTGAAATAGGTTTTGTGGATAAATTATTTACCAGAGTTGGAGCTTCTGATAATATATCAAGCGGGGAATCTACATTTATGGTTGAAATGAATGAAACTGCAAATATATTAAACAATATTTCCGAAAGAAGCCTGATTTTACTCGATGAAATAGGAAGAGGCACCAGTACTTATGACGGTATATCTATAGCTTGGGCATTGACTGAATTTTTACATGAAAACACCAAGGCAAATCCTAAAACGCTCTTTGCTACCCATTACCATGAACTAAATGAACTGGAACCGAAATTCGATAGAATCAAAAACTTTAATGTATCAACAAAAGAAATCGGTAACAAAGTAATTTTCTTACGCAAATTGGTTCCGGGAGGAAGCAAACACAGTTTTGGAATTCATGTTGCAAGGATGTCAGGAATGCCGCGGATGATTATTGATCAAGCATATACTATTTTGCATCATCTCGAACAAAAAATGAGAGATAATGATAGTGAAATCCCCAATACCGGAGAAAAACTCAAAAATATACCGGTTCAAAATGCTATTCAATTAAGTATTTTTGATACGGTGGATGAAACAGCCGGAAAAATAAAAAAAGAACTTTTGGAACTTGATTTAAATTCGATGACGCCAATTGATTGCATGCTTAAACTAAATGAATTAAGAAAAATAGTGGAAGAAGAAGATTAATACTTAAAGCTGATCATACTGCCGTTGTCTTTCTACTTCATAAACCGAAACAGCTACGGATACCGAAACATTAAGAGAATCTACAATCCCTTTCATAGGAATAGTATAGTTTTCGTTGGAATTATTCAACCAAAACTCTGATAATCCTTTTGACTCCGTTCCAAACGTCAAGGCAATTTTATTTTTCAAATCCAGATCATAAATATTTTTATAAGCAGGAAGAGCTGCCGAGTAAATCTTAACATTATTTTTACGCAACCATTGAAGCGTTTCCCTGTTTGATGCCACTATAACCGGGATAGTAAAAACAGCCCCAATACTTGATCTTATCACGTTTGGATGATATTGATCCACTTTGGTTTCAGTCAATATAATGGCTGTCGCACCAACTGCATCTGCTGTTCTTAGAATTGCACCAAGATTTCCTGGTTTTTCTACAGATTCCAATACTAAAAAAAGTTGTTGACCTGAATATGATTTGAAATCTTCCAATGAAAATACTTTTTTTCTAAACAATGCAATAATTCCTTCCGTATTATCTCTATAGGCAATTTTAGTATAAACAGACTTTTCCAATTCATAAATAGGTATATCGTTTATTATTTTTGATATAAAATCTCTTATGTCATCCTTAAAAACTTCTTTACATAAATATATGGAATCAAGATCAAATCCGGAATCCATACCTCTGGATACTTCTTTAACTCCTTCAACTAAAAAAACATCTGCTGCCTTTCTTTCACGACTTTTATATAGTTTTCTTAATTTCAGAATTTTTTTATTATGAACACTGGAAATTTTAATCATAATTCAAATATACCGGTAATTCAGCAATAAGAAATCAAAACTCAAGTAATTTGGATTTCATTTTAGAAAATTCTTCTTTGGTAATCACTCCTTGCTCTTTCAATTCACCAAGTTCTTTAAGCTTAATGATTATCTCGTCCGTAGTTTTAAGATTTTCCCGTTTCTTTTCCACTTCTTCTACGATATGTTCTTTTTCTTTTTGAGCTTTGGAAAAATCCTCTGCTATATCCTTTCCTTTTTCAAATTTATCCATGTACATTTTTTTCAAAGAATTGAGATCTATATCCAAAAACGTACCTCCCTTATCAAAATGTCTTTTAAATGCTTCCCCGATAGCATATGTAGATGCTCCCGATAATACAGCAGTCGCCACTCCACCAAGATAAGAACCTATAACAGGAATAAACTTTATAGCTCTAGCTGCACCTGCTTTTGCCAATCCCGCTGAAGTAAGTGAAGTAATAATCGCTTTGCCTTCCGTCTCTTTAAAATCAACTTCATATAATTTCGCAAGCTGCCTAATCATATCCAATTGAATATAACTGATTGCTGCAAAATCCAAAAGAGGTACAGGAATAAAACCTGCTCCCATGGACCAAATCATGTGATTTTTAATAATAAGTTCCGAACTATTTTTCTTTATTTCTTTAATTTCATCCATAATTAATGCTATTTAATATGCTATATATAATGGTATAACAAAAATCAGACCCAAATTATTCTAATTATTATAATTATTTTACAAGAAACTATCATAAACATGAAATATTTAATATAAATTCATACCAACTGATCCGCTGGGAATTAAGGTGACCCCAAAATTAATAAAATAATGTGGGACAGTTGGACTAAAAAACATTTCTATTTATATATTCCAAAATCCCATTTATATCATCAGGAGCAAAAGTATTCCATTTTCCACGATTATTAAACCAAGTCATTTGTCTTTTAGCATATCTTCTACTATTTCTTTTAATAAGCCTGATAGCTTCTTCCCTGGATATTTTATTATCCAAATAATCAAATATTTCTTTGTAACCGACAGTGTTCAAAGCTTTTAACGCTTTATACTTATATAATCCCTTAACCTCATCAATAAGTCCTTTTTCCAACATAACATCCACTCTTTTATTTATCCTGTCATACAAAACATCTCTTGGTAGTTTTAATAATACATTTAAAATATTGTATTTATTTCTGTATTTTTTTTGTTTTAAAAACTTTGAATAAGGTATTTTAGTTTGTTTAAATACAGACAAAGCTCTTATCAACCTATGCGGATTATTCAAATCCACAATAGCATAATATTCCGGATCGCATTCTATTAACATTTTTTGAAGCACTTTGATACTGCTGCTTTCATACAATTCAATTAAATCAGATTTAACATTTGAATCGACATCAGGAAAATAATCCAATCCCATCGTTGCTGCCTCGATATAAAGCCCTGTTCCTCCCGTCATAATAACAACATCATTATTTTTAAAATAATTCTCTAAAAATAAATTCACTTGTTTTTCATATAAAGCAACATCATAATCTTGAGTTACCGACACATTACCAATAAAATGATGTTTAATTCCGTGCATCTCAACTATATCCGGCTTTGCCGTACCAATATTCATTTCAATATATACCTGGCGACTATCCGCTGAAATAATATCGCAATTCAATTTTTTTGCCAATTGTATTGAAACGGAAGTTTTTCCTACAGCAGTAGGTCCTGCAATAACAATTATTGATTTATTTTTGATTTCTTTTTTCAATTTACTGAAAATTAATTTAATTTCGCGAAAAATTATATATAACTACTCATACATAGTGCTTTTGAAATTATTATAAGTATATAATTGAAGCAATAACCCGGGTAAAATCATTTTGGCTGAAAATTCTCTTTTTGCACCAAAATACATTTGTTTAATTTTTTTTTGAAATTTAAAAAAATTAATACATTCAGAGATTCGTAATAGTTTTTTTAATTATTTTTCAGTAAATTCATTATTAAAAAAACTAATACGCATTTCGGCAATATTTTGGGAATAGCTCCACTATTCCTTTATAATATCTGCTTCTTTTGGTATAAAAATAGTTACTTCCAATACTAAAAGCATTCAATCTGAGTAGTTGCTAATTGAACAATGACAAATATACGTAATTTTTTTATTTGATATTATACAGAAGTAGGGAAATAAAATGTAAAAAAACAAGAGAATATGATTTATAAGTTTTTAAGATGGTATGCCAAATGTGGAATTAAGTTTTTTTATAAAAATGTTTTTATTCAGAATAAAACAAAAATTGATTACAACACGCCGACTATGTTTTCTTCAAATCACCCGGCTGGATTTTATGAATCGATAATATTAACAACCATTATTAAGAAGCCCGTATATTTTTTAGTAAGATCTGATTATGTGAACATTCCCATATTAAAATGGTTTTTTGATATCATAAAATTATTACCGATTTACAGACAGTCGGAAGGTTTCAATAATGTAAAAAAAAATAATGAAGTATTTTCGGAAATCTATAAAAACTTAAAAACAAATGCTTTTATAGGCATCTATCCTGAAGGGACTACTAAGTATCAGTTCAATTTGAATCCAATAAAAAAAGGTGTTTCAAGAATCGGTGTAGGAGCGCTAAAAAACGGAATAAATAACTTAAAAATAATACCAACAGGTTTTAATTTTTCCCAACCGGATAAATTCAGATCGTATTTAAATATATACTTAGGAGAAGCCATAAGCTTAACACCGGATATCATGGAAAATAAAAAAGAAAATGCAATCATCCGGGAATTAAATTCCTATATAAACACAAAAATGCATGATGTTAATATTATTATTACTGAAAAAAGAAAACAACACGTATTTGCCAAATTACAAATTTTACTTATAAACAATGAATTGATTTGCTGTAAGCATAAAATATATGAAACAAATTCAAGTATACCTGAAAATTTAAAGTCATACTCTCAACTTATAGAAAAAATGAATGAAAATCAATTTATAAAACTAGAAAATAATGTCAACAACTATTTCTCTCTCCTTACTAAAGAAAATATAACTGATTTTTCATTAGTGAAAAATAATGTCACTATTTTTAATACTATTTCACTTATTTTGGGATTCCCATTATTTATAACCGGTATTATTTTAAATTTTCTACCTGTTTTACCTGCAATATTAATAGTTAAGAAATATACAAAAGTTTATGAATACAAAGCAGTCTTAAAAGTTTTAATATCACAATTTTTCTACGCGCTATATTATTTAATAATTAATATTTTGGGATTTTTATATTTAAAAACCGTAGGAGTTGTATTTATTTCACTTCCATTGACCGCATGGTATTCATTAAAATATTATGATTTATCAATAGATTATATCAATTCATACAGATACAATAATAGTGATAAAAAAGTTAAAATCCAAGAATTAAGAAATAAGATAATGACATCAATCAGCTGATTTATAATTTTTTAATCGTATATCATTTTTCATACTAAATTCCCTGAGATTTCTATGAAAAGGAATAAAAAATATTTTATTGCCAAATGATGATTTTCCTTTAAAATAAAGATGTGCAACTTTTATCACCAAATGATTATATATAACAATATGTGAAATGCTATCAGGTGGATATTTATATGTTTTAAAATAGTTGGAAATGTAAATATTTTTATCATCCGCATCAACTCTTTTTAATCTGAAAAAAGTAAATATAAAAAACAGTAAACCTGAAGTAAAAACAATTAACATTTCTATTTTAAATACTTTAGTTGTAAATTGTGGTGCCTCAATAGGATTGGAAATAAATGCAGCAAAAGTCAAAGCCCCAAAGAACATCAACCAAAACACAGGAATAAAGATTTTAAGCACCAAGGTCCAATTTGAGGATAATCTATTCATTTTCTTTATCTTTTAACTTTTTCTCAACTCTTTTAACTACAAAAATACTTATCTCATAAATCATAATAATAGGAATACCAATCAATACCTGAGTAAATACATCCGGTGGAGTAATTATTGCCGCCAATACTAAAATCACTATTATTGCGTGCTTACGATATTGGCGCATAAGCGAAGAAGTAATAATACCGGCTTTAGCAAGAAAATACGCAACTATCGGTAGTTCAAAAACGAAGCCAACAGGAATAGTAAGCATAGTTAAAAACCCTACATAAGAATCCAAAGTAGGAGCTGTCTGTGCAAATTGACCAACTGTATATTCGGCAAAGAATTTAATCGCAAATGGAGCAATTACAAAATATCCGAATAATACTCCGAAAAAAAACAAAAAAGAACAAATAAAAACTATATTAAATGTAACTTTTCTTTCTGTTTCTTTCAAACCGGGCGCAACGAATTTCCATACTTCTCTAAGTACCAAAGGAAATGCGACAATAAAACCTAAAACCATAGAGACTTTTATGTGAACCAAAAACTGTTCTCCCATTGCTCTCGTTATCAAATTCAACTGAGGTGGATGAACGCAAAACCTTTCTCCCAAAAAACAAAAAAATCTATAGGTTGGAAAATTTTCATTTAACTGCGAAAATATAACATAATTAAAAATAAATGTCTTAGCAAGAAAAACAATAATAGCAATTATCACAATATACAAGACGGAACGTATAATAGTCCATCTTAATTCTTCGAGATGATCCAAAAAAGACATTTCCTTTTCAGGATTAGGTAATTTTCTTACATTCTTTTTTTTCCCGGAAAAAACTTCCATTCTATTTCTAATTGTGTTAAAAATGCGAAATTAAAATTTTTTACAATAACATTTGTATATTCTCTATGAAAATGATTAACTAATCAAAAATATTTTCTCAACCAAATTGCAACATTTTTAATTAAAAACAGTTAGTTCTAATAATTATTTCTTAAAAACAACTACCGAGAATTAATATCATTGCATCGATTAAACACAATATTTTGTTTAATTTACCTTTGATTAAATGATTTTTCTAAGTAGTGTCTAAAAAATTATTTTTATATGAAAACTAAAATTTTAATTGCTTTTTTATTTATTGCTTTTTTTTCAATCAACAATTATGCTCAAAATGATTGGAAGTACGATTACGATAAAGCATTGGAATTGGCACAATCCGAAAAGAAACCTGTTCTGATATTATTTACCGGCTCTGACTGGTGCCCACCGTGCAAGAGACTTCACGCAGCTATTTTTCACTCGGAGGAATTTGAAAAATGGGCAAAAAATAATTTGATAATGGTATTGGCTGATTTTCCAAGAATGCAGAAAAATCAATTATCAAAAGAACAAAGTAAAAAAAATGAGAATCTCGCAAAAAAATTCAATATACGAGGACTGCCTACAGTCATATTACTTAATAACTATGGTAAAATTCTGTATAGAACATCTGGATATAGAGGAGAATCTCCTAAAGAATACATAAATAATATAATAGAAAAGACTAAAAACAGTATACACTAATCAATATCTGTCCATAAAAATATTAAATTTAAAAAAAATTAAGCCATTTATGGACAGACACTAAATAGTGTCTGTCTATAATGTGCTTGAATTTTTAAAAACAAAGATTTTTGATGAGATTTTTACTTTTCTGAAACGAAGTGATGCCTTGGTATCAGCGAGTTGAAGAAAATAAAAATATCGCAAAAAGAATGTTTTTAAATTTTAATGATTTTATGGATAGACACTAAATAATCCCTAATATTTATAATATTCAGGTATTATTTTTAATTTTGCCAAAACATTAATTTTAATGAAGACAATTGCAATAGTAGGAAGGCCAAATGTAGGAAAATCAACATTATTTAACCGACTTTCAGGTGAAAGACATGCAATAACTGATGACGTTAGTGGCGTTACAAGAGATCGCATTTACAATACCTGCATTTGGAATGGAAAAGAATTCACAATCATAGATACAGGGGGATTTGTAAAGGACTCTAAAGATATTTTTGAATCAGCTATTAGTGTTCAGGTACAAATAGCTATCGAAGAGGCAGATGCTATTATTTTTGTAGTGGATACAACCACCGGAATCACTGATCTGGATGACGATATAGCAAATTTGTTAAGAAAAAGTAAAAAACCGGTTTTTCTTGCTGTTAACAAAGTAGATAATCACGAAAGATTATTAATAGCAAACGAATTTTGGAGCTTGGGGTTTGAAAACACTTTTTTTATATCTGCTATTAGCGGAGGAGGTTCCGGGGACTTATTGGATGCTATTACCGACCTCATAGGAGATGAACAAGAAATAATAAAACCGGATTACCCAAAAATTGCAATTGTAGGACAACCCAACGTTGGAAAATCCTCTTTCATAAATGCCTTGACCGGAAAAGAGAGAAACATAGTAACCGATATCGCCGGTACTACAAGAGATTCTGTAAATACAGTATATAAAAAGTACGGGAAAGAATTCATATTGGTTGATACAGCCGGAATCAGAAAAAAAAGCAAAGTTTATGAAGATCTGGAATTCTATTCCGTTATGAGAGCCATAAGAGCCATTGAAGAAGCAGATGTAGCAATTGTTATGATAGATGCCAAAGCCGGATTGGAAGCACAGGATTTGAGTATTGTTGATTTGGCGGCAAAAAGAAAAAAAGGAATTGTTATTCTGGTTAATAAATGGGATCTTATCGAAAAAGAAACCAACACAGCAAAAGAATTTGAAGAAAAAATAAAAAAGAAACTCGGTAAATTCAGCGATGTTCCTATTTTATTTGTTTCCGTTTTAAACAAACAAAGAATATATAAAGCTATAGAAAAAGCTCTTGAAGTATATGAAAAAAGACAACAAAAATTTAAAACTTCGGAGCTAAATGAATATATGCTGGATGCTATACAGAAAATTCCTCCTCCAACCCATAGAGGCAATTATATCCAAATAAAATATGTCAGTCAGATTCCTAAATATTATCCGGCCTTTGCATTTTTCTGCAATTATCCGGAACATGTTAAAGCAAATTACAAAGGATATTTGGAAAATCAATTGAGAAAAAAATATGATTTAACAGGAGTGCCAATAAGTATATATTTTAGAAAAAAATGATTTGTATGGAGATAACCACTACTTTTATAAGGGATTTACTAATTATTGAACCCACTGTATTCTATGATGACAGAGGTTATTTTTTTGAATCCTTCAACAAAAAACAATTTACGGAATTAACAGGTAAAAACATAAATTTCGTTCAAGACAACGAATCAAAATCAAAATATGGCACACTTAGAGGACTGCATTATCAGATAGAACCCTTTGCACAAACAAAACTTGTAAGAGTAATCAAAGGCAGAGTATTAGATATAGCTGTTGATATCAGAAATAATTCGGAAACTTATGGAAAATATTTTAGTCTGGAACTTACTGATAAAAATAAAAAACAATTATTAATTCCAAGAGGATTTGCTCATGGTTTTGTTGTCTTGAGCGAAGAAGCAATATTTTCTTATAAATGTGATAATTATTATAATAAAAATGCCGAAGGCGGTATAATTTATAATGACAGGCAATTAAATATTGATTGGGGAATAAGTCCAAATGATATTATATTATCGAATAAAGATAAATTACATCCAATATTCGGGCAACATAAAAAATAAAATTAAAATGAAAGTTTTGGTTACAGGAGCCAAGGGACAATTGGGAAAATCCATAAGGAAAATTAAAAATCAATATTCGGAAGTAGATTTCATTTTCACGGATGTTGAAGAACTGGATATAACCAATCAAGATGATGTAAATACTTTTTTTGACAAATTTAAGCCTGTTTATTGTATAAATGCAGCAGCTTATACCAATGTAGACAAAGCGGAAATTGAAAAAGAGCTCAATTTCAAAATCAATGTTACCGGACCTGAAAATCTTGCTTTTGCATGTGCAAAAACCGGTTGTACCTTGATTCACATTTCCAGTGATTATGTTTACAACAATGATTCAGATGAAATTATGACAGAAGAAAGCAATACTTTTCCAAAAGGTGAATATGCTGAAAGCAAACTTAGCGGTGAAAATAAAATCAAAGATGTTTTTTCCCGATTTTATATAATAAGAACTTCCTGGCTATATTCCGAATTCGGAAATAATTTCGTATCGACAATATCAAATCTCTGTAAAAGGAAAAAAGAATTGAATGTGGTAAATGACCAAATTGGCAGCCCTACTTATGCCACAGATTTAGCAGATGCAATAATGAAAATCATAACATTGGATAAAGGATTATACGGCATATACAATTTCAGCAATAAAGGATTTACATCCTGGTATGATTTTGCAAAAAAAATAGTTGAGATAAAGAAAATAACCTGTATAATAAATGCTATTCCCTCCTCAGAATATCCTACACTTGCACCAAGACCAATGAACAGTAGAATGTCTAAAAAGAAACTGATAGATAATTTAAATATCAATCTAAAATACTGGGAAGAAAGTCTAAAAACATGTCTTGGACAAATAAGTTAAGTCCCGTTTTAAATAAAATGATTACGAAAATCAAGTACACCTAAACAATAAATCTCTCAAAACAACCTGAAATATTTATAAATATATTCAGAAATGCTCTGATTTTCACATAGAATGCTTAAAAATAATAATAAACATACAACTTATCACATAATATAAAATATTATATTGAAATTATACGAATAACATAACCTCTATATAATATTTATTTAAAAGAAATAATAATTTAGAATATTATTGCATCTTGGGGCATAAGTATTTTTTATATCATACATTTCATTAATATATCATATCCTAAAAATCAACATACTGGTAAAGTCCCCATTTTTATTTAAAGATTCTCAAAAAAACCTTTTATCAATAAAATCTTATAATATTTTTTTAATAAATTATTTTTTTTATAATTTTGTAGGGATTAGATATATAGTAATAGATATCAAATCGTGATTTTTTAAGTTGATATTTTTAAAAATTATTTTTTTTAAACAAAAACTTGTGATATGAAAAAACTCTTACTTTTGCTATTTACCATCGTTATGGCTACATCGGGAATGATAGCTCAGAGAATGGTACATGGTACAGTGACTGACGATTCGGGTTCTCCTCTGATAGGAGCATCTGTAGTTGTTAAAGGAAATACAAATCTTGGAACGATAACCGATATTGACGGTAAATTCCAATTGAAAGTAGGACCTAATGCAAAAACACTAGTAGTATCTTATATAGGATACACCACTAAAGAAGTAGAATTAGGTACTAGTGATGAAGTTAATGTTACTCTTTCTTCCGGTGTACAATTGGAAGATGTGGTAGTTACCGCTTTGGGTATAAAAAGAGATAAAAATGCTCTTGGATATGCGGTACAGGATGTCAAGTCCGATAAAATAGAAAAAAGTGTACAAACAAGTATTCTTGACGCTTTACAAGGTAAGATTGCCGGTGTTCGCATCAACAAAGCATCCGGTGAAGCAGGAGCATCAACATTTATGGAAATTCGTGGTTCTTCTTCAATAACAAGAAACAACCAACCATTATTTGTTGTAGATGGAGTTCCGATAGATAATAGTGGAAACAGCGAAAATACAGTAGATGGAGTTGCGGAATCAAACAGAGCCATGGACATAAACCCTAATGATGTAGAGTCGATATCTATTTTGAAGGGAGGAGCAGCCACAGCACTGTATGGCATGAGAGCTGCGAACGGTGCCGTTATCATAACTACAAAATCGGGTAAAAACACCCATGGTAAAATTAAAGTTCACGTAAATTCGGCTCTCAAAATTGATAATGTATCCAAATTGCCACCACTCCAAAAAACTTATGCTCAAGGCTCAAATATTTGGATGGGATTTTATGACAGAACAGGACTTTGGATGCCTGATGAACAAAATTACACAGGAGTATCATGGGGACCTAAACTTGAAGATTTAAGATACACAACGGATCCTAATTATGTACCCGGTAATGAATATGTTAAAGGAGGACTAACACCTATGAATGAATGGATGGCAA
>JALSPW010000314.1 GCA_026985735.1 Saprospiraceae bacterium
TTGTTTCTTCTACTATTACTCATTCCTTTCATATTGGTTTGATGTTTATATTGTCCTCTTTTCATACCTTGATTATTTATTGTGCAGTTGTTATTGTTTCTGAAATTTCTTTTTTCCATATTTGATGAAATTATTGCATCATATTTATTTTGAATAAGAAATTTAGGAGTGTATTGAATTCCCCGCATTTGAAGTTGGTTGACAAGTGTTCTGATATGATTTCTTGAGCCACGAACTAGATTTTCATACATTTGCAATATTCTAGTATTCTTGGTTGTGGACATTAATTCATTCAAATCCGCAATATCCAAATCTTCGATTTTTGCTCCGGTTTCCAGAGCTTTCTCAAATGATTTTGAACTTTCGTTTACTAAATCCCGATAAAGTTTTGTGAATTCCGGATTTGTATAATTACCAACGCCTTCTTTATAAGGATCGTCAATATTATAAAAAGCTAAGATATATTTTATTGAATTTGTATGACGCAGTTCACTTTCTGCAATATTTTTAAATACAATAAAATCCCACTTCTCATACATAAATGAATATACTTCATGAGCCATTTTTTCTTCTTCCCTCATTTTCAATAATCCTTGTATTTCTTCTTGGGTAAGTACGGGAGAATTATCAGTAGTTAACGTCGATTTACGGGCAAAACTATTGCCAATGCCTATTGTCAAAATTATAAATGCTACAAAAAAGAATTTAAGATTTTTATTTATAGTTTTCATATCTTAGAAATTTAATGGTTTTAATAAAATGTTGTTTCACTCTGTAATACGTTTATAAAAAATATTTCTTTCATATTTTAAAATTAGAGTCCGTATATAAAGTCTTTTTTTTTAAGAAAGGTATTTAACAGAGAGTTATCAGGTAGTTTTTATTCAATAAAATTATTTTGTGAAATTATAGAAGGAAATAGGTTCAAATAAAAAAAGCCCGGCTAAAACAGCCGGGCTTTTTTTATCAAAGTAATTACATATTTTTTAGAATATATATCTCAATCCTAATTGCATTTGCCATCTTGACTGCAAACTGAAATCATCTCTGAAAGTTGATTTCAAACTTGTATCAAAGCTATAAGTAGGATTACCATCAGCATCAACAGCTACACCAATTGGTTGAGTATTGGTTGGATATTGTCTTACCCCCCAATTTGAATTAATCAAATTGCCAAAATTCAATACATCAAGACTTACTTGAATAGTATTGGTTTTACCTCCCACATTCAAATTAAAATCCTGTAGTACTCTAAGGTCAATATCACTATACCAAGGGCTCAAACTCGCATATTTCTCAGCATATTGTCCTCTTCTTCCTTTCAGATATGAATCTTGCTCTATAAATGTATTTAGTGCATCTCTTTGTTGTTCGGCAGTCGCATTTGTTTCATCGAAATTCATTTTGGATAAATCATCGCCAGTAGGAACATAAATTAGGTCATTCAAGCCCGATCCGTCACCATTGATATCACCTGAGTAGGTATAACTGAATCTTCCACCTTGTGCAGCTTCAAAAAACACTGCTACGGAAGTAGCCATTTTATCTTTTGAATAAGAGAATTTTTTATATGCCGAACCCACTATTCTATGTTTGTTACCATATCTTGAATATGAAAGAACAGGTGTATTTACATTACCAAAAGCAGGGTTTCGGGCAAATGCATCAGAAGAAATTTCTGCCGGTATCGAACTGGCATCTTTTGAGTCCAGATAACTGTAAGCTAAACTTGTAAACATACCATTGGACCATTTTTTCTGTATCTGAAATATTGCATTAAATGTTTGTCCCAATTCTGTATTTGTAAATACATATCCGTTAACCGGTATAGGAAAGCCTAATCCATTAAAAGTCGCTCTGTCATCAAATGTGTAAATCGGTCTATTATCTACTCCTTGCAAAGTTCCGGTTGGTTTGTTCAATCCCCAATTTCTAACCATCATAGCATTGATATCTTTAGTGTAAATAAAGTCTGCCGAGAGGGTGAAATCTCCGGGGAGTTTAGTGTCAAGTCCTAAATTGGAGCGCCAAACCTGTGGCCATTGAAAATCCGGTGCAGTTGCACAATAAAACCACCAATTTGGATTTGCTACATGATTACCAATCCATACAAAAGGGAATCTTCCGGTAAATGAACCGGTACCTCCTCTCAATATCATTGAATTATTTCCTTTTATATCATAATTAAATCCAATACGCGGAGAAATCAACACCTTGGCTTCAGGCAATTTGGTATGATCAATTTTAACTTTTTCCCCATTATTATTGTACCATTCAATATCGGGAGCATAGCAACATTGTCTGTCAATATTTTCTTGAATTTTGGTCGGAGTATCAAAATATAATGCTTTATCAAATCTCAATCCTGCTGTCAATGTAAATTTGTCACTTACATTCCATTCATCTTGTAAATATGCCGCTATCTGTCCGACATTGGTTTCTGCAAGCGCCCAACCCTGATATCCGTCAGTATCGGGATCAAGATCTACACCCATTTCACCATCTTCTCCGTTCAGTTGTTTAGCCACTGCACGAGTTGAATTAACCACAGCATCAAATGCTCCGGTGTTGACAGAATCAACAAAAGCCTGAACACTGACAAAATCCGGGTCAAATACCCCCGGATATGTACCTAGATTGAACGAATTGTCAAAATTAAATTTTTCGAATGAAGCTCCTATTGTTATAGTATGATCTCCAAGATAAATATTAAAATTATCGGTAGCCTGATACACGTCTTGATATAGTCTGTTATGAATAGAAAAAGGTTCGAATCCTGCAACGATATACCTAATACCGTCTTTTGCAATGTTAATTGTTGGGAACGGTTCTGAAAACGGTTTTCGGGAATCTCTAAATGCCGTATAACCTATTTGTAAATTATTAGCAAGTTTATTTCCAAAAATAGATTTCATTTCACCTATCACGGAATGTAATTTATTACGTATAGCATATCCTGAATTATAAAATTGCAGAGTAATCGCATCGGGACCTCTTCTACCTATCGCTTCAGGGTGTGCCGGTTTGTCTCTACTGGCATCAAGATAATTGTATGAAAGTGAAAATGAATGGTTTTTATTAATTACATAATCCAATTTGAATAATGCTTTTTGATTGTCGGTTCTATGAGTATAATTCTCATACGGGCCGGTTTCATAACCATATCTATCTTTTAATGTTTTAGATACCAAATCCAAATCAGAAGCTAATACTCTTGATACATTGCTACCTGTCAATCCATCTCTCTTTGCCACCCATTCCGTACCTAAATCTCCTCTTCTTTCGATTTCAACGTTTGCAAAAAAGAATAATTTATCTTTGATAATAGGTCCGCCAAGGCTAAAGCCTGATTGCAAATGTTGTAAATCAGCTCTGAATATATCATTGCCTTTAACTTTGGCACCTGTCATATCTTGATTTCTGAAAAATCCATAAACAGTTCCTTTAAATTCATTAGTACCTGATTTGGTAACTGCATTTACGGCAGCTCCTACAAATCCTGCTTGTGTAACATCATAAGGTGCTAAACTTACTTGTATTTGATCTATAGCATCCAGTGAAACAGGTTGAGCATTAGCCTGACTTCCCGGTGTAGCAGCATCAAGTCCAAAGGGATTGTTGAAAATTGATCCGTCAAGGGTAAAATTATTCATTTTGTTGTTTCTACCTCCAAATGAACTGCCATCTGCAGAAGGATTAAGTCTGTAATAATCCTGAGTTGACCTTGATATAGTAGGCAATGTAGTTATAAGTTCCGAAGTAATAGCTGTTTCTGCTCCTGTTCTTTCATTATTTAAAATAGGATCAGATTTGCCTACAATTGTTATTCCTTCCAATTGTACCGCTTCGTCGGCTAATTTGAATTCCAAAGATAATTTTTGCCCCAATTGAAGAAAAATATTATCATATTTTTGTTTTTTGCTACCAATATAAGAAGCTTCAACCACATAAGGTCCACCTACCCTGAGATTAGGCAATGTAAATCTTCCGTCACTCCTTGTTGTAGTACCATAAAATGTTCCCGAGGGGACGTGAGTAGCTGTAACAGTAGCAGAAATTAATGGTTCGTTATTGGCATCGGTTACCACACCTGATATTGTTGCAGTAGTACTTACCTGTGCTATTAACGAAGTATTAAAAATAATAAATGCAAAAAAACTTAGTAAAAAATAATTTTTTTTTCTCATAGTCAAGTTGGTTTTGTTGTATCTATCAGGACATATTTAATTTGAAATAAAAAACAATTTTTTAATTAAATAACTTATGTCTGAATAGTTACGGTTTGTTAAATAAATTAAAGCCGTAAATATAGAATCTATTTTTTTATTTAACAAAAAAATTTAATTCAATTTTAATATAAATTAATTAAATGTATTACACTTTACAAATCAATAAGGTTGCAAGAAAAAAAAGTTAATTGACAGAAATGTTTAATGAGAATATATAAATTAAGAATAATTAACCCCACACAAACAAAAGATTTAATAATTGTTTATGAATAATTCGGACAGACACTACTTATCCTGCAAAGAAAATACCCGTCTCAATAGATCGGTGGTTCTGGCTCTGATATTTGTTCTTATGTCCAATTCTTTTTTCTCAACCATATCAAAAACTCCTTCAAGTGCTTTTTGTGTTACATAATCATCAATTCTGGGATTCATTTTTTTTATAAATGGAATACTATTGTATGTATTGACTGCCTCAGCCCAATAATCCACAGCTCCGAATTTATTAAGGGATTCCAAAATGACGGGGTGAAATTCATCATACAGTTTATTGTAGGTTGTCCTGTGTAAATATTGTGTAGCTGCATTTTTTTCACCCATTAAGATATTTTTTACATCATTAAAAGTCATTTGCTTTATTGCATCTACAAATATAGGTTTAGCCCTTTTGACAGCATCTTCGGCAGCCCTGTTTAATTTCAACGTTATTTCATTTTCAACTTTATCGAAACCGGGAATAACCCTTAATTTTTCTACTACCTTTTGAGCATCATCCGGAAGTAAAATTTTATATGGACTTTTATAAAAGCCGTCGGTTTTTGCCAAATAATCGACACCTGATTCGATTCCTTTATTCAATGCCTGTTTGAGAGCATTGGATATATCTGTATTTGTAACTGCAACGTTTCCGGCATTATCCAATACCTTCTGCAAGGTTGCTGCATCACAAGAGATTAGAGAAATTGTAATCAGTACTAATATTATTTTTTTCATTTTAAATGTTTTATTTGTCTATTGAATTTAATTTATTTTGCAATTCTTTTAATTTCATAGATTGCAGATCAATTTTATTTTCGAGATCCTTCTGAGCAGCAATATTTAGTTTAATATCGTTTTCCGCTTTTTTTATTTTATTTTTATATGTTTCTATTTTTTCATGTAGTTTTTGATTATCTTTCTTATCCTTTAAAAGTTTTTTATTCAATTTTTTCAGCATGTACTCTGCCTCTTTTAATTGATTTTTCACTATATATTTGCGTACATAAACAGAAAACTCATTTAAAAAATCTTCAGCTCCGGAATATTCATCGGGAAATTCTTCTTTACTTAAAAAAGCTGTTCCCAGATCAAAAAATAAACTGATTTTAGTATCGGTAACAAAATCTGTAAATTTTGCATACACATCTATAGGGTCTCCGGCTTTGATACGGTTTATCCTAACCCCGGTGCTATAATATTCTTTTGCTTTACTGTTCTTTTTGACTTTACCATATTTTTTAAAGAATTTTTTCCATAATTTTATAACATCTTTTTTATTTATATTTTGAATCGTTGTTGTAAGGCAAGGCTGCATACCGAAACTTGTATTTTCCTGTTTTTCCAATATTTGTGCGGATAAAAAATATGGTATTATCATAGCTGCCAAAAATAGATAAAAAGTTTTCATTTTATTTTGTATTATATACATTGCTTAAATAAATAAGTAAATAATTTTATAAACATAATGAATTTAAATGTAAAAATAGTTCCCAATACCGATTTTTTAACAATTATTTAATGTTTTTTTAGGATTTTTAAAGTTCAAAGGCAAAAGTTCAAAGTTCAAAGTATAAAGTTTAAAGTTCAAAGTTTG
>JALSPW010000315.1 GCA_026985735.1 Saprospiraceae bacterium
TGGAAATCCGTCCAAGTCTGTTTCCACTATTACTTTTGCTTCACTTATCTGAGGCCAGATTACCGGTATCCCGAGAAATCTATCTCTGGTTCCCCATCTGCCGGGTCCTATCAACACATATTGTTTCCCTTCTTTTTTCATTTTTTTATTTAATGCATTAATTTCCGGGACCATTTTATTTGTCAAGGTTTTATCAAAACTTTCTTCTTTTACATAAATAATATCTTTTAAATAATTTATTTCCCCATTTCCCATTATTTTTTTTGAAAACAAAATAGTATTTTCTTTTTTTACTTCTTCCGGTTTCAAGTTATAGCTTTTTGTGGCTTTTATAAGCGGTTTGACCTGTAATAGATAGAAAACGGGTTCATCTTTTAAATCTATGGCATATTCTATTTCAATTGGTGTTCCAAATGCTTTCTCAAAAATCCTCATAAGATAATTTAATATTTTAGCCAGAGGAATATATTCGTTTTTTAAAATACTTGCAAAATCCACTACAATAGGTCCCGGTCTGTTGACACCGGGGTACATACGTTGATTGTTATTGTCAAAAACAGATGCGCAATGTGTTAGCGTATTATGTTTTCTGGCATCATATATATCTACTTTTGATATAGTTTCCATTACCCCATTCATTAGATCAAATTCATTTTTATTCATATTAAGAGCATAAAAATATGTTTGAGTGAATTTGATTTGATCTTCCAGCGATAATACTTGTATTTGAGGATGTTTTGGTGAAAATCTATATGCATTTTCTCCATTTACTACATACATGCCCAATCCGAAAGCAATTACGGCAAAGCCGTCCTCAGGCTTCATATCTGCAAAAGGATAGAAATTGTAAGACTGGGCAACTCCGCTGACATGCGGGTACCAAAGATTATCGTATTGATGTCCAACCAATTCCTGAATCACTATTGCCATTTTTTCTTCTCCCATACGCTGATCCAATGCTTTAGCATAATTTATTGATTTTTCTGAAAAAACAGAAGCGAATACAAGTTTGATAGCTTGTGATAATTGCTTCAATCGTATTTTTTTATTTGGATGATTGTTTGGTATTACATAGGTTTCAAAAATGCCGGCAAATGGTTGAGAGATACTATCTTCAAATGCTCCGGAAGATCTTACTGCCAATGGTTTTGTAAAGCAATCCAATAGTTTTTTTAGTTTGTCATTTAACTTTTTACTAAGTCCGGCTTTTAAAAATCTGTTTTTTATTTTTTCATAGGAAGGAATATGATTATTATTGAGTTTTAAATCAATTTTTGCAATAAATTCTTCATATTCATGAATACCGATGACGGCTGTTTTGGGTAATTTTATTGAAATGTCTTCAAATTTATTTTCAATTTGAAATTGATATAAAAGAGAGTTTGCAAAAGTAAGTCCCCGACCTTTACCACCAAATGCACCACCGCGTAATGAAACAATATTTCCGTCAATTACACATTCCAGCTCATCAATAGGGATAAGATTGCCATGAGGTTTTTCGTCTCTGTATTGTTTAATTGTTTCCAATAAAAATTCTCTTATTTCTTTGGCTGTTTCAAAATCATGAGCCTTTTTGGGCATTAATACTTTTGCGAGTTGAATCTCACTTCTGGCCATTAGCCATTGAGAAAAATTATCTTTAGCGGCATGATAGATTATTGTCTCATCAGGAATCGTTTGAATTATTTTTTCAAATTCTTTAATCGTTTTTGCTTTTGAAATTTTATTTCCTTCTTTATTCCTGAAAATAAAATCTCCAAAATTTAAATCTTCTATTACCTTGGTTTTTAGTTCTTTTAAAAGAAATTCTGAACTTTTATTTATAAATTTTGCATTTAGCGCTTTTGCTTTTGATTCTGCTTCTTTTTCAGAAGACATTACAATTACAGGTAAAGCGGGTTTTTGTTTTTTTATCTCTTTTATCAATTCAAATCCGGCATTTTTATGAAACCTGTTATTGCGTTTAAATCTAACATCTGTCAATAAACAATATAAGTAATCCTTATATTCATTGAACAATTCTATTGCTTCTTCATAGTTTTTAGCAAGAAGAATCTTTGGTCTTGTTCTAAGTTTTAATACTTTATATACATTATCTGTCCATATTTCCTCAATTATTTTATTAGTTTGGTCAAAAATTATCTGGTAGAGGTTAGAAAGATAAGCAGAATAATAAGCAGGAGAGTCTTCTACTATTAAAATAAGTCTTACGGAACCCAAAAGTGTATCGTTTTTTGCGTTCATTTTATCTTCCAAGTATTTTATCATTGCAAAAAATATTCTGGATTCTCCATTCCATACAAAAACCATGTTATTCTCGTGAGAGGATATTTTATTTAAAAAATACTGTTCATAAGTATTATCATTTAATAAAAAGAAGATAGGCTTGTGAGGATATCTTTTTCTGATTTTTTTTGCAACTTTTAAGGGGATTTCTTTATCTAATCCGACCATTAAAATTACCAGGTTTATTTCTTTTTGTTCAAGGTAATCAAAAACATTTTCATCAAATGATGCTCCTGTGATACGAGGTAGGGAAGTGAGATTTAAGTTGCCGTAATCATATAGCATTATTTCAGAAAACCTTCCTTCTCCTTCAATTAAATATGCATCATAAAGATGTGAGACAAGTAGGATTTCTTTTACCTTGTAAGGCATTAGGTCGTGATAAATATCCCTGAATCTGTTTGCCCTGTTGATATATGACTGGACAGTGTTTATTTCTTTTTCCATATTCAAAAATCACTTTATATGTAAAGTTAACCATATCGTTTTTTCTCCGAGATCAGTATATTTGACCCGGTGCTTTTCATGAGCTTTTATCATGATATAGTCTCCGGGATTCAGGATGATGTCTTTTGTTTTATTTTCAAAAGACAAGATTGCCTTCCCTGACAATACTAAAACCCATTCGTCAAAATCTTGATCATACCATTTTTCACCTGGGGAAATATGACCATCGGATATTATTCTCTCAAGTTTTATATTTTCATTTCTAAAAATAGTTTCGAAATGTTCATTACTTAATTCTTGAGGAATATCACTAAAAATATTTTTAATTCTTATTGACACTTTCTTTATTTTGCTAATAGAATTTCAAATATAATATATTTCGTTTGATAGTATGTAAAAGAATTAAAATATTTTTTTTAAAATCAAGCTTTTTTGAGGTGAACAATAAATAATAAAACATCCTGTGTAATGTAATAAAAAAGCCGGATAATTTATTACCCGGCTCATCTTTATGAAATTAATGTGCTGTTATTTTATTAAAATCATTCTTTTGATTACAGATGATTTGGAAGTTGTTATTTCATAAAAATATATTCCTGATTTATCTAAATCATCCGAAGATATTTTGATTGAGTTTTGTCCTTTTGAGTAATGCCTGTGAGTGTTGATTAATAATTTACCTGTTGAATCTATAATTTTAATTTCTACATTGTCATCTTGAGGTAAATCAAAAACTATTTCGGTTGTATTGGAAAATGGATTAGGAGTATTTTGATAAACCTGAAGTCCTGAATAATTTTCCCCTTCAAATCTTAATTTGAGTTTGGAAGTCTCCAATTCGTTGTTATAAATTTCCGCTTTTGTTACTTGCGATGAAATTTTAACAGCATCTTTTAAAATTCCACTCGATTTGGATTTGAAATTAAATTTAAACAGACTTTCATCTTCATTTATATTTATTCCCATGGCATTGTTCCAGCTTATCATTATCAGTCCTTCTGATTTACGTAGGGTATTGATATTGATATTTGTCAGATTAATAGCTTTGTTTTCAATATTGACAAATTCAAGTATTTCAGGATCGAATTGCAATGTAAATTGCATACCTGTTATGATGTCATCATTTGCGGATTTTAAATCCAATGAAACTTCTTCATGGTTTGAGAATATTGCATTATATGCTTTAAGATATTCAGTATTCTCATTCCTTTGTTCTATTCCCGTATTGCCGTTGTATATACTTGCAGAGCGATTGATATCTCCGATTTTTACTGCAATAAAATCAATACTGTCCAATCCATACATCAAACTGTCAGTGATGTATTTTTCTTCATAATTCCACGGATTGGAAGGGTTGTCAAATTCCGTGTCGGCTTTTATGAATTTCCAAGATTGATTTGATGGAAGTTGCTGATAAATCCCTAGAATCAATTTTCTCAATTCAAGCAAGTCTGAAGCACTGATTGAATGATTGTTGTTTGCATCAGATGCTATATATTTATATGGATTGTCAAAATTCTTTATTCCCAAAAGATGTTTTTGAATTAAAACAAGATCCAAAGTTGATAAACCGTCTAGTGGTGTATCATTTTTATCAGGAACTATTTCATATTTGTCATAAGCTCCTAATCCGTTTAGATAATATTCTCCGTTAACATTGGTTTCCGTATTTCCTTTTTCTTCATTTTCATTCAATGAAATACCTTTCACCTTAAATCCTTCCAATCCTTGTTCATTTGCATCCATGATCATACCTTGTACGGCAAAAATCGGATCCGGTGCATCCGGGCAAACATTTTTTGAATCTATTACATTGATTCTGACATTACAGAAATCCTGATTGTCATCCAGGTCGGTGACAAAAACTTTTACGTCAAAAGTTTGTCCTACGCCATTATCCAAACTGTCACAAGTGTATGTTATCAAAGAATCATTGACATCCGGAGAAAATGAAAACCTAAGTTCGGTATAACATCCGCATTGTCCCATATTACTCGGGGTACAATTGTCGGTACTTCCATGGTCGAAAAATTTAGCATTTAAGGTAACCATTCCCATTGTACCCAAAGATGTATTTAATTTCCTTAGACATAACGGAGTAGGAGGTTTTGTGTCTTTGACTCTTACGTATCTTGTACATGTAGTTTCATTTCCACAAGCATCTTCAACAGTAAATACAACTTTGTTTAATCCTCTGTCAAATGAAGTACTAACGGTATTTCCCGGACCTGATAATTCAAATGTTCCGTCATTACCTTTATCCACTTTATATTTGTATTTTAAGTGATCCGTATCAGTACAATCATCAGTGGCATTGGCCGATAAAGTAACATTGGCAGTGCATGCAGCACCTGTATAAACAATGGTATCATTGCAGTTGGTAAATTCAGGAGCACCTCCATCCAAGATATAAATATTTTGGACATGAGTGATATAATCCATGTACGGTCTGCACCAGTCCGTAACGGTGAAAGTTCTTTCAACGACAACGCAAGCATCTTCATTATTTGTATTGGTTATTACTCTGTCGGAATGAGCAATACCTAAACTTTTGCATGATTCATTATTTATTGTTGGCAATCCTGTAATGTATTCATCGATATTTACATCAGGCCAACATCCTGAAACAGTAAAATCATCAGGCCAGTCAATATCATCTTCCGTCAAAGGATCAGGATCAATTACATTTATTCTTTGCCTGCATTTTTGGGTGGTTTCCAGATCGGATTTGTCTTTTATTGTCCACACTCTGTTTACATACCCTATTCCACAATCATTTAAATGCGGAGTATCATGGAAAGTAAGGAAAATATCATCGCAATTGTCGGTAGCAGTTGGTTTTCCTCCTTT
>JALSPW010000316.1 GCA_026985735.1 Saprospiraceae bacterium
ATTTTCTGTACAGTTGACTGAAAAATCAGCCGGGCAATGTGTCAAAACAGGTCTTTCATTATCAATAACAGTAACTAATCCCATACATTGACTTGTGTTGCCATGAGTATCCGTTACCCTTAAAATCACCATTACATCCTCGCCGACATCGTTACAACATAAATTTACAAAATCGCCAAAAAGAAGATCACTAAAGTCTCCGCATTTGTTTGTTGTCCTTTTGATTTCATATTTTTCAATTCCACAATTATCCCAACTGTCATCATCCAATGAAGTTGCATAAAGTTTTGTCCCTTGACCCAAAGTAACAACTGTATGAGTTTCACAAGCAGCTGTTGGCTGCTGGTTGTCACGTATTATAATTAAAACGTTTCCATAGCTATAATTATCACATTCATCTGTTACTTTGTATGTTACACAAACAGGAGTGTCTACGGGCAATTGAGAAATTCCAAATCCATTTTGACTGTTACCAAATAGGTTTTCATGTCTTAAGAATGAATGAGGGTCACAAGAGCCATCTCCGGGAAAAGAATATCCCAATACTTCATATTCCCAATCCGAACATTCAAAATCTACAGTTGGTTCCGGTAGAGGGAAAGCAGTACCGTAGCAATGTTCCTCATCGGAATAATATACTATTGTGTCCGGAGGTAAATGGAATACGGGAGGGCGTTCATCGTTAAAAGTAAGTATTTGGTCGCATGCTTTTTGATGTCCGGTACACCAGTCTAAGATAATCCAGTGTCGAACGATTTTTCTATTGTATCCGCAAATAGGTATTTCCAGATCTTCATATAAAAATTGTATATTACTGCATCCTGCATGGGTTGGGTATCCTGTAATATTAGGTCCCGGTATTGAATCTTTGTAAGGCCAATAGATATCTCCATTATTTGGGAATGCATCATTGCATTGAAATAAAGGTCTCCCGTTCAATCCGTCATAATTAGGTGGAGCACAAACAGAATCAAAGTTTGCCCAACTTCTTGCAATTACTTCCGAGCATGACCAGTTATTGTCAGAGGCATCTATGGCAGTCCAGGTTCTATCAATTATTATTTCATATTCTTCTCCGCATTCCAATTCTTGAATATCATCTACATATACAAGAGTAAATTCTCCTCCGCAATCACCGGGAATGATAGCTTTGTATTTATAATCATCAAGTTTTGTAACTTGGGAACCCGGTGCAAGCGGAAATCCTATATTTGGATTTTCCGGTTCCAAAGATTCATCACATTCCACTTTTATAGTATCTGTACGACAAGACAACATTGTTGCCAAATTGTCTTGGAATGCTATTCTTCCCATGCATGCAATACCTGAACAATCATGTTTTACCACTACCATTAAGGTATCGCCAAGATCATTCATGGTTACTATCGGTTCGGCTCTAGGTGTGTTATCAGTGTTGAATACTGTTGTAGTATAACTATCATCAGGATATAGCGGAGCTTCCAAAATTTTATCTGCTCCTATAGTATCGTGGCAATTGTTGTCAAGAGCTACCAATACAAGATCATTGCAAGCCAAATTCAAATTGTCTTTTTCTATATATATATACATTTTGTCAGAACCCGTACATCCATTATGTTCGGTTAACGTTAGACAATAAGGGCCTGAATCGGGTAGGTCATCCCATTGTATTGTAACTGTTGAAACAGTATCATCGTCTGAAACCGATAATATGGTTCCTCCACCTGATAAAGACCAGTCCAGTGTGTCTGCTACCGAAGCGATATCCCGTATCGCCTGATATTGAGTAGTAGTACCACCACACACATAATCTCTTCCATTATGGTCCAAATCAGTGATTTTTGTATTACATTGAGCATTCATTCCATTAAATGATAATAATACCACAAAAAGGAGCAATATGCTTTTGTACATTTCTTTGAGTTGATTTTGTAAATAATTTTTCATTTTTTATTACTTTATTTTTTTTAATAGAATTGGATATAAGAGGCAAAATCTCGAACAAAAATTTTGCCTCGTCTTAAAACCGTTACTATTTAATTAAAATCATTTTTTTCATTGCCGAATACTGACCGGATTCAAGTTTGTAATATAGAAGCCCGGTTGTGTTTAAATCTTTTTTGTTTATTTTAATAATATTATAACCTTTCTCAAATTCTTGTTTTTTCTGATATATTATTTTACCTGTAATATCATAAATTGATAAGATCACCGTTTGATTTTCCGGTATTTCAAATCCAATAGAAGTAGTTTCACTAAAAGGATTAGGAACATTTTGTCTTACGGAAAAGGTATTTATATCAATTGAATTCCTGAATTCAAGTTTTAGTTTGTTTTCTCCAATACCATAATTTTCGTTAGTATAAATCTCAGCATTTGTAATCTCTGAATTGATATTCAAATTCATTTTTGCTTTGCCATTGTTCTTCGCGATAAACTTTATTTTGAATAATGGAGTATTGTTACTTGTCTTTAGGAATTTAGATGTATTCCATGATACGGTAACCAATCCTTGATCTTTAAAGATGTGATTGATATTCGATTTGTTGATTTTCAATAATCCATCAGAGAATCCCTTGAATTCAAGATTGGAAGTATTATATTTTAATGTAAACTGAGTTCCTATGATTTCTTTTTTATCCAATTCATAGACAGGTACTTCTATTTCTTGCCCTTTTGTGAATTGGATGTCCTCGGCTACAATAATTATTTCATCTGAATTTCTGTTTTCCAACTGACTTTCCGATGTGATTGCGGAGTTATTGATATCTCCAATTTTCACACCTGTAAATCCGGTATTTTTATTGCCGTCAAGATTTCCAAGTTTAATTACAGGGTCAAAATGATACGGATCATTTGTGTTTTCAAACCGGTAATCTTTAGGAATGAATTTCCAGGAATTATTGTTTTTGAAAGTATCATATTCTCCAAGAATCATTTTCCTTAATTCCAATATATCGGAAGCGGTTATGTTCCCTGAGTTATTGACATCAGCGGCTATCAATTTATAAGGATTATTAAGCTCTTTTATTCCTAATAAATGTTTTTGAATATAGACGATGTCCAATGTTGATAATCCATTTATTTCATCTCCTTCCCTGGAAGCTCTCAAGCTATAGTGATAATTATCTGCCAGACTATTGAACTCAAAGTTTCCATCTTCATCAGTAGCTGTTGATACCGGAATCTCGGGATTATCGGATATCAAAGTTAAGTCTATATTGTTTAATGGTTCGTTGTCTGAGTTTGTTATGATACCCATGATTGAATAATATGTCGTGTCATGAGGAGGAAGAACATCAGGGCAGACATCTGCATTGTCTTGCAGTACAATGAATGTATTACAAAAATCTTGATTTCCCGATTCATCTGTTACCCACATTTCCAATTCTATAGTATCTATGCTTCCGTTTTCAATATCATCGCAAGTAAGTAATCTTGTCCTTTCATTTACGTTTGATGAAAAAGAAAATTTCAAATCGGTCAGGCATCCACATGTGCCGTAATTGCTGGCAGTACAGTCATCAGTGCTGTTTCTGTTAAAATCCGCTGCGTTGATTGTTACTTCTCCTGTCTCATCAAGCAATACGGTGACTAATCCTTCGATACATTGAGGTGTTGGAGGTTTTTCGTCCCTGACAGTGAAAGTGCCTGAACATTGCCCTATATTTCCACAATTATCTTCAGCATACCAAGTGATTTTATGTGTGCCTTTAGACAAAACTATACTGAAACTATTGGCATTACCTGTTGTAACATTATTAGAATTACCGTTTATTTCCAATTTATATGAATATCTAAGATTTTCACCCGGAGTACAATTGTCATTTGCAGAAGCATTGAATTCTACCCTGTATTGACAATTGCCTAAAGCCGTTATACTAGAAGGTGTACATCCGGATGTGAATACCGGAGCAACATTATCATTTATTATTAATGTCTGTACATGTTCCCAATAACCGGTTGTATTTAAAGGGTCATTTTGGTTATATTGACACCAATCAATAACTCTCCATTTTCTCAACACTTTATAGCAAGTACCTTCTATATGTTCAAAAACCAGATCTTCTTTGTCCAAAGCTATCATGCTGCATTCGTCATCACCTGTAATTCTTGGCCAACCGTATTGCTCCGGTAGATTGTCGGGATCAATAGAACTATCCAAACATCCGGTTGTGGTGTAATCTCTCGGCCAAATCAAATCATACTGTGGATTAAAAGGTTTATAATCAATGACTCTGATAACTTGTGTACAGATATTGGATTTGTTGCCAAAATTGTCATGTGCTCTAAATTTTCTTTGGATAGTACCTGTTCCGCAATTACTGATATATACGTTTGAAGACAATTCTTCAATTACTACATTACAGTTGTCAACTGCATATCCATCCTTTCCGAAGTATGTATGGTTACCTCCATGTTCAGGATCATTTATATATATTTTCTGAACAGCATCTTCCGTGGTTCTTACTGTTCCGAATACGGATAAATCCGAATAATCAAATTTACAGCTGACTGTCCCGTTTGAAGGGCATACAATCTCCGGGTTTTGTTTATCCTGAACAAATACTTGCGCCATGCAAGAATTTTTTAATCCCATGGCATCCGTGACTTCCAACTGAACCATTACCGGCTCGGTCAAACTAACATCATCACAACAAAAATGAACACCTTCACCCCATTGTGTGTCGGAAGGGTCGCATGATGAAGTCATTCTTCTTACTCTCATTGTAATATCACTGCAATTGTCATAAGAACCATCGTCAAATGTGATTTTGCCAAGATAGCCTTTACCTTCATCATTGAGGCTGATGGTTGTGTGTTTGTCACAAATTGCTTGAGGTTCCAAATTGTCAATTACCCTGATGAAAATCAATTTTTCAGTAGTATTTCCACAATCATCTGTCACTATGTACTTCACTCTTGCCAATCCTGTGGGGATATCAGGTATTATGTATTTTCCTCCCGTTGGATGTATATTGTTGTACGGTATGTTAGGATCGGGAAAATTACCGTTTTCATCTGCCAGTTGATATCCCGCTTTATAGGATGTTTGGCTGCAATCTCTGATATTTGGCACAGGCAATAGTACATCGCTACCGCAATTATAATCTTCCGTGTTAACGAATAATGTATCATTGTTTAATCCCGGAATTGATACATACGGCGCTCTTGTATCCATAATGGCGATTATTTGCATTGTGTCAAATGATTCGGATGTACACATATCCATTACTATCCATTCACGCAATACTTTGTATGAATTGCCTCCATCTCCGCATAAATATAATCTTTTGTGATCTACGTAATTTATCATGATATTTCCGCATAATGGACCTGAAGGAGCCCCTGTGAAATCAGGATGCGGATTGCCGTTAGCATCTTTTTTATAATTTGAACATGCTTCAATAAAATCGTGGTTGCCGGGAAGACCATCCCAGTTAGCCGGATAATCTATTTCATCCAGACCTGTTCTTTCTAAATATATAGTATCAATACAAGAACTTTGATTTCCGGAAGGGTCATGAACAAACCAGTTTCTGTAAATAATTGAAGTGAAATCGGACTGGCAATTTTGATCATCAATTTCATCAAAATAACTCATTGTCAAATCACTGCATCCATCAGTACCTGAAGCTATGTAAACATAAGGGTTTGCCGTTGTACTGATAGATGTATAATGCAGTATCGGATATCTATTAAGATCTTGTGGTCTTATGGGGTCGGAACATTTTATCGTATCTGCCCGACATTGGAGTTCCGGAGCTGTTTTGTCCAAAACAAGCATGTGTGACCAGCACATATTGCTACTGCATAAATGCCTGACTGTTATGATATATGTTTTTCCAACCATATCTTGACTTAAGGTATCCTGATTCAAAATTGCTCCTGTAGAATCTTGGATTATTAATTCGTATGAATTATCTTCATATTGCATACCCTCCAAAAACATATCGGCAGTTAGTTCTCCCGCACAATTGGCGTCGAGGGATATTTGAACATTGTCGTTGCAAGCCATGGTAATAGTATCTTCTATCACTACATTCATCGTGTCCGTTATGTCACAACCGTATATAGAATTTTCATTTACAACCAAGTGGTGAACTGTTCCATCCGAAATGTTATCCCATTGTACAGTAACGGAATTTGTATTTGTGGATGAAGTTATTGTGCCACCATGATCCAAAGACCAGAAAAAAGTACTTCCGGCATTATTTTGTGTAGAATATGAGGATTCTTGACCTTCACAAACAAAAGCATCCCCAACGATATTTGTATGAGGATATTGACAATGTGCCGAATCAACTTGAAATTCAAGAGTATCCGTTCCATCTGTAAGCATTACCCAATATCCTTGACCGTCAATATGAATACCACTCAACTCAAATGTATCCAGATTGGTGTTTACCATTTGTTCGCCTCCTGGGCCTGTTGTAAATTGATCAGGCTGAGCAGGAGGTGCCGGACTCGGATTTTTGTATAAGCCCCTAATGGAGTCTTCGGCAATATACCAAGGTCCTGAACCACCATTTGTGATTCTTATTAGAGTTAAAAACTGCCCGTCATTATCACAGGAATTATTGCTTAAACATACACAATCATCAACTATAGTTCCTGTTTGGGCGGAAATAGTCAAAGCCATCATTAAGACGGCAAATAAAGTAAGTAACGGTTTTGAATAAAACCTCAATAACCTTTTTTCAAAAATTGGTATTGATTTTCTCATTAGCTTAAAATTTAATTTCATATTAAAGATTTAATAAAATAGCTATATTAATAGACCCCGGAAAATACATCCGGATCTATTATCACTACATCATTAATGCCAATAAACATACCAAAAACCGTTTGATATTAAAGTAAAATTTAATGCGTTTTCACATTATTGATTATTATTATTTATTTGAATTTGATATTTAAACTTCAATGTATTTTGACACGAGAAAATATTTTTAAAAAAAAATTAAAGTTTTTTTTGTAATTACTCAGATAGTGTGATTTTGATGTAAAAAATAACTATTTTTGTGCCATAAAAAGCAAATATTTTGAAGAAAAAGTAGATTTATTCCATAAAATATTGCTGAAATGAGTATTAGCTTTAATAATAAAAAATTTATTAAAAAATGGATAGAAAAGTTAATATGAATTTCTGAATGTTTTGAAATTTTTACAAATAAAAACTTTTAAAAAGATAAATTTTGATGCAAAAAGAGAAGTTTTCAATCAAAATGATTCTACTTGAATAGTTACCCTCTTTTTATTTTTGATTTTAATAGATATTTGAGAGACTTTTAAATAAAAAAATATAAAAATGTAGTGCTGATTAAGTATGTTGTTTAAAAAAATTATAAAAAAAGTAATAAATTTATTATTTTTAGGCAGCATTTTGGACATGATTACGTTTGAACTGTAAATAGTGTTTGTTTATAAAGTATTTGTTTTTTTAATAATTGGCTTTATGGACAGATACTAAGTATGATAAATAATATGGAGTATTCTTTAGACATACGGAATAATGAAAGGAACTTGATTGAAGCAATCATCAATAAAGAAAGGTGGGCGCAAAAACAGTTGTACGAAAGCTATTATGGTAGCTTAATGGCTATCTGTATGCGTTATTCCGAATCGGAGAGGGAAGCTGAAGATATATTGCATGAGAGTTTTATGAAAATATTTAATAACATAAATAAATATAAAACAGGGACATCATTGAAATCTTGGATGAGTAGAATTGTTGTTAATACATCAATAGACCATTATAGAAGACGAAGCAGAAATAAAACTGTTGATCTGGATGGAGTATATCATCTGAAAACAAAAGAACCTAGTGTATTGGAGAAGATTTCGGCGGAAGAAATAATCAGTGCAATGCACCAAATGACAATGATGTATCGTACTATTTTTAATATGTTTGTAGTCGAAGGTTTTTCTCACAAGGATATTGCAAAAAAATTAGGTATTAGTGAGAGTACTTCAAGAAGTAATTTAGTTAAAGCTAGGAAAAAATTAAAACAAATACTTTTATCAAAAGATAAATTTTATGATAGATAATATTTTTGATAGGTTGATTAGGGAGTCATTAAGAAGGTTTAAATTTATGTATAATCCTGAATCGTGGAACAGATTAGAGGAGAAACTGATTAAATCTGATGATGAAGATGCCATTTTTGATGCATTGGTTTCTGACAAACTTAAATCTTATTCTGTTCCGGTAGGCGCTGATTCTTTTGCCCGTTTTGAACAAGAGTATTTGAGTGTTGATTCTCCATCAAGGAAGGTGTATTATTATCCGGCTGCCGTTGCTGCGGTTTTATTACTTGTGTTATTGATATTTATGAATACAGGATTGGAACATAATAAAAATGAATTTTCCAATTCAGGTAAGGAAATAGAAATGCATAATGAAAAAGTTCAGGATTTGGCCATATCAGATTATAAAATAAATAGTTCTGAGAATAAAAAATCTGAAAAAGCAATTGAAAATAATGAAAACAGAAAAATAAAATCAAATTCCAAACATTTGAAAATAATTGCTTTAAATGAATATCCATATAATCAATTCCCAATAACTTCTGATAATAATGCATACTACGGTAATTTTGGTATTAAATACAACCCATATATTAACACTGTTAATAATAACGGGATATTATATAGTAGGTATAAAAAAAATGTTTTGTATGATAATAAGAATATTTATAATAATGAGTTGGTAGGAAGACTAAAGATACATATACGATTTGTACCTATAGAGTCAAGTAATACTAATCTAAAGGATTTTGCCGGAAATACAAATATACCTATTGAGGAGGATGATTTAAATAAATATGCGGATAAAAAAGATTTACAATTTTCCCCTATTGATTCGAATTGTTTAGTTTCAAATACGGGTATGAAAATGGCTGTTAACGGATATTTTTCTCCGGATATCAATATTATTAATACCCCAAATGATTTGTTATTGAAAGTTCCCGGATATGTCAATGTAGATAAAGATTTTTCTACAGGGCTTTCTTTTTCAGTAAAAAAAGGAAAAAGCGAATTGGAAACGGGAATAGAATATTTTCGTATATTGTATTCACCCGTAAAAAAACCTGTGAATTTGCATAATTCAATTATATATTTAAATAAGATCGGCTTTGATAATATCGCAATTCCTGTCAATTATAAATATCATATAGTTGATAATGATAAATGGGGCGTATATACTATTACAGGTGCTTCAGCCAATATGATTGTTAAATCAAAATATGAGTTTGTTGAAAAAATAAACAGTAATGGGAATGATTATTCATTGAAAAGATTGGCTCAGGAGTTACAGGAAGATATACATTTTAAAAATTCGTTATATGCTAAAAAAGATTATTCGACGGGAGCATTGGAAGGAGGAGATATCGGTAGTAATTTTTATCTTGCGCTCAATGCCGGCGTTGGAATTAAAAGGAAATTGAGTAATGGATTTTCTATTTATTTTGAACCTCAATACAAGTACATATTTAACAAATTTAATCCCAATGATGACATTGTTCAAAAAATGAATTTCAAATTTGGTCTCAGTAAAATTATTAAAATGTAAAGATTATTTGTTCTTAGGTTAAATAATGATTATTTTTGCAGTTTTTGATCTGTTTTTGAAATATGGATTAATTTCGAAATCAAGATTAAACGAAATTTTTAGTCCGGTTGAGTATATGCTAATCCGGACTAAATCAATTATTTAACTTGTAACTATAATATTGATTTTGTAATCACTTTATTACTTTTCAATACTTAATAGTTGCTTTAACTTAAGATAAAACAAATGAAACCTTCTTTAGTTGTATTAGCTGCCGGAATGGGTAGTAGGTATGGTGGACTTAAGCAAATGGATGCTTTTGGTCCAAATGGGGAAACTATTCTCGATTATTCGATTTATGATGCTATAAATGCCGGTTTCGGTAAAGTGGTATTTGTTGTGAGAGAATCATTCCTTGAAGATTTTAAAAAATTCTTTAAAGATAAATTTGAAGATAAAATAGAAGTGGAGTATGTGACTCAGGAACTACATAAACTACCGGAAGGATATGGCCCATATAAAAGGGAAAAACCATGGGGGACTGCTCATGCCGTTCAAATGGCTGAAGATGTTGTAAATGAACCTTTTCTGGTGATTAATGCAGATGATTATTATGGTCGTGATGCATATCATGTTGCGGCGGAATATTTTAAAAGATATCCGGAATCCCGAAAAGATGGTAAAGATGTATATTTTGTTATGGGATATAAATTGACAAATACATTATCGGAACATGGAACGGTAAACCGTGGTGTTTGCAAAGCAGATGAAAATAACAATCTGGTGTTTATTAAAGAGTGCAAAAAAGTATCCAGGGATAAAGATGGTATCATTAGATATCCTGAGGGGGATGAAAAAATAGAATTGAGTGAAGATTCATTAGTTTCTATGAATATGTGGGGATTCTATCCGTCTTATTTTGAGTATTTTGATCAACATTTTAGAGAATTTTTAGATAAAGAAGCTGACAATCCTACATCTGAATATTATATTCCCGATCTTGTAGATTATCTTATGAACACCGGAAAAGCTATAGTAAAAGTTTTAAGTTCGGATAGTGACTGGTTTGGAGTGACTTATCAGGAGGATAAACCTTTTGTTGTAGAAAGATTGAATAAACTTATCGAATCCGGTTTTTATCCTCAAACACTTTGGGACTGATTAATATTAAAAAGTATTGTATTCTTTGTATCAGACATATAACATAAAAATTGAGTTTTTTGAAGGGCCTTTTGATCTGCTTTTGTTTTTTATACAGCGGGATGAATTGGACATCAATGATATACCTATCACCAAGATAAACGATGATTTTTTAGATTATATTCATCGGTTGAAAAGCTTAAATCTTGATGTTGCCAGTGAGTTCATTGTGACAGCAGCTACTTTGATTAGAATTAAAACCAAAATGCTGCTTCCACGTAAAGAGATGGATGAACAAGGGAATATAATCGACCCGAGAACTTCTTTGGTTGAAAAATTGCTTGAATATAAAAAATTCAAATCTGTATTGGATGATTTTAGGGACCTAGAAGAAGAAAGATCCAAGAAGTTTAAACGAGGGAATACTTCCAAAGAATTAAAAAAAATAGCACAAATCGCATTACTTGATGCAGAATTGGAGTCATTGTCTTTATTTAAATTGATGAGAGCCTTTGACAGGGTAATGAAGAATCATCAGGAGACAAAATCAAAAAGAATACATACGGTACATTTTTATAAGTATAAGGTCAAAGATCAAAAGAAGTATATTTCAGAAAAACTTAAAAGCAAAAAGAAACTTGCTTTTGATGAAGTGTTTGAATCGTTAACAAATAGAATTCATGCTGTGATTACTTTTCTGGCTTTATTGGAAATGTTGACTACAGGAGAAGTGAAGATTGTTTTGGGGGAAGGTGCAAATAATTTTTGGATAGAACAAAAATAGTATTTACAAATAGTTTTATATGAATAATTTATATTTTATTGCCGTTTTACCGGATATGGTTATTCGTAATGAAGTGATGGATTTTAAAATTATCGCAAAGGAAAAATTTAAATCCTCCAAAGCTCTGAATTCACCTGCTCATATAACAATAGTACCTCCGTTTAAAAGTACTTATGAGAAAGAAAAAGAAATTATACACTCTTTAAATAATTTATTAAATAACACTAAAGAGTTTTATATAACGTTGAATGGATTTAATAGATTTGATAAAAATGTGATTTTTGTTGATGTGGAAAAAAATGAAGATCTTTTTCATGTGAAAGAAAAAGTTGTTGATTTGATTAAAGTTATTGTTCCAGAAATAGAGAATATGACTACAAAATTCAGGCCTCATATCACGGTTGCTTTTAGAGATCTGAAGAAAGAAATGTTTGATGAAGCCTGGGATTATTTCTCTAAAATAGATTATTTTCGTATATTTAAATTTGATAATATAACTTTGCTAAGACATAACGGGGAAAAATGGAAGATAGTTTGAAATTGGAAATATTATAAATAAGAATGTTAAAACGCTAATATATTTTTTCCTTTATTAATATTTGATAATTTTGTTTTGATAAATATATTTATTTGTGAAGAAATTTCCATATATACATAGAGATATATCCTGGCTGCATTTCAATTATCGCGTTTTACAGGAAGCTAAAGACAAAGATACTAATCCATTGTTGGAAAGATTGAAGTTTTTGGCTATCTACTCCAATAATCTTTCGGAGTTTTTTAAAGTCAGGGTTGCACATCATAAAAATCTTTATCGTTTAGGGAAAAAAATAAAGAAAGATCTACATATTGAATCGGAAAAAGTATTATCCGGATTGTTAAAAATGGTCAATGAACAACAATTGGAGTTTACTGATATATTTGAAAATCAAATTGTTCCGGAGCTTAGGGAGAATGGGATAGATCTTAAAAAGAGACTTGAACTGAATAAAGAGCAATATGAATATATAGAATCCTATTTTAATGATAATCTGCTTCCTTATGTTCAACCGATGTTATTACAAGGAAAGAAGATAAAGCCGTTTTTGAATAGTGCAGCTCTGTATTTAGCTGTGGAATTGGAGGACATCGAAACCGGTGAAATAGAATATGCGTTGGTGCAAATTCCTTCGGATAAAATATATAGAATCATTATTTTGCCTCCTTCACGACCCGATGTGCATGATGTGATTTTTTTGGATGATATTATCAGACATAATATTCATGATATTTTTCCGGGATTTAATATTATACAGTCGTATTCCATAAAGCTTACCAGGGATGCAGATTTATATATAGATGATGAATTTTCCGGTGATTTATTGAGTAAAATTAAGAAAAGTTTGAAGAAAAGGAAAGTAGGACCTCCCGCCAGATTGGTTTATGACAGAGAAATGCCTGAGGAATTTCTTAATTATTTAATGGAGGTTTTTGATTTGGATAAACTTGATATTATACCTGAAGGAAGATATCACAATAATTTTGACCTTTTCCGCTTTCCCGATTTTGGTAAGGATTATTTAAAATTGAAACCTTTACCTCCTTTGCCTGTTCCTGAACTGGAAAATGCAAAATCCATTTTTGAAAAAATAAAAGAAAAGGATTATTTTATAAATATGCCTTATCATAGCTACGAACCGGTAATTAGATTTTTTGAAGAAGCGGCGGAAGATAAAAATGTAACACATATAAAAATTGTACAATATCGTGTAGCTGCAGTGTCAAGAATAATGGAAGCCCTTAAAAAAGCAGTGCGGAATGGTAAACTGGTATCTGCTTTTATAGAGCTGAAAGCGAGATTTGATGAAGAAGCAAATCTGAAATGGGGTAAGGAATTGGAAAAAGCAGGAGTGAAAGTATATTATAGCTTTCCCGGACTGAAAGTGCATGTAAAATTGGCAATGGTAGTAAGAAAAAGCTCATTTGGTGATGAGAAATATTCTTATTTGAGTACAGGCAATTTTCATGAAGGAACTGCAAAGATTTATTCTGATTTCGGTTTGTTTACTTACGACAAGAGGTTGACAAATGAAGCAGTTAAAGTTTTTTCTTTTTTGGAAAGCAAACTTATACCCCGTGAGGAATTTAAGCATTTGCTAGTTGGGCAATTCAATATGACTCAAACTTTGACAAAGCTGATACAAAATGAAATCGATAATGCCAAAAAAGGTAGAAATGCTTATCTGATATTAAAAATGAATAGTATCCAAGAACCTAAAATCATAAAACTCTTATATGAAGCCAGTCAGGCAGGAGTGAAAATAGATATGATAGTTAGAGGGATATGTTCTTTGGTTCCGGGTATTACCGGTGTGAGTGATAATATATCTGCAATTAGTATTTTAGATAGATATCTTGAACATGCAAGAGTCTTTATTTTCTGTAATGATGGAAATGAGAAGATATATTTATCATCAGCTGACTGGATGGAGAGGAATCTGTACAGAAGAGTGGAAACGGTTTTTCCTGTTTATGATGAGAATATTAAAAATGAAATTCGGGATATATTAAATCTTCAGTTAAAAGATAACGTAAAAGCAAGATATCTTGATTTTAACAGATTGAATGAGTATAAAAGAAATGATGAAATAGCAATTCAATCACAAAATGAAACATATTATTATTTTAAAAGAAAATTATTGGGAAGGAATATTTAAAAATACCTTTATTTATATAGACAGATGGCTTTTTAAATAAATCCATTCCACACTGAGTAAAAAAAATTATTATGAAATTATTAGTTGATATAGGAAATAGCAATATTGTTTTTGGGATTTTTGAAAATAAATGGAAATATGTTTGGAGGATAAAAACCCAAAAAGATAAGCCTGCACTTTATTATAGTTTGAAATTGAATGAATTGTTGTGGGAAGCAGGTATTGATGTGAAGGATATTGAATTTAAAGTTTTGAGTTCAGTTGTTCCTAAACTTAAAGATATTATTGTTGAGGTATTGGAAAAATTAAATGATAAACCTCTTGTTATTCTTGACAGGAATATTTATGATAAACTTGATATTGAGGTAAAAAATCCATTGGAAATGGGAACGGATCTTGTTGCAAATGCGATAGCCGCTCATAAACTGTATAATGGAAATGTTATTATTGTTGATTTTGGTACAGCGTTGACATTTACAGCTATGGACGAATCAGGCAATATATTAGGTGTGAATATTGCCCCGGGATTGCAAACCGCCGTTAATGCTTTAATTGGGAATACGGCACAATTGCCTAAAGTGAAATTGGAGTTTCCACCGCATCCTATCGGTAGTAATACTGTAGAAGCAATTCAAAATGGAGTTTTGATTGGTTATATCGGTTTGGTGAAATATATGATAAAAGCTATTAAAACCTATCTTGGTCATGATTATAAAACTGTTGTGACAGGTGGATTGTCTTCTGTTATTGCACCAAATATTGGGGAGATTGATTTTGTTGAACCGAATTTAACCCTATATGGATTATTGTTTGCAGGGGAATTGGTTCTCATTCAATGAAACATGTCTTTTAGTCTAAAAGTATAAACCTGTTTTTTCTTGTTTCGAATAATTTTTAACCTTATTTTTTTGTTTTCTTTTTTCTTAAATAGATTTGTGATACTGTCAACTGCCCAAAAAATCGCAGGGAAATACTGAACTGAAACTATTCTGTCATTGGGTTTTAAACCGGCAAGATCGGCAGGCGAATCGGGTATAACGTATTTTATATAGTATTTATCAAGGTTTTTTCCTGCTGCAAACAGAGTAATCCCACTTTTATCATAATTTATTTTTTCATTAAATAATTTATTGGGTTTTAAGTAAAGTTTCTTGTGAACATTGTCTATTATTACGGTGAATTTTTTCATGATTTCATTACCTGCTATTCCATTTCTTCTTGTTTTTGATCTTAACATAAAAGTTGAGTCCACATCCTGAAATTTACATATTATTTCATTAAATTTGAATTTTCCTAAATAGACCCTGTTAATCAAACCTATCCACCCTTCAAGATCCCCTCCCAAACCAATGCCAAGTTGACCTTTTACTATTTTTTCAGGTAGCTTGAATTTACTATCGAGATGCTTCATGAAAATCAGCGGAACAGAACTTCCGGTATCCATTAATATTTTGGTTAAAATAGTTGTGTCATTTCTGTTGATAATAATTTTTGAATCCATAACAGGTTTGTGACCATAAAATGTCACCGACATTTCTTCAAAACCTTTCAGGTTTATTTCATATTCAGCTGGATAAACAGTTAAGATTTTTCTTAAATAATCTATTTTCACTATTTTATTTCTGAAAAAGGATGCTCCGATTATTCCATGGATAGTGCTTTCACCTGTATTATTGAATGAAAATATATCTTCACTCAATATTAAAATAGGATATTGCCTTTCGTAGACGTCTTCAATGTTTATCTTAACAGGATTTGTAATGTATGCAGATAATTTTTTATTAAAATCAGCTCCATATACTTCTATTTCTTTAAGTATTTTTAATCCGATAAGTCCTGCTAATTCTTTTTTAGATAATATAGTATGTTCAGCTCCTGTATCGTAAATAAATCTTAATGGCAAATTGTTCATTTTAATATTTAGTTCAATAAGACCATTGACATATTCAAATGGAATTTCTATCTTCTTTGGTCTGGGTTGCAAAGGGGGGGGATTGTTTTTACCAAATAGAAAACTACTATGTATAAGTATACCTATTATTAAAATAAAATATTTTATTCTGTATGGGTGAAAATTCATTAGCTTTAAATTATAACAAATTGATATTCCGAAAATAGTAAAAATAAATTATTTATTCAAAAAAAACAGCTTTTTTAATGTTTTCCTGCAGATACTAATTGATTTTATACTTTTTTGTTCTTTGAATTTAGAACTAATCCTTTCTTAAAAAATTAAAATGACAAAGGATAAAGTACAAAAGTTTCAAGTTTTAAAGTGGGGTGGTCTTTAAATGGTGTCGCAAATTTATTTACGACAAACTAGGGTTTGTTGTTAGTCCAAGGTATCAGTTACTATTTTCTCGTATGATTTTTTGTACTTCCTCAGTGCTTAGGCCGGTGATAATTGC
>JALSPW010000317.1 GCA_026985735.1 Saprospiraceae bacterium
TATCCGAAGCAAAGGAAAATGTTCTTAATACAGCTAAGGAAGATGATCTTATTCTGATTTTAGGAAGTATTTACTTAGTCGGTGAAGCGATTTAGTGTCTATCTATAAAGCGCTTAACTATTTAATGACTTTGTGGACAGATACTATTTAGTAAAGAGATATATTCTTTTGGGGGTTCAATTTATAATATCTATGCTCATCACATATTTCACCATTTTTGAATACCGCTTTTTTAAAAACTCCTTCTTTTAGAAATCCATTCTTTTCAAGAACTTTCATAGAAGCGATATTATATTCAAAAACTCCAGCATAAATCCTTAAAAGGTTTAATTTATTAAAACCATAGTCAGTTATCAATCTTACAGATTCAGTAGCAATTCCTTTTCCCCAAAAAGGTTCCCCTATCCAGTAGCCTAATTCTGCAGATTTTTCATAAACATCTTGCATAAGCATCAAACCTATAACACCACAAAATTTTTTAGAAAATTCTATCGCAAAAATACGTTGAAACTTATCCTTTTCAATAAGCCGAATAAACATCTCTGCATCTTTTTCTTCATAAGGATAAGGAATCCTGTTCCTTAGATTATCCCATATATTTTTATTGTTTAAAAGTTTTGCTAAAATTGTCTTATCTGCAATATTTAGCTTTCTTAACTTTACTTTATTTTTAAATTCTTTCATAAGTTATTTAATCGGAATTTCTATTTTTAAATGGCTTACAAAGGAAAAACAAACATATTAAAACTTAGGACACACCAATCCCGTATCATTTTGATCTCCAAGATAACTAAGTGAGAATTCAAAAGCATGAAGATTTCTCCTGGAATTAATAACATGAGTCATAACCACATCATACGAAAATCCAATTAAAAAATTATTGTATTGCAAACCAAAAAACGGAACTATTGCACCAACATTTACCGACTGCAAATCTTTAATTACATGTCCGCTCAAACCGAAATGCAGTGCAACTACATCCCAATTGAATGAAGTCATCTTAAGATTTGTTCCTGCTTCCATGTCATAATAAGGACCTTGCGCTACAAATCTTACACGGGGTTGCCATGTTAAAAAAGATTGCGACTTGATATCCATTGAAGCATGGTAAGTAATCTTGTGAAATAACTTATTAGTATTTTCTATATTTTCGGATTTTCTATAAAAAGAAATATTAGGACCGGCAAAATGCTGATAAGCAATCCCAGTAGCAATTTTCAACTTTCGACCGGGAGAAATTGTATAATACATTCCAAGGGAAAAATCGCCAACTGCAAAATTATTGGAAAAAACCGGTTCTGCTGTTGGAAATGAATAAGCTCCTACTTTATCAAACATATCTTCAAAAGTCAGATGTTCCCTGTTTATATTTTTTTGCAAAACGCCAAACTGAAACCCTATTCCTAAATATTGTTTTGTTCTAAAACCGAGAGCTTTATGATATGACAAGCTCAAAGCAATCATATTTGTATTAAAATCATATAATTCAACCCTGTCGTTGATGAAAAATATCCCAACTCCCAAAACATCTTTTGAAAATTTATTAAATGCCCTAAAATTGTATTTGATATCCGATGATATAACATAAGTTTTAAAAACATTGTCCAATCCTCCTCTCCCCTGCTCTCTATACTGAGTTGAAACTCTGACAGATCCATTAAATAGACCGGTCAAAGCAGGATTTAGATATGTACCTGTCACATAAGCCTGACTAAAACTTATATCTTGAGACAAACCTAATACTGATAAAAATAGCAGATAAAATATAAATAAATAGCGCATAATTTAAAATTTCGGCAAAAATAAAACTTTATTTCAGTGTTTTTCAATCTATCACCGTTTTTATTACAAAAACAGTATCAGTTATAACTAAAATCAAAAAATTATATTATTAAGTATCAAATAAAATTTAAAAAAAATGTCTCAAAAAAACAATGCAAAAAACACTATAATTCATAGTTTATTCCCAAAAGCATTGTTATAACGATGCTACTAACTTTGATTGATTTTAAATAAATATCAATAATTTTAATATTTTGCATAACAAAAAATATCATAATATTATTTAGTGTGATTTCAAATAACAAAATTTTATTAATTATTATTGTTAATATTTTGGGTTTTGCCAAATATAAATTCTATTTTTGCGATTATTAAATCAATCATATAAAGATTGTATGAATTTTTTAAACTAATTTAATCATCTTATTAAACATTTTATCATGGCAAAAGAATATAGTTTTAATGATTTCATGAATGAGCTTAAAAAGCAAAATCCTAATCAACCTGAATTTCACCAGGCAGTTCATGAAGCAGCTGAGGCAATCATACCTTATATCAACGAGCATCCAGAATATCATGGATTAAAGATATTGGAGAGATTGAGTGAGCCCGAAAGAGTAATTCAATTCAGAGTCGTTTGGACAGATGACAACAACAAGATTCAAATAAACAAAGGATACAGAGTTGAATACAATAGTGCTATCGGTCCATATAAAGGAGGATTGAGATTTCACCCGACTGTTAACCTTAGTATATTAAAGTTTTTAGGGTTTGAACAAGTATTAAAAAACAGTTTAACAACATTACCAATGGGTGGTGGAAAAGGAGGATCAAACTTTGACCCCAAAGGCAAATCCGACAATGAAGTAATGAGATTTACCCAAGCATTTATGTCTGAATTATTCCGTCATATAGGTCCTAATACCGATGTTCCTGCCGGAGATATCGGAGTTGGTGGTAGAGAAATTGGATTCTTATATGGAATGTATAAAAAATTAAGAAATGAATTTACCGGTGTATTGACAGGTAAAGGTCTTTCATGGGGAGGAAGTCTAATCAGACCGGAAGCTACAGGATACGGTTCTGTATATTTTATGAATGAAATGTTACAAACCAAAGGAGATTCTATCGAAGGTAAAAAAGTATTGGTTTCAGGATCAGGAAATGTTGCACAATATACCATAGAAAAAGTTTTGGATTACGGTGGAATTCCGGTAACTGCATCTGACTCAAACGGAACTATATACGATCCAGCAGGTATCGACAGGGAAAAACTTGCATTTATCATGGATCTTAAAAATAACAAGAGAGGAAGAATCAAAGAATATGCTGATAAATATGGTGTTGAATACATGGAAGGAAAAAGACCATGGCATATACCTGCTGACCTTGCATTCCCATCAGCTACACAAAATGAAATCAATAAAGAAGATGCTGAAAACCTTGTTAAGAATGGAATTATTGCAGTTTCCGAAGGAGCAAATATGCCTTCAACCAATGAAGCTATTGAGGTTTATCACAACGCAAAAATCTTATATGCGCCGGGTAAAGCATCAAACGCAGGTGGTGTTGCAGTTTCTGGATTGGAAATGTCCCAAAACAGCTTAAGATTATCTTGGACAAGAGAAGAAGTTGATCAAAGATTACATAATATCATGAAGGACATTCACCAAAACTGTGTATTACATGGTAAAGATGGTGATTATGTTGATTATGTAAAAGGTGCTAATATTGCAGGTTTCGTTAAAGTTGCCGATGCAATGATAGCTCAAGGATACGTATAACCACTATTTTGTTAAATAATTGAAGGGATTGCTTGATAGCAGTCCCTTTTTTTTATATTTAGTGTCATATTAAGGATATTTTAAATAAAAAATAGCCATTCAATGTAACTTTTATTATTTTTTTGCGTTATAATATTGTTGTATTTATACTAAAATACTGCAATTAAAGCTTTTGACTATAAAGCAGTTTTTTAAATTTTTTATACATTATTCTTCAATTTAATAACATGAAAAAACTTTTATTCAAAAATAAATTATGGGCGTTTTTCATTGTTTTGTCTCTATCTTCAGGGATATTTTTATTGCATGAATATAAATCGAATAAAATATCCAATGTAACATCAGTAAATAACAATAATATTATTGAAAAAGAAGCAACTATAGAGGAAGACGAATTTGAATCAACAGACTTTTTCATCTTTAAAAATATTACCGGATTATTTAATGATATTTTTTCAATGAGCCTGTAAATCAAAATATTATTTTCTGAAAAATATAACTGGTTTCTGTATAATAAATACTTGAATTTTTAAAAATAAGAATTTTAATAAATTTATGAACAGACACTAATTATTCTTAAAAATCACCATATTGCTATGAATATCATAGCCGTTTAAAAATGATTTGATGTTCATCTTCTTTTTACCCTGCATCTTAACTTCCAACACATCTATAACTCCGTCACAAGTCGATATTTTTAAATATTTTTTATTATCAGTAAATATCTTTCCGGGAGATCCTCCATTTTGATCTTCTATCTTGGAAGCTCTAAAAATCTTAAAAATTTTTTTATCCAAAATCGTCCAAGCTCCAGGATAGGGACTTAACCCTCGAATAAAATTATGAATATTTGAAGCGGTATCGTCCCAGTTTATTTTACAATCTTCCGTATATATTTTTGGAGCTTTTGTTGCTTCTAAATCATTCTGAGTTTTCAATTCTACTTTCCCCTGCTTTATACTATTTACTGTTTTAAGTACAACTTCAGCACCCAGTATCATCAGCTTATCGTGCAATTCCCCCGCTGTTTCATTTTCATCTATTTTGATTTTTTCCTGAAACAAGATATCACCGGTATCTATTTTATGCTGAAGTTTAAAAGATGTTACTCCCGTCTCCTTTTCTCCCTTAATAATAGCCCAATTGATAGGAGCTGCTCCACGATATTTAGGAAGCAAAGAAGAATGAAGATTATATGTTCCCAAGGGTGGCATATTCCATACTACTTCAGGTAACATACGGAATGCAACTACTATCTGCAAGTCAGCATTCAAACTTTTCAGCTCATCAATAAATTCAGGGGATTTAAGATTCTTTGGTTGCATTATCTTCAAGCCTTTTTCAAGGGCATATTTTTTTACCGGAGATTCAATCAACTTTTTCATTCCCCTACCCCCGTATTTATCTGTAGATGTCACAACACCAACAATATTATATTTATTTTTTAATAAAATCTCCAATGAAGGAACAGCAAATTCAGGAGTTCCCATAAAAACTATTTTCATCTTTTTAATTTTAATTTACAAGCAAATACTAAGCAAAAAATATTTTTGAAGGAAAAATAGATTTTTTTATCCAAATAATTACAATTACAAAAGTATAAAAAATTCACAAATTGTCATTACCGTTTACCTCTTTCTATTTTGTGATTGAACTTTAATTTTCGACTTTGGATTTTTAGTCCTATCAATAAAACCAATACAGAAACGATGAATCCCGGAACAAATGATGACTTTGGCTGAAATTGTTCGGGATATATTAACCCATAAACAAAAAAGAATATATTCACTAAAAATCCGGATAAAATACTGTATAAAGCAATATCTCCATATTTACCTGCATTCTTATTTATCAAAGCTAAAAGGGTAACCGGAACAAAAAGTGTAATGGTACTCAATCCGACAACCAGCAGATCCACTATATACGGAAAGACCAAAGCGATAAACAATGCCAATACTCCAAAAATAATAGTTGCTATTTTTATTTTAAGATTTTGTTTTCCCGGACTCTCTTCTTTCTTCCTCAACCAAATATCTTTTACTGCAGAAATGGATATTATATTTAAAAAACTATCTCCGGTGGACATCAAAGCCGATAACATACCAATAATTGCAAAACCAAACACTATACCCTCACTATGCGCATTGATAAAATGAAAAGCAACATCATTGGGAGTTTTAACTCTATAAAAAGTCAATTTTACCGCCATACCTACAAGTGGAAAAATGATATAGAAAGGTAACATTCCCAAACCGGATAAGAAAATAGCTTTCTTTGCTGTTTGGCTATCTTTAGCGGCCAGAATACGTTGCCAAATATCCATTCTTACCAATACCGACCAACTTAAGAAAACAATTAACCCGAATATAAAAATATAACCGTAATAGGTACCATTCAGCATATTTGCAGGCAATTCTTTTAATTTTGAAAATTGCACGGTATCATTCCATATTCCGGGAATAAAAATCAAAACTATCATTATTAAAATAGAGAC
>JALSPW010000318.1 GCA_026985735.1 Saprospiraceae bacterium
TGGGGAAACTGTGGGAACTAATGACGAAACGGGAATTTACTTTGGTGTTAATATGAACCTCAACAGGCATTGGTCAATGAGTTTTTATCACGATATTTTTAAATTTCCATGGTTGAGATACAATGTTGGCTCTCCCGGATATGGAAATGAGTTTTTTTCAATTTTGAGATATAAAAAAAGACATAAATATAGCTTTTATATCCAGTTCAAAAGTGAAGTTAAAACAAGAGATTTCAGGGATGATAATTATAAAATTAATAAAACTTTTGATAGACAAATAAAAAGACTTCGTTTGCATCAAAATATCAAAGTGAGTAAATATTGGGAATTGAGAAATAGATTGGAATTTTCTCTAAACAGGCAAAAAATCATTAGTAGCAGAGGAGTTATGTTTTATCAAGATATAGTTTTTAAACCGATGCAATTTCCCTATTCATTTACCTTCAGGTATGCGATGTTTGATACGGATGACTATTACTCGGGTATATATGCTTATGAAAATGATATTTTGGGAGAAAGTCTGATTCCAGTATATTTTAGAAAAGGTTTTCGAACATATATCAACATAAGATATCGTCCCAATACAAATGTAATGGCTGAATTCCGTTGGGCAAAATGGTATTTTCCCGATGAAACAGGTATCGGTAGCGGAACGGAATATATAAATGCAAATCACAAAACCGAAGTGAAAATGCAATTAAAATTAAATTTTTAACGATGAAGAAAAATATTCTTTTTATAGTTTCTATGTTATTGTTTTTTTCATGTAGTATTAAAAACAATATTTCAAAGAACACAAGTCCTGTTTTGAGATCTGCAAATAAACAGGTTTATAAAAGAAAATCACCAATCTCTGATGAAGAAAGATTTGTAATAGCAGAAGTTATGCCGGCTATAGCATCTTGTGGTGACAATGATTTACATAATAGGACGGGAGCCTGTACAAATAAAAAACTTGCTGATTTTATTTATAAAAACCTAAAGTATCCGGAAAAAGAAAAAGGTTCCGGAATTGTAGGTATAGTGGCTGTTAAATTTGTTGTCACACAGGATGGAAGCATTGAGGACATAGGAATTAAGTGCAATAAGATTTCAGGTACCGGAGAGCAAAGAAAAGAATTTGCAGACGAAGCAATAAGAGTAGTGGAAGAAATGAAGAGGGCAGGAATTAAATGGAATGCCGGAAAACAGGGCGGTGAGAAAGTCAATGCTTTATATTATTTTCCTGTGATGTTTCGGAATAAATAAATTAATTTTTTATTCTCGGTTCAACTTCAAATCTTCTCAATTCTGCTTCTATCTTGCCATTCATCATTTTTATCTTTTTGGATGGCCTGAGTCCCAGTCTTTTCAATGCGTCTATATTGCCTGAGAAAACCCAGGCATCACATGGAGCGCAATCCTGTTTCAGCTTATCGCCTATGTTTTGATAAAACGATATTATTTCTTCCTCTTTTAATCTGATATCATAAGGAGGATTCATGATTATAAAATCTATTTTGTGACAATCTTTGAGTTTGAATAAGTCCTTTTTTATAACGTTTACTCGGTCACCATATCGCAATAGAGAAAGATTCTTCTTTGTGGAGAATATCGCTTTACGTGATATGTCATAAGCATTAAAATCTATTGAGGGTTCTTTTATTTGTTCTATGGCTTTTTCTTTTATTTCATTCCACATTCTTCTTTCAAAATTTAGCCAGGTCATAAATCCGAATTTTTCCCTTAGAAGATTTGGAGCCATACCTGTATTTATCATTAAAGCTTCTGTCACCAGTGTCCCGGAACCACACATGGGATCAAGAAATCCGATTTTGGTCTCAAAATCCGTATGTAGTAGTATTCCTGCAGCCAATACTTCGCTCAAAGGTGCTTCCAAAACCTCTACTTTATAGCCCCTCCTGTGTAATGACTCTCCTGAACTGTCAAGAGATATTTCAACGTTGTTTTTAAAAATTCTAACATTGATTTTTACATCGGGTTCGAAAGTGTTAACATTGGGTCTCCGTCCTGATTTTTCCATATAAAAATCTGCTATTGCATCTTTGACTTTATAAGCTACATATTTGGAATGAGTGAAAATATCCGAATTGACATTAGTATCTATTGCAAATGTCTGATTCAAGCCTAAATATTTTTTCCAATCTATACTTTTGGCTTTTTCATACAATTCATCTTCATTTTCTGCTGTAAAATCATCGATACCAACCAATATCCTCAGTGCGGATCTCAAATGGAGATTTGAATTGTACAACAATTTCAAATCACCTTCATAGATGACAGCCCGTTTGGCAATTGTAAAATCCTTCACTCCTAAATTGTGAATTTCTTTTGACAGAACTTCTTCCAATCCCTTCAAAGTTTTTGCAATAATTTTCATTTATTAATTTTTAACTATGTCTGAATAACACCTACATTGAAACATTCGATTTTTGTATTGTTGGCAGCTTCCAAACCCTTGGATATATATTCTCTTGTTTTCAAAGGATTGATTATTTCATCTACCCACATTCTTGAGGCTGCATAATAGGGGGATGTATGTCTATCATAATCTTCCTTTGTTTTTTCATATAATTTCTTTTGTGTATCCGGATCGGGTTCTTTGCCTTGTTTTTTCAATGCAGATATTTGTATTTGAGTTAATACTTTGGCTGCCTGAGTTCCTCCCATAACCGCTATTTTTGCAGAAGGCCAGGCATATATGAATCTCGGATCATAAGCCTTACCACACATTGCATAATTACCGGCACCATAGCTGTTTCCTACGATTATTGATATTTTTGGTACGGTGGAATTGGATACGGCATTTACCATTTTTGCTCCGTCTTTAATAATTCCTCCATGTTCGGATCTGGTACCTACCATAAATCCCGTAACATCGTGAATGAATATTAATGGAATTTTCTTTTGATTGCAAGTCATTATAAATCTTGCCGCTTTGTCTGCCGAGTCAGAGTAAATAACACCACCGAATTGTAATTCACCTGTTTCCGCTTTTACTATCTTCCGTTCATTGGCTACTATACCTACTGACCAACCGTCAATCCTGGCATAGGCGGTCAATATTGTTTTACCGAAACCCTCTTTGTAATATGTCAGTTCCGAATCATCAACAAGACATTCGAGAAGCTCTCTCATACTGTATGGTTTAGTCCTGTCTTCAGGTAAAATCCCTAACAATTCCTCAATATTCCTTTTTGGTGGTTTTGATTCAATTCTATCCAATCCGGCCGTTTCTTTATGTCCTGTTTTATCAATAAGGTTTCTTATCAAATCAAGTGCTTCTTCATCTGTCTTGACTTTATAATCAACTACACCAGATATATCTGTTTGAGTTTTAGCACCGCCAAGGGTTTCTTTGTCTACTTCCTCTCCGATTGCAGCTTTTACCAAAAAAGGACCGGCTAAAAATATTGATCCTGTTTTTTCTATAATTATGGATTCATCGGACATTATTGGTAAATATGCACCACCGGCAACACAGCTACCCATTATCGCTGCGATTTGCAATATACCCTTAGAAGACATTACGGCGTTATTTCTGAATATTCTTCCAAAATGTTCTTTATCGGGAAATATCTCATCTTGCATGGGCAGAAAAACACCGGCACTATCAACTAAATATATGATAGGAATATTATTTTCCATAGCGATTTCCTGAGCCCTTAGATTTTTTTTGCCTGTCATAGGAAACCATGCTCCTGCTTTAACGGTAGCATCATTTGCAACTATCATACACAGTCTACCTTTTATATATCCCAATCCTGTTACCACTCCAGCTGCCGGACAGCCTCCGTACTCCTGATACATATCATTTGCCGCAAATAGACCTATTTCATAAAAATATGAGTCTTTATCAATAAGATAATTTATTCGTTCTCTGGCAGAAAGCTTGCCTTTGGTATGTTGCTTTTCAATTTTAGCTTTGCCTCCACCTTCTTTTATAATATCTCCTTTTTGAATTAATTTACTTATAAGTAATTTATTCGCATCTCTATTTTTTTTTAACTCAAGTTCTTTTTTATTCATGATATTAGAAATTTTGAATTGGTAAAATTACAATATATATGTTAAAAAAATAACAAAATAAGGTATTAGTTGTATCTTAGCATAAAAATATAAATTTATGCTACTGACAGATCAAGAATTGAAATTAAAAAGATTTGAGATTAAAAAATCTGCAGATGAGTTAAAAGATTTACTTCTTAGAATTAATTATAATCAAGAAGATGAAATCGTAAAGGATATACTTAGAGGATTGGAAGAACCATTTATGTTTGTAGTAGTGGGAGAAGTGAAATCAGGGAAAAGCTCATTTATCAATGCATTATTGGATCCGGGCAAAGAAATATGCAAGGTTGCAGCTTCTCCTATGACTGATACTATTCAGCAAATAGTTTATGGAACACCGGAAAGAGAAGAGTTTTTATCTCCGTTTCTGAAAAAGATTTATGAAGATAACGATATTCTCAAAGAAATTGCAGTTGTAGATACTCCCGGAACAAATACAATAGTGGAGCATCATCAGGAAATAACCGAAAAGTTTATCCCCGTTAGTGATTTGATAATTTTTGTATTCGAATCAAAAAACCCCTATAGACAGTCTGCATGGCAATTTTTTGATTTTATAAAAGACGAGTGGAAGAAAAAAATAATTTTTGTATTACAGCAAAAAGATTTGATGAATGAGGATGATCTCAGAGTCAACATTGAAGGGGTGAAAGAATATGCAATGAAAAAACAGATTAATGCTCCTGTCGTTTTCGCGGTCTCTGCCAAGCAAGAAATAGAAGGCGATACTGAAAATAGCGGTTTTATACCCTTGAGGAATTTTATAGAAAGTCATATTACAAAAGGTAAATCCCCTGTTTTGAAACTTGAAGCTTCTGTAAATACTTTACTCAATATAAATGAAAAACTGAAAGAAGGAATGAAATTAAGAGTGGCCCAATATGAGGTTGATAGTAATTTCAGAAAGGAGATCTCAGGAATATTGGACAGGCAGGAAGAGAAGACTCACAAACAAACTGAAATTCTCATTGATAGCCTTACTGCCAAATATGATAAAATTGCATCCAAATATGAGGATATGCTGAGCAAAAGGTTAGGTTTTTTCTCCCTTGTTGCCAACTCTTTTAAATCTATGTTTGACCGAAGTGAAAATTTATCGCGATGGTTAAAAGTGTTTACGGATAAATTGGAAATGGATCTTAAAGATTCTATGGGTAAAAATCTGAATGAAGGAATTAAAGATATTGCTGAAAATATTCAAATAATGGCTAAGTTGGTTGATGCAAAATTGCATGGTAATAAAACCGTTTTAACTGAAGATAACCATATTTTTAGTGATCTTGCAGAAAAGAGAGCCAATATACTGAAAGATTTGATGGAAGCTTTTGTCAAATTTTTAAACAGGGAAGAAAATTTTTATGATAAGGAAATAATGAGTAAATACGGTAATATTTCACCGGATTTGCTAAAAGGTAGTGGTCTTGCAGCTATCGGAATCATTTTGGCAGCTCTTACTCATGGTATCGTCTTTGATATTACAGGAGGAGTTTTAACTACTTTGGGGATTCTCTTTACAGGGGTAGGTATAGGACTGAAAAGAAGAAAGATTTTAATGGGTTTTAAATCCGAATTGGAGCAAGGAAGAAAAAAATTAAGTGAAGACATAGCTGAAAAAATGAAAATTTACGTTAGTAATATAAAAAGGAAAATAGATGATAACTTTATCAAGTTCGATAATTATCTTGAAAATGAAAAAAATGAAATAGATTTTATAAAAAATAAACAAAATAAAATCGAACAAGATTTTTTAAGTATTAAAAAAGAATTGAAAGAAAAATTGGACCAACAGCTATGATTTTTTAGGCAGACACTAACTAATGTTTGTCTATAAAGTACTTGAATTTTAATGATTTTATGTAAAGACACTAACTAATGGGATAGAATATTTTTAAAATGAAACGAACATGAATTTTATTAATCATAAAATACACACAAAATTATGATTAAAAAAATTTATGTGAGTTCCTGAATGTATTATAAATTTTTTGT
>JALSPW010000319.1 GCA_026985735.1 Saprospiraceae bacterium
CTGAAAATGCTCAAAGAATCATCAGATTGCGAGACGGATTGATTGAATATGATTCTAAAATAAAAGAAGCTGCCATGTTATAATACAAGGCAACCTCTTTTTTTTAATAAAACCTACGATTATTTTTCAAGCGGTTTACCTTTAAATTCCCATTCAAGATAAGCTCCATCATATAATTTAACATCCTTATAATTCAAGATATTTTTCAAAGCGACAAATATCACAGAAGCTTTAACACCTGTTTTACAATATACTATATAAGTCTTTTCAGGCTTAAATCCGTTTGCATCAGCAAGTTTCTGCATTTCTTCAATAGATTTAAATGATTTATCTTTGTCCAACACCTCTATAAATCCTATATGAATAGCTCCGGGAATATGCCCTTTACTATATTTATTTTTCTTTTCATGCATAACTCCGGAATATTCCTCTTCCCCTCTGGCATCAATCAGCACGACATCTTCATTTTTGAGATTCGATTCAACATCATCAATGGTTGCAAGAACAGTATTATCAACATTTATTGCAAAATCTTTAACATCTTTTTTTGTAATAGCAGATGTTAATGGCAAACGCGCTTTTCTCCAACTTGAATTTTCTTTATGCAGTATTTTAACATCTCTGACACCGAGATATTTTAAAACCCAATATACACGGGAAGAATATTTTTGGGAACCTTCATCATAAACAACAATATAATCATTATTGCTCACCCCTTTTTCTCCAAAAATTTTTGCAAGTTCATCCGGAGATTTCAATAAACCTTTAAAACCAACTTCTTCCTTTTTCCTGTTTAAAATCTTATAAGGGACGTTTATTGCTCCTTTTAAATGGGCTTTTTTATACAATTTAGTTTTACTGGCATCAATAATCGTTAAATTATCCGTACTTTTTTTCAATGCTTTATACTCCTTTGCAGTTATAATATCTCCTTGAGCTATCATATTGGTGGCAAATAAAAATAAAATGATAATCGCTTTAATAAAATATTTAATCTTCATAGTTCCAATAGTTTATTTAATTATTTAATAATAGCTTGCAGTTGAATCAGCAACAAATCATTAGGATGTTCAACTTGACCGGTTTCTTCAGCATTGTAGTGATAATTTACCTGCAATCTTGTCCACTCGTTAAAGAAATAATTGAATCCCACAATAACAGTATTTTGTATATCATTTTCATTATCCAGATTCGGATCATAGGTTTCATATTTTATAACAGGTTCAAAATTCCAAGGTGTTTTATAAAGCAACATTGCATAATAACCGCTTCTGTTAACCGACCCCTCATGAATTTCAAGAGGTTCCCCCGAGCAACCGCCTCCGGTTGTATAGGAACCCACATCCTTTCCTTTTATATATTCGGCGGTTGCAATAAAGTTTTTATATTCCAATTTCATTTCATAACCTGTTCTTGTACCATAATCATCTTCGGTTTTGCTTGCAACTGCAGAAGGAAGATTACTATATCTGTAACTTGTTCCAAGGGAAATAAAATCAAATGGATGAAATGTTAATCTACCTACATAAGTTTTTCTGTTATCTACATCGGCTTTATTTCTTCCTTCTCCATTCATTATTGCAAATTGATAACCAAAAATATTTTTAGCTTTTAGTCCAAACAATTTTTTATCTCCGGTTCCTCCAAGAAACATTATTCCCATGTCTCTAATAGGAGCTGCTAATTCGTCGACCACTTTTGATCTGTGAATAGTATAAAGTTTGTGGCAGGCATGAAGTTGTTCCATACTAAAAGGAGATTTAAAAAGTCCAACCGAAACTTTAAAGTAAGGACCAAATCTATTGTAAGTAACAAAAGCGTCATTGATACCCATGCCTCTTTCCGGTGAAAATTCCATCAAAAAATAATAAGTAAAATCATAAGGAATATTCCCCAATACACCGAGACGGGCTCTTTGAAAATAAAATCCGCTCTCATCAACATTTTTCGTAAAGCCAAAGTCCTTACCCAAAAACTTATATTCATAAGTCGGTTGAATATAGCCGAAAATATTTATCCCATCTCCTTCTCCGGGATCTTCACATCCTTGTGAAAAAGAAAATTGAAATGACAAAAACAATACTACAACAACAATAAAATATTTACAAATTTTCATAATTTTTTAGTTTAAAATTATATAATATATCCATAATCCGGTATCAGGACAAAAAGAATCATTTTAAAAATTCAAAATTGCAGAATTTGCCCTGATACCAAACTATAATATTCACTCTTTGTTACCCGGGATTATGTAAATTACCATCTTTATCATAGTATCCGAAATTCAAATTACTTGCACTACTTTCTCCTTTCCAGGATTTTGCATGGGCACTACCGGTATTTCCGATAACCAACTTGGAATGAACAATACCATTAGCACCAAACAACAAACTTTTTGCTTTGTCATATCCCATTACATGTAACCATGATGTCACAATAGAAGAAGTTTGTCCTGTATAGCAATAAGTAACAATTGTTTCATTGGGATCCAAATTTTTCAATGTTTCCAATTTCAAATCACTAATTCTATAAGCACCTTTTATATGGCCGTACTCTGACCAGGAATCGGGAGGCCAGAAATTATTCACGAAATAATTATCGGGATTGCCCAAAACATCGATTTTTGAAATAGTCCAGCTTGAATTTGCAATCGCAGCATTAACTCTATCTTTCAAAATATCAGCACCTTCTGATTTCCCGGTCGAAAAATCCGGAGTCGAAAATTCACTTACAGCAGCAGGATCGCCTGTTGTAACCCAATTGGGCGAATCAAAATCCGTTGCATTTGCATTCCATTTTCCTGCAAAATCATTATGCCATGCAGCCATTCCCCATTTCAAAGATTTAGCGGAATAACCGGCCATTCTCAATAAACCTGTAGCTCTGGCTGCCGTCTGGCCTGTATAACAGACACATAATATGGGTTTACCTCCGGCTTTTTCAGCCTCTGTCAATAAATTCCCCATTGATACATTATGAGCATCTTTGATATGACCAATATCGAAATCAGCGGCTTTTCTGAAATCCATTATGTAATAATCCGGTATAGAGAAATCATTGGTATCCACATTTAATTTAGAACCGGGTATCACCCAACCGTCTAAAATATTGCTAAGATCCAAATTATTGACTCCGGCATATTCATTTAGAATTTCAAAGTCTGTTTTAACTTTTTCCTTTTTACAACCTGTAGTTAATAACATAGGCACTATTGCCAAAACCAAAAATAAAGAAATAATTTTTTTCATGTGTATAATTTTTTAATTTATGAAAGAATAAAATTTAATTTTGTTATTTAAACCTCTTTAGGCAAATATTGAAATTATATTTTATCACAAAATAATTACAAAAATCTCATTTTATCTACTGTTCTGACATGCTATAAAACAATTATAATATTGATTTAAATCAATAAAAATTATGATTTCTTCCGTTTTTTAGCTAACTTCACACTTTAAATATAAATATATGTCCAATTGTATAAAAGATGTAAGCCATACTAGTGCATTTAATTTTCTGACTAAAACAGAAATAAATATACTTGAGAGAAATAAAACGACATTATATTATAAAAAAAATGAATATATAATCAAACAGGGAACATTTGCAAACAACATATTATATATAAAAAAAGGATTAACTAAACTTTTTATAGAAGGTAACCAAAAAAGGATTATTTTGACTATAAAAATGGCACAAAATTTTTTAGGATTATCAAGTTTGTATTACGATAAAAAGCTTTATTTATATTCTGCCAGCGTACTGGAAGAATGTGAAATTGAACTTTATGATAAACAAGCTTTCAAACATGTATTAAGTCAAAATGTAGATTTTGCTAATGAAATAATAAAGTTTTTAAATCACAATTCAGCAAGAATTTATTCCAGATTACTCTGTGTCACCGAAAAAAATGCACGAGGAAAAGTAGCAGATATGATCCTGTGTTTAGCTAATAATATTTTTGGTTGCTTCGAATTCACAATCCCATTATCCAGGCAAGAATTAGCTGAATTTGCCGGACTTTCCATGGAAAACACAATCCGGATTCTTAAAGAATTTGAAAATGATAAATTAATTAAATTAAAAGGTAAGGATTTTAAAATCATCAATCCTGAAATGCTTGAAAGAATCAGCGAATACGGATAAATTTTCAATATTACCAATCGATACAATGGCTTTCAATTAAAAAAAGAAGTATCTATATTCATAATCCGAAATCTTTTATTTCAGTGCAACTTTTAATCATTTCCGAATAATTATCTTTTATCATTCTCTCCCGGAAAATATTATCCTTATGACAAGTAATACAAGCACCAGCTCTCAAAATCCTTTGTTGTAATCTAAGATTCAAAGGAGAAACATTGGAATGACCGGAATAACGCTTATTTTTATACGGTTGCTTCAGATACCCAATCCATGCATCCATCGGCAAACCATCCTGACTACTATTTTCAAACTCAGGCTTAAAGTACCAAATTAGTTTTTTATTTTTTTTCTCAAATATTATTTCACCTCCTCCATAACCCAAAGCCTGTGGATCGTTATGACAAGAACTACATGTACGAACTTCTTTTGTTGTAGTATGTGCCGAGACAGGAGCAAACCAACGTATGAAAATTGAATCCTTTCCTTTTTTTACTTTTTGAAATTTGCTTTTATCCAAGGTCATTATCATCCCCGGTATTACCGGTATAATTTTATATCCCAAATTAGATCTTTCCAAACCCATTACAGGTTTAGCTATACCAAAACCATCCACCAGTTCATACCATTTCCCTTTTCGTCCTCCTTTTAACTGAATATCCGGATCGTAAGCCGTATGACAACCAAGACAGGAAGGTGCCCATGACGTATGGCACATATTACAATCCAATGTTGAATGAACTTTATCTTTCAAACATTTTTTTTCACCAATAACTTTCATCAAATACTCTTCCCCATTCAATTTCCCAGTCAAAAAAGCTTCTAAAGAATCCACAACCCCGGTATTAACCAAAGGAATATTATTTTTAAGCGTCTTTAAAAATATTCCGTTACCTTTTTCATATCCCCGCAAAGCATAATCCAAAACAGATATACTATCACAATCCTTTAATGCAATATTGTTAAATTTCTTTTTAGGATGGCAATCAACACACTGAATCTTAACAGCCTGATTTTCGTGCTTGTATATATTTCCATCTCCCATTATTTCTTGAGAAGTATGACAATCAATGCATGACAATCCTGCTTTATGGTGAATATCTTCCGTCGCTTTGGCAAAAACCCTCCCGTCTTCTAATATTCTATATCCGTATTCTTTTTCTGCATCTTCTTTTTCCAAAATAATCTCATACCATCCTTCATAATTGGTAGAAATACGTCCCGAACGGGAGTGACATCCAAAACATTTGGTATTATCAACATTCAAATTCAAAGAAGGATGAACATTATCTTTTATATCAGGAACACCATCGTGTTTATATTGCAAATGACATGCAAGACATCCGCCACCCCTTGACAACTGTGAAACGGGTGAATAATGTTTTTTTTCATAACCCAAATGACATTTATAACATAAATTTTTAATATGTCTATCGGAAGCAGAATTCCTTATATCTTCAATATGAAAAAATTTATCACTACCGGCTATTTCCCCAAAAGCAAACCTATCTATACTTACTATACCACTATTTGTAGTCATCAATGATTTTTCGACTCTAGACAGTTCCCCTTTATGACAAGATGAAGTACTACATGTTTTACCGGCATTTGACAAATTTCCGGGAATTTTCACCATATTCCTATGTGCAATTTCCTTTTGCATTGAATAAATATTACCTAAATGACAGGAACTACAGCCTATAATTTGAGGATTGTGATATTGGGAAAATCCTTTAAGACCTGAATGACATATCAAACAAGATTCCCCGGTTTGAGATTCTAAATCATGTTTTTTATTAAAATTGGATTGACATGAAACCAACAAACATATTATCGCACAAACAAAAACAATTTTCATCTTTTTAATAATATAATTATATACCCTTTTTATAATC
>JALSPW010000320.1 GCA_026985735.1 Saprospiraceae bacterium
CCCTGAATTGCTGATTTTAGTAACTATTTCGATAGAATTGTTTTGACTAAAAAATTTGAAAGTAATTGTTTTTGTACTAATATTATTTTTTAATCTTCTGTCTTTTTGTCAGCATTTCTTTAATGGTATGATAATTGTCTTATAATAATACCGGAACAAAATAGTATAAAACAATGGTAGATGATAAATTTTTGCAAAATATTATAAATGATGGCGACATTTCGGCAGTTCTCGGTATTACAGACGATGAAATAAATACTATTGATATCGAAAATATGCCGGAAGAATTTCCTGTTTTGGCTCTCACAAATTCAATATTATATCCCGGTATGGTAATTCCAATAACCATCGGAAGAACCAAATCCGTTGCCGCAATAAATTATGCTGAAAATAATGACGGTTGGATTGTTATACTTACACAAAAAGATCGCAATGTAGAAGATCCAAAATCAGAAGATCTTTATCACATTGGGACTATTGCTAAAATATTGAAAAATCTTAAAATGCCCGATGGTACATACACTGCTATCATCCAGGGAAAATACCGTTTTACTCTTCAAGAATTCACATCCTTAGATCCTTTTTTAAAAGGAAAAGGAAATATTTTACCCGATACACTACCTGAAAAAGATTTGGAATTTGATGCTTTGTTAGAATCAATTAAAGAACGTGCAAGAAAAATAATAGAAATGTCACCTCAAATTCCAAATGAAGCCATAATCATGATTGAAAATGTAAAAAGTAATATATTTTTACTAAACTTTTTAGCTTCAAACCTTAATATTCCAATAAAAGAAAAACAAGAAATTCTCGAAATTAATAATATTAAAAAAAGAGCGGGAAAAATATTGAATTTGATAGACAATGAACTTAAAATGCTGGAGGTTAAGGGAAAAATCGAATCTAAAGTTAGAAAAGATCTCGAAAAAACCCAAAGGGATTATTTTCTCAATCAACAACTAAAAACCATTCAGGAAGAACTGGGACAAAATCCCCAACAAGATGAAATAAATAATCTGGAACTAAAAGCAAAAAAGAAAAAATGGCCAAAAGAAGTAGCGGTAAAATTTAAAAAAGATCTGGATAAGCTAAAAAGAATGCAACCACACATGCCTGATTATTCTGTTACTTTAAACTATCTTGAACTTTTGCTTGACCTTCCATGGAATGAATATACAAATGATAATTTTGATTTAAAAAAAGTAAAAAACATTCTGGAAGAAGATCATTTCGGCCTTGAAGATGTAAAAGAAAGAATTCTGGAACATCTTGCAGTACTCAAAATCAAAGGTGATATGAAATCACCAATCTTATGCCTTGTAGGTCCTCCCGGTGTCGGTAAAACTTCTCTGGGAAAATCAATTGCCAGAGCTTTGGATAGAAAATTTATTAGAATGTCTCTTGGCGGACTTCATGATGAAAGTGAAATACGAGGACATCGAAAAACTTATATCGGAGCTATGCCCGGTAGAATTATTCAAAATATCAAAAAAGTTAAAACTTCAAATCCTGTTTTTATTCTCGATGAAATAGATAAAGTCGGAAATTCTTTTAGAGGTGACCCATCTTCCGCTTTACTTGAAGTTTTGGATCCGGAACAAAATTCTCATTTCCATGATAACTACTTGGAAGTTGATTATGATTTATCAAAAGTATTGTTCATAGCTACCGCAAATAGCTTAAATTCCATACAACCGGCTTTGCTGGACAGAATGGAAATTATTCAAATTAGCGGATATTCTACTGAAGAAAAAATAGAAATTGCAAAAAGACATTTGATTCCAAAACAACTTAAAGCACATGGACTTACTAAAAAACAAATTTCTTTTAACAAAACGGCAATTAAAGAAATTATACAAAAATATACACGTGAATCCGGTGTGAGAAACCTTGACAGACAAATAGGAAAAGTGTGCCGGAAAATAGCTAAAAACGTAGCGATGGGAGAAAAATATAATCCTAAAATTTCTAAAGAAATCATTAAAGAGCTATTAGGTCCTTCAAAATTTTCCCGTGATAAATTTACCAAAATATATATTCCCGGAGTTGTTATTGGCCTTGCATGGACCAGAGTCGGAGGAGATATTTTATTTGTAGAAGCCAGCCTAAGCAAAGGGAAGGGTAAACTCACTCTTACCGGTAATCTTGGGAATGTAATGAAAGAATCCGCTACAACAGCATTAAGTTTTATCAAAGCACATACGAAAGAACTTAAAATCGAAGAAGAAGATTTTGATAAATATGATATTCATATTCATGTGCCGGAAGGCGCAATACCAAAAGATGGTCCTAGTGCCGGAATAACAATGCTTACAGCTTTGGTGTCCGCTTTCAAAAAACAAAAAGTAAAATCACATCTAGCCATGACAGGAGAAATAACTTTGAGGGGAGATGTATTACCGGTAGGCGGAATTAAAGAAAAGGTTCTAGCAGCTAAGAGACATGGTATTAAAACCATCATTATGTCAAAAGAAAACGAAAAAGACGTAAAACAAATAAAAGAAGATTATATAAAAGGAATGGAATTTATTTATGTAGATAAAATGCTAGATGTCGTCAAAAATGCTTTAATATGATTATTAGCATTTAAAATAAATTTTATTATTACTTTTGTACTTTTAATTATTACAAAAAAATATTATGAAAGACAATATTACACAATTATTAGATCAGTTGTATTCCGAAGCGGAATCATTAAATGGAATTTCGTTAAAGGATGAACCTTTAAGATTTGATGTCGCAGCGCCAATTATTACGGAATGGGAAGAATTGGAGCGAGAAGTTTTAACTTCCAGAATTGATAAAAGAAATCCAAATAAATTTTTACAAAGTGTCATTTCAATTGCTGATATTCAGATTCCGGTAGAAAGAACCGAAACAAAACAAATACTGGAAGCCGGTATTTCTTTTGTATCGGTATTATTTGCAAGAAATTCCAGCGGAGATCCTGCGGTTATGTTAAGGGCTTACGTTCCATCAAATGAAAAATATCTAAATTTTGAAAGAATTACCACTACTTTGTCAAAAACGTATTGCCCTAATAAAGGCATAAGTTGGGATCAATTATGTTCCGATATAAAAACCCTGGATATCAAAGATGAATTATACCTTATTGTAAATGAATTTAAAAATGCTATTCACGAAGTAAAAAACCGTGAAGAATTGGAAAAAAAGGTTCATAAAACAGTTGTCAGATATTTCTAATATTAAAAACTTTTTTGGTGATAAAATAATAAAAAAGGGACATTTAAGTCCCTTTTTTATATACATCAAATCTCTATCTATCCCTATCTATCTACTTAAAATCACAAAACTATTTATTAAAAGTTATTGACCAGATTCCTCTTAAATCTCCTTCTTTATAATCAATAGCTTCGTCATTTGGATAATGTTTCTTTATCACATCATAATTTTGTGGCTTTACATTTTCTCCAATTTTACCATGACAGTTCAAACACACTTTTTCTATAATAATAGGGGCGTAAAACCGTACTTTCCCCGATGCTAACTCCTTAACTTGTGGCTTTGGTTTTTCTCCGTTTTTTATGATTTTTGAATATTCCGATAAAACGGACAATTCATTTTGATCGGGTTTATCTTTTTTATTCCTGATTTTTAATGACGTCCTTTTGATTTTTGCATCATAAACCACAGCCAAGGAATCCATCATTTTTTGTGCTATTTTATTACAGGTATTAATTCCGTTTTGCAACCCTCCTTTATCAACTGCTGCCGTTAATTTGGATTTAAGTGTTTTTCCCGAAGATTTTGCAATAAACATACCCTTTTTTAAAAAATCTGATTTTACTTCTTCCGTTAAACCATCTTTTTTAATTTCCTCTTTAATTACTTTTGTTTCTTGTTTAGCAACTTCTTGCTTTTTTGAAGCATTATCACAAGAAACAACAAATAACAACCCAACTAAAATAACTGTAAAATATAATATTTTTTTAACCATTTTAACTCTTTTAATTTTTGTAACTAAACAAGAGAAATAAAAAATTGTTTAGCTCCTCTAATAAATATTTGGGTTTCTATAATAAAAATGGTAAATTCGTTTAGAATAAAATATATATTTTCTATGATAAATAAAGAATTAATTAAACCTCAAAGGATTGTGGTTGTCGGTGGTTCTGAAAACAAATTCAAACCCGGTGGTAAAGTATTGGAAAACCTGTTAAACGGAAATTATAACGGTGAAATATATGTTATTAACCCCAAAACCCAAACAGTACAAGGAATAAAATCTTATAACAACACTAATGATTTACCTCACGTTGATTTGGCTATTCTGGCTATTCCGGCAAAATTTTGTTTCAACACCATTAAAGATTTAACAAAAAAAGGTACTAAGGCATTTATTATTTTATCTGCCGGTTTCGGTGAATTAAATGAAGAAGGAAAAAAAATAGAACAACAAATATCTGATTTTGCCGACAAAAACAACATCAGCATACTTGGTCCTAATTGTATTGGTATTATAAATAAAAATTTTAAAGGGGTATTTACTACTCCGGTACCTGTTTATAATCCAAAAGGTGTCGATTTTATTTCAAGTTCCGGTTCTACCGCTGTTTTTGTTATGGAAGCAGGAATAAAAATGGGGATGCAGTTTTCAAGTATATATTCTGTAGGCAATGCTATACAAATTAAAGTTGAGGACATACTGGAATATTTTGATAAAAATTACATCTCCGGAGAAAGTTCAAATATCATAATGATTTACATCGAACAATTAAGTAATCCTGCAAAATTACTTAAACACAGTATTAGTCTTAATAAAAAAGGTTGTAATATTATTGCCGTAAAAGCCGGTTTAACTCAAGCCGGTAGTAGAGCCGCTTCTTCACATACGGGTGCAATGGCAAGTCCTGAGATTGTTGTTGAAACATTATTTAAAAAAGCAGGTATCATACAATGCTATAGCAGGGAAGAAATGCTATATGTAGCCGGTGTATTATTTTACGGTAAACCTAAGGGGAAAAATGTTGCCGTTATTACCCATGCTGGTGGTGCCGGTGTGATGTGTGCAGATGCTCTGGAAAAAGGAGGAATGAAAGTTCCCGAATTAAAAAACGAAAACACACAAAAACTTCTTGAACACTTACATCAAGGATCTTCTGCCTCAAATCCTATTGACTTCTTAGCAACCGGTAGCGCCGAACAAATGGGTTTGATACTGGATTATTGCAATTATAAATTTAATGAAATAGATGAATCGATTGTTATTTTCGGTAGTCCCGGTTTATTTGATGTTGAACCGGTATATGATTTATTGTCAAATAAAATCGATAATACGATAAAACCCATATATCCTGTTTTGCCTTCTCCGGTAAATACGGAAAAAGCTATTGAGCATTTTATATCAAAAGGAAAAATATTTTTCCCCGATGAATCTGTTTTAGCAACAGCTATAGCAAAAATTTATAACACCAATCCTATTTTTGAATACCCCGGTAAAATCGATATAAAACCGGATAAAACAATTAGGAATATTATTAAAAATGCTAAAGGTAGATATCTAACCCCGTATGAAAACAGAAAATTATTACAATTCGCCGGTATTGAAGCAATAGATGAATATATTGTAAAAAAATTAGACGATCTTATATTATTAAATGAAAATTTAACGTTTCCCATCGCAATGAAAACCGTTGGACCTATCCATAAAACGGATATTGGTGGCGTCGTTTTAAATATCAATAATATTGAAGAAGCTAAACAAACTTTTGATAAATTAATAAAAATTCCTGATTGTACTGCCGTATTAATTCAACCTATGATAACAGGTATAGAACTTTATGCCGGTAGTATAAAAGAGAAAAATTTAGGACATATTGTTATGACCGGAATGGGGGGTATATACTTGGAAACATTAAAAGATATCTCTACATCTATCTGTCCAATAGGGCGAAAAGAAGCCGAAACTATGATTAAGTCATTAAAATCCTATCCCGTTTTAAAAGGAAAAAGAGGTAAAAAATCAATAAATTTTTATGAATTTCAAAATATAATTGTAAATTTGTCGAAACTTCTTACTTTAATCCCCGAAATATCTGAAATGGATATTAATCCTTTAATTGCTACCGGTAATTCAATCCTTGCTGTTGATTGCAGAATCAAAATAGAAACTTAATACCAAATATAAAACCGGAACGACATGAAAACTCTTGAATTGGATTTTGAACAGTATAGTAAAAACGAATGGTTGGATTTAATAGCAAAATCATTGAAAAAAGGTACAATAAAAGATTTTATCTGGAGCATAGATGAAGAAGTAAACGGAGAACCCTTTGCCCATTCCGATGATCTTTCTAAAAATTATACTCCTGTCAAAAATAAAGTTAATAATAATAAGTGGTTGTCCGGAATTGATTATAGTCTTGTTTCCAATGAATCTATAAACGAATGCATAAAACTTCATTCCGCTTATGGATTACAGTCGATTATTTTACAGGTTACCAATAGTGATATTAATCTGAATTCTTATTTTTCAGGAATAAATATTTTGGAATATGATGTCAATTTTAATACAAGTTACGGTGTAGATTTAATTTTCTTTTTGGAACATCTTAAAGATTATTTGGAAGCATCAAATTTGGATTATAAAAAACTAAATATAACCATACGGCTGCCAATAAACAGACCCCAACTTATTTTGGAATTATTTAAATATTCAAAAGTTAATTTTCCTCATTTAAAGTTTTATTTCAAAACAGAACGAGAGTATTCTTACCATCCCGTAAAATACCTTTCGGAAACATTAAATGCTTTAACGGATTTCATTAAAAAGTCAGAAATAAATAAAGAAATCTTAGAATGGTTATTATTAAAATTGAAAATTCATTTTTTTATGACTGATAATTTCCTTTCAAATATAGCAACTTTAAGGGCTTTTAAAATATTATGGAGTAATTATTTAAATGTGTTTAAAATAAAGTATTTTCCCCCTGATATTATGCTGGGAATAAATCATGATTCTTTTACAGATGACGAAAATGATGATCTTATAGTTACTACTGTTTTATGTATGTCCGGAGCTATTAGCGGCATTGACTCTATCAATCTTGCACCGAAAGAACACAATATTTCCAATCCTAAAAATACCATGAGATTAATGTTAAATATCCAGAATATCATGAAATTGGAAAGCAATATGGAAATTGTTCAAGATGCTTTAGCGGGAAGTTATTCAATAGAAACAGCAACAAATAATCTTGCAAATGCAGCATGGGATAAATTACAATGAAATTTAAATTTTTCTTTTTAAAAGGTAACCCATAAGGTTTTTTACTTCTTTTAGTTTTTCTTCAGGTACAGAAAGGGCATGATAGTGGTCAAAAGCTTTTTCCATTAATTGCTCTATCAAATCCTCTGCATGCTTTTTAACATCAAGAATCTTAAATATCTTCTTGACTTTTTCTATTTTTTCTTTTTCCGGAAGTAAATTATTATTATATAAAGAAATTAATTTGTTTTTTTCTTTGTCATTTGCAAGTTCCAACGCTTTTAAATATAAATATGTCTTCTTATTTTGAATAATATCTCCTCCGATTTTCTTGCCAAATGTATTTTGATTACCATATGTATCCAGTAAATCGTCTTGAATCTGAAATGCAAGTCCTAGATTCAAACCCAAATCATAAAAATGGATTGCATCATTATCGTCAGCACCCCCAATTAAAGCACCGGTTTTAAACGTACTGGCCAATAAAACAGCTGTTTTTAGTTTTATCATCAAAAGATAATCGGAAAGGGCAACTTCTTTTTTATTTTCAAAATCCATATCATATTGCTGTCCTTCACAAACTTCAATCGCAGTATTTGTAAATAATTTTAGCAATTTATTCTTCAAAATCAAATCGTCACAACACTCCAAAATATGCTTATAAGACATAATCATCATAAGGTCTCCCGATAATATTGCCGTGTTTACATCATATTTTACATGTACAGATGGTTTTGACCTGCGCATATCGGCATTATCCATAATATCATCATGCATCAATGTAAAATTGTGAAACATTTCTATTGAATAAACAACAGGAAGAGCTTTTTGAATATCTTCCGTATAGATATTTGCTACTATTAGACAAGCAATCGGTCTGATTCTTTTACCTTCCAATTCCATTAAATAATTAACCGGAGCATACAAATTGACAGGAGAATCCGTTAATTTTTGTTTTTGGACATAATCCAAAAAAATACTTTTTAATTGTTCAAAAGAATACATCTTCTCAATTGTAAATCAAATTATTTTTTTTGTGTTTTTTTTCTTTTGGTTTTAAAAAATTCAATCAATTCCTTTTCCTTAATAAGTTTCAAATCAACAAAAGTACTCATTACGAATTTTTTAATATCTTGATAGTCTCGTCCTCTTTTATCAGTATATACCTTCATTAATTTTTTGATATAATTCATACTTATTTTGGTAATACTTTGGTTGAATTTTTCATTTGAAAAAATCTCCATATAAATAGCAAATGTTTTAAACATTTCAAAAAATTCATTATAATCTTGCTCGGAAAGATTATTTAGAAATTTGGAAAACCTATTTAGAAGAGAATGTCTTAAACATCGATTATGATTTGAAAGCCATTCGTGTTCATTATAATATTTTCTTATCGAATCAATGGTTTCTACGGCTACATATCCTTTCTCATATACAATATCCATTAATTTGAAAAATTCCGTTAATTCATCTTTTATGCTCTTATCTATAAACCGGGAAAGATTTCCTACCGCATCTATTTTAAAATTAGCTCTATCATCGACAAACTGCAAATAGTATTTGAAAAATTCAACGTCAAAATTTTCTTTCTTTTTTCTTAATTGATTAAAAACACTTGTTAATTTATTGAAATTAGCATCTTTAAGTTGAAAATACATTCCTAAAACCAAAGTGATTTTAATAAATTCAGGTTCAAAAATAAATTCATCTTGATTTAAAAATTTATTAATCTTAGGTATTAGCGTGCTATTATCATAATCCGATGCCGCTCTATAAAGCAAAAACTCTTTCAAAAGATTACCGTGTTTTTTAAGATCCTTAATGCTTTCAGGAAAATCAGTAACAAGATAATTAAAATTTTCAAATTGTTTTTTATATCTAAAATAATCTATTTTTCTCTGTTCGGGATCATGAAATTTATAAAGCTTTTGTGATTGAAGATATTTCCTTACACTTTTATTTTCTATATTACTTAAAAGATCTGCAACCCAAATATCTGTACTAAGGGCAAAACCTATCTGAATAGTCTGACCTATTCTTTTTTGTATATATTCAAAATTAGGAGAATTAGCTATTTCCATTAAAATATCTTTAAAATGCTCTTGAGGATATTTATATTTGTACCTATCGTTAATTTCACCCCTTAAAACAGAATATCCCAATATCCGGGGAAGGAATAATCCTTCTAATTCTTCATCAAGCATTGCTTTTTCTAATGAAATCAACTGAAGAGGATCTTTGTCTGCCACATTTTTATGAAGATTTTCCATAAGTGGCTCAATTTTATTTTGTATTTCTTTATAATCTTCCTCTTCTTCTGTATCCAAATATGTTTCCAATTCTTCCGATTCCAATAATGATTTCTTAATTGAATCTAATTCATCTTTATATTTTTTTGATAATACTTCCATAATTAAAATTTAATCTTAAGTAAATTTAAAACTATACCTGATAAAACAACTTTGGTTTTATCAGGTACATTGAAGTTATTTAAATATTTTCCGATATCAATAAGGATTGTTTCAATAATTAATATATCTCATCCTTATTTTTTCAATAAACAACTGATATTTACAAAATTCTTTTACCGTTATTTATCAGATATCTTTTACCGGTTCAATCTTCTACAAACTTCATTACAAAATTAGACTTTCTTTATCCTTGGGATATATAAGAGTTATTCTTCCTCCTGTTTTACCTCAACTTTTCCAACTTTCATGGGTTGATCAAATCCGGAAGTTGCTCTTCTCTTTGCTTCTCTTTCCTGACGAACTTTATCAAAACGCTTTTGTATTTTCGTTTCTTTTTGCATGATAAAATCATTGTATTTTTTATCTGCTTGTTCCTGTGTTAATGCTCCTTTTTTAACACCTTTTTGTAAATGTTTTCTATAAAGAACTCCTTTAAATCTTAAAATAGATCTTACCGTTTCTGTTGGAATTGCACCTTTCATAAGCCAGTCAAATGCTTTATCTCTGTCTATGTCTATTGTTGCCGGTGCTGTAAGTGGATTATAAATACCTATTTTCTCGATGAATCTACCATCTCTAGGCGCTCTTGCATCTGCTACTACGATATGATAAAAGGGTCTTTTAGCTCTCCCTCTTCGAGCCAGTCTGATTTTTACTGCCATAATTAATTTTATTTACTTGGTTTAACCATACCTTGCCAATCCGTTAAACGAACACAAGGCTATTAAAAAAATATGCTATCACCGTACATTCCGGCGATAACAGAGCGCAAAGGTATAATTTATTTTTTAATTATCAACAATTTATCTTATTTTTTTTATCTCCACATTAAACCTTTATTGGATCAATTTCTGAGTAAAGGCTCTAAAATACAAATCTGTAAACCAATTTTACTACCGCATCTGTAGTTTGTGGTTTTAAATATTCTATTTGCTTTATGGGTTCTTCATACCCAATATTATATACCAGATAAAAATCCGATCCAACTTTTGGTATCCAATGCAACCTGAAGTTGTATATCATTACTTCATCCAAATCGTTATATTGAGAAAACAATGATAAATTCATTTTTGTATTAAAAGCATAATCAAGATAAAAAGCCAATTCATTAGTAGTAATATTTGTTTCCGGCAGACTAACAAAATTTATGGTATAGTTTAAATTTAAATTTAGATGTTTATTAATATTGACTCCTATTTGACTTTCGAAGGTTTGTTTTTTTCCTGTATAAAAATCCCCCCAATTATATAATAATTCAGTCCAGATTCTCCTCGCCCGGTATGTTTCAAATTGTATTTCATATTTATACATCATATATTTCCCAACAGGAATAAAATCATTGTCGGTAAGCCAAAACGGTTCATCAATACGATCATAGTTTTGAATAAAATTAAATTCAAACCTTTCTCCTGATTTTAATATAGCACCTATAGGACGTGTTTCATTTGAAAAACTTTCAATTTCCCCGGTAGAATGTGTATTGTATAGTGTAAATCCCCAGGGTTTCAACAATAAACGTTTAATGCCATATTTTGTAAATATCCTCGGAGCCAACCGGAAATACCAACTGTAAGAATCATAATCCGTCCTATGTATATATCCCAATTCCGGATTAAAATTTTTCTCTATACGCCCAATTCCCATATAGTTATCAATAAAATCATTGGGATAATCCGCAAAAATACGGTATGTAATTGCCTGTTTTTGTATTTTAAAATTTTCTGCGCTTACCGCAAAGCGGGCTCCTATTGTTAAGTTTTTATTTTTTAAAAAATCCGAAGTTTGATAGGCAGCATCGAATCCAAACACTTGATTGGATGTTTCTTTATTCATACGGTTAGTTAATATACCACCGATATATGATTGCTTTCCAATGTCTCTCTTATATCGAAAAACGGTATTATTGGTAGTATAAACATCATCAAAAGCCGCCTCCTGTATATTAAGAAAACCAATATTATTTCTTCCTGCTTTCCCGAACAAACGAGCTCCGGCAATAATAGGAATCTGTTTTCCGTTTTCTATCCCTATTTCCCGTGAATAAAAAATATTACTTCTGTCTCCAAGATAAAAATTAAATAAATCGGAACCTTCTAAAAAAAATTGTCTTTTTTCCGGATAATAGACACTAAATCTGGAAAGATTTACAGGAATACGATCTGCTTCCACCTGAGCAAAATCAGTAAATGTAGTTAGGTTAAGTTTTAATGTTGGAGACAGACTAATATTAAGATTCCCTCCCAATTTTACAGGATATGAATTCCCTTTATTTTTTTTATATTGCCAGCCAGCCAAAGTATATGGCTTAAATTCAAACTTTTTAGCATAAGAGATATTTTTTATATTAATCAAACGTCCGGCATTTGCTGCAGAATAAATAGAATAATCTCTTGACCACCCCTGCCATAGAGCTTGCTCGTTTTTATATACAATATCTCTTTCAAAATTTATCGCCCAATTCAAAATTTTATCTTTTTTGAATTGTAATGTACTAAATGGTATATAAACTTCAGCAAACCATCCTTTATCGGTTATTTTGGTTTTTACATCCCAGACCCCATTCCAATCCCTGTTTCCATCCTCGCCATTATATATTAAAATATCCGCTCGGGCTCCATTCGGATTTATTACAAATAAATAACCCGTTCGATTATCATTAAACGGACTAATCATTATCTGAAAATTGTCATCTGTTCTGTAGCTAAAGTCTGTACTCATGTTTTTTGCTGTAATTTTACTCACTTCTTTTTGAAAACACCATATTCCCAAATATAAAACATTTTTATTATAAAGTAATGCTACTTCTGTTTGTTCTGTTACCGGTTTACCATAATCAAGATCTCTTTGTGTAAAATTACTAATATGTTGCGCTTGTTGCCATACTGCTTCATTCAAGTTTCCATCAAAATTTATTGCTTTTTCTATGCGGGTGGCACTGATTGTATCCGGTTTTGAATGTTGAGCGAAAGAAGTTATATTGTCAAAAAGTAAAAATAGTAACAAAATAAATAACAATTTAAATTGACCCTTTTTTTTATTCATTTTCCTATATTAATATCTTTTATTATTAAAACAACATTATTTATACTGTTTATTTCAATACTTCTATCCAATGTTTTATTTCTTTATCACTAAAATCCCTTAATTGATGTCTGCAGCTAAAACCTGTTGCTAATATTACGGAACCTGGTGAAAATTTTGAAACAACCGGATCCAATTCAATATCATATATTTTTTTTGATAAATCATAGTGCTCTTTTTCAAATCCGAATGCTCCCGCCATACCACAACATCCGACATCCAAAATTTCATACGTACCTTCAACGAATTTAAAAATATTTTCCAAGGGTTCCATTCCTTCTATTGCTTTCTGATGACAATGTCCATGAATAACATGGTGTTGTAAACCGGATTTGAATTTATTTTTTACTTGTCCCGAAACAATGAGATTAGAAACAAATTTTTCTATTGAAATTACACTGTTTTTTAACATTTTTGCCTTAAATTCATTATCCATCAAATCCGGTATATCATCGACTAAAGCGGAATATGATCCCGGTTCAATAACAATTATTGGAATATTCTCTTCCATATATGGTTGTAACTTATTAATAATCCTCGAACTATATATTTTTGCTTTCCTTAGAAATCCATTTGATATTAAAGGCCTTTTACTTCCTCCGGTATTTATAAGTATAACCTTAAAACCTAATTTATCCAAAAAATTAATCGCCGCTTTTCCTATTTCTGGTTCATGATAATTAGTATATATATCTGCAAAAAGAACAATTTCCTTATTATTATTACTTTGATACTCTTTATTATACCAATTTACCAAAGAATATTTTGCATACAAAGGTAATATTCGACGAGCATCAATTTTTGCTATTTTTTCTAATGTTTTTCTAAAAATTTTTGTTTTTATAATTGAATTTACTATTCCCGATAATGCTCCGGAAAGATATTTTGACATCAAATCACTGTATATTATAAAAAACTCCCTAATACCATAACCTTTCTTATCGTATTTTTTTTGTAAAACTTCACTTTTCAGTTTGGCTACATCAACATTACTGGGACATTCTGTTTTACAGGATTTACAGGAAACACATAAATCCAATGCTTCTGCCAATTCATCATTTGTAAGATCTCCTTCTCCCAATTCACCGGAAATAGTTTGTCTTAATGCATTTGCTCTTCCCCGGGTAGAATGTTTTTCGTCTAATGTTGCTTTATATGTTGGACACATCACACCTCCTGAAACCCTGTGACAAACCCCTACTCCATTACACATATTTATCAATGTAGAAAATCCTTCTTCTTTTCTGTAGTGATATATTGTAGATACTTGTATTTCTTTATAATCCGCTCCATATCTCAAATTGCTATCCATAGGATACGGATCAACAATCTTTCCAGGATTCATTAATCCATAAGGATCAAAAGCTGTTTTTAATTTTTTAAAATCATTATAAATAATATCTCCGTAAAATTTTGGAATTCCATAACTTCTCGATATACCATCACCGTGTTCTCCCGACCATGAACCTTTATATTCTATAACTCTTTCCAATGCAAATTCCGATATTTTTTTCATTTTATCAATATCTTCTTGCAATCTTAAATTTAAAATAGGTCTGATATGTAAAACACCAACACTGGCATGTGCATAAAGAATAACTTTTGTATTTAAATTATGACAAAACGATAAAATTCTATCAACATATTCGGGTAAATGTTTAATCGGAATACACAGGTCTTCAATAAAAGGAATGGGTTTTGCTTCTGTTTTTATACTCAATAACAATCCTAATCCTTGTTTTCTCACTTCCCAAACATTATTAAAAACAGTATCATCCATTTGATAATATGGATATGCATAACCTCTTTTAGATTCAATAAGATTCTTTTTAAGATTTTTGTGTTTTTGCTTTAATTCCTCATAATTTTCACCAAAAAATTCTACAATTAAAATAGCACCCGGATGACCTTGAATAAATCCGGAAATTTGCTTTGTCGCAGGATTTGTGAGTGCTATTTGCACTACGTTATCATCCAACAGTTCTATCGCTGAGGGTTTATGTGTCAATATTTGTTCTACTGTAGAAATGGCATCTAATCTATCTTTAAAATGTACTACTGTAATTGCACGCTTTTTTGGTAATTCTATTAAATTTAATTTCAATTCCAATATTGTAGCCAGAGTTCCCTCACTTCCGCTAATAAGCTTAGCCATATTCCAGGGTTTATCATCTACAAATTCATCAAAACTATATCCGGTTACTCTTCTCATCACTTTCGGATATCTTTTTATTATTTCTTTTTCATCATTTGTTAATATTTCAAGCAAAGTTTTATAAATATTTCCTTCTTCATCTTTTTGTTGCGATTTTTTTATGGCTTTTTCTTTACTAATTTCTCCTAAATTAATAATTTTCCCTGAAGCAAGGGCTATCTTTACTTCCAAAATATGATCTATTGCCTTACCAAAAACCAAACTTCTGGAACCTGAAGAATTATTAGCTACAACCCCACCTATATTTGCTCTGTTTATTGTAGCTTCGTCAGGAGCATAAATAAGTCCGAAAGGTTTTAAAAATTTATTTAATTCACTATGTACCATTCCGGGCTGAACCTTAATCCATTTTTCTTCTTCATTGAATTCCAAAATATTATTCATATATTTTGAAAAATCCAGCACAATAGAATTTCCTACGGTTTGACCGGCAAGGCTGGTTCCGGCTCCCCTCGGTAACAAACTTATTTTATGCTCATAAGCAATTTTTATAGCAGTAATAACATCTTCTTCATCTTTTGGTACCACCACTAATTTAGGCATTATTTTATAAATACTGGCATCTGTCGAATAAATACCAAGAGTTAACTTATCATCATAAACTTCTCCCTTAAGATTTTCCTTAAGATATTTTGAAATTTTTCTCATGTTTTAATAATTTCTATAATTAGTATGATAAAAGCGGCAAGTTACTAATAATAAGAAAAATAATTTATATGGAATAATTATTTGTTTAAATATTTAGAATCATTGTAACTATTACAACAAAAATTATTGTTTATTAATAATATTCTATTTCTTCATTTCTATTCTACCTAAAACAACCTTCCTGTGATAAATAAAATACTTTTATCAAATTTCCAATTAACAAAAATATACAAAAAGGTGTTTTTACAATTTTTTCACAAAACCATCTTCCAATATATACTTTTCATTACTTTCAGGACACATAGCAAAACCATTTTTATCAAAATTTAATCTATGTCCATATTCACTCATCCAGCCTATTTGGCGAGCCGGATTACCTACCATCAATGCAAAAGGTTTTACTGTTTTAGTTACCACAGCTCCGGCCCCTATAAAAGCGTATTCACCAATATCGTGACCACAAACTATAGTTGCATTAGCCCCGATACTTGCTCCTTTTTTAACAATAGTCTTTGAATACTGCCCTCTTCTTACTACAGCACTTCTCGGATTTACTACATTGGTAAACACCATTGAAGGTCCTAAAAACACATCATCTTCACAAATAACTCCTGTATATAATGAAACATTATTTTGAACTTTAACATTATTTCCTAAAACAACATCATTCGCAACAAAAACATTTTGCCCTAATATACAACCTTCTCCTAATTTTGCTCCTGTCATTACATGGCAAAAATGCCAAATTTTAGTATTTTTACCTATTTCAACATCTTTATCAATTATTGCAGATGAATGAACATAATAATTTTTTTCCATTACTTTAAATTTTATTTACAAATGTACATTAAATTTATTTATTATAACTTGTTAATTCAATATTAATAAAACCTCGGTTTTCCACATATTGTATTAAAAAAAAATATTCTTTTAAAAATTATCTATTTACACACATAAAATTATAAATTATAAATATAATTTCCACAATTATAAATTTATATTTATTATGTTATTAATTATACAGTATATGTTAATAATAAAAATAAATCATTGATAGATAATTAATAATCAATGTTAATAAGTACAATTATTTGTTAATAAAATTTTTATCATTTTATTATTAACATTTCCACATTAATAATAATAATGCGTTTTTTTATTTATAAATTTTTTATATTATAATATCAGATGTTAAAAAAAGACATTAATTCATTATTTGTTAAAAAACAATTCTTACATTAGCATTATTAAAACATTTTTTAAATAAAAGTAATTGCTTTAATTGGATATTTAGTACTATATTTTTGATATTTCAATCAAAGTAAATACAAATAAAATAAAAATTAAATATTATGAATGAAGAAATAAGAAAATTGGAACCAAAAAAACTTTGGAATATTTTTACCGATTTAAATGCTATTCCGAGACCTTCCAAAAGGGAAAGAAAAGCCATTGAGTTTGTTAAAAACTTTGGTGAAAAATTAGGCCTTAAAACTATTGTTGATGAAATTGGAAATGTTATAATTAAAAAGCCTGCGACACCAGGAATGGAAAATAGAACACCGGTTATTTTACAGGGGCATATTGATATGGTTCCTCAAAAAAACAGTAATGTCGAGCATGATTTTGATAAAGATGGAATAAAAATGTTAAGAGAAGGTGATTGGGTTACTGCAGATGGTACTACCCTTGGAGCAGATAACGGAATTGGGGTTTCTGCTATTTTGGCTATATTGGCTTCAGATGATATACCTCATCCTCCATTGGAAGCTTTATTTACGATGGATGAAGAGACGGGTATGACAGGAGCACAGGAGTTGAAACCCGGTTTATTGGAAGGAAAAATTTTACTAAATTTAGATTCTGAAGATGATGATGAAATGACAATAGGATGTGCCGGTGGTATTGATATTTTAATATCAGGAACATATCTTGAAGATAATGTTGGTGATGATGATATTGCTTTTGAAATCTTTGTTTCTGGTTTGACTGGAGGACACTCCGGAATGGATATACATTTGTATAGAGGTAATGCTAATAAAATAATGAATAGGATTCTATGGCGATTGTATAAAGAGTATAATATTGGAATACATTCTATTGATGGAGGTGGATTGAGAAATGCAATACCTAGAGAATCTAAATCGATTATAACGGTTAATAAAGATAAAGGAGATGATGTTGAAAGAAAAATCAGAAGTATTAGAGAGGAAATATATAATGAATATAGAACTACGGATCCTGAATTAAATATTGATATTATTATGGTTGATTTACCTAAGTATGTTATGAAAGGTGAATGTGTATATAAATTACTTAATTCCGTTTATGCTTGTTGGAATGGAGTATATCGCATGTCTCCCGATGTAAAGGGATTAACACAAACATCAAATAATTTAGCAAGAATTGTTGTTAAAGCGGGAGAACTTAAAATTGAAAATCTTGCCAGAAGTTCGGTTGAAAGTGAAAAAATGGATTTAGCTTATACAATTAAAAGTGCTTTCAGACTTGCCGGATATAATGTAAAATTTGAAGGAGGATATCCCGGTTGGCAACCGGATGTTAAAGCTAGTATAAATCAAGTGATGAAGAATATTTATAAGAAAAATTTTAGAGAAGATCCTAAAATTACAGCATGTCATGCAGGATTGGAATGTGGATTAATTAAAGAAAAATATCCTGATACTGAAATGATATCTTTCGGACCTAATATTAGAGGACCTCATTCCCCTGATGAAAAAGTACAAATATCATCTGTTCAAAAATTTTGGAATTTATTATTAGATACCTTAGCAAATATACCTGTTAAAAAATAAATAATGAATTTATAGATTGACAATACTTATTTATTGTTGTTATCTAAAATCAAAAATATCAAATATTTTTAAAAAGAAAATGTTCCACGTGGAACATTTTCTTTTTAGTTTTAATATGTTTCACGTGAAACATATTATATTATCTTCCCATATAAATTAATAAAACTGAAATATCAGATGGAGAAACACCACTGATTCTGCTTGCCTGACCAATAGTTGTAGGTTTGATTTTTAAAAGTTTTTCCCTTGCTTCAAATGATAATGATTTTAATTTATTATAATTAAAATCAGGATTAATTTTTATTTCTTCCAATCTGCTCATTTTTTCAGCAAGCTCTTTTTCCCTGTTTATATATCCTTCGTATTTAATACTTATTTCAGAATATTCAATAAAATCTTTATTGTATTTATTTATGAATTCAGAAAGTTCCGGTAAATATTCCGATAGATTTTTTATATTGATATGTGGTCTTAATAATATTTGATTTAATTTTACTTTTTGTTTTAAAGGCGAGGATTTTATCGAATTAAGTAAATTATTTATTTCAATAGGAGAAACACTCGTCGTGTTAATAAAGTTTCTTATCTCTTTTTCCGCTTCTAATTTTGCTTCAACATCAATCATCCGCAATTCAGAACCACGTATACCTAATTTATTTGCTAAAGGAGTTAGACGTATATCTGCATTATCTTGCCTCAATAAAATTCTGTATTCCGCTCTGGAAGTAAACATCCTATATGGCTCATCAGTACCTTTATTAATAAGATCGTCAATTAAAACCCCTATATATGCTTGATCGCGTTTAAGAATAAAAGGTTCCAAATTATTAATGGACTGATGTGCATTAATTCCGGCAATTAATCCTTGACCGGCTGCCTCTTCATATCCTGTAGTGCCATTTATTTGTCCGGCAAAAAATAGATTTCTAATTTTTTTTGTTTCTAATGTTAGTTTTAATTGTGTAGGTGGAAAATAATCATATTCTATAGCATAACCGGGTCTGAACATTTTTGCATTCTGAAAACCCTTTAATTTTTTCATTGCTTTATATTGAACATCCTCCGGCAAAGATGATGAAAATCCGTTAAGATAAACTTCAAAAGTATTTTTTCCTTCCGGTTCTACAAAAAGTTGATGTCTGTCTTTATCTGAAAATCTTTCTATTTTATCTTCAATTGATGGACAATACCTAGGTCCTATTCCCCGAATTCTTCCGTTAAACATAGGTGATTTTAAAAATCCGGTGCGTAATATATCGTGGACTTTTGTATCGGTATATGTAATATGACATGGAATTTGTTCTTTTAGTTCAGGTGTTTTTGTAAAAGAAAATTTACCGGGATTTTCATCTCCGTGTTGTATTTCCAATTGTGAATAATCAATAGTACGACCGTCAATCCTTGGAGGTGTTCCGGTTTTCATTCTTCCCGATTCAAAACCTAGTTCTTTTAATTGTTCTGTTATTCCTTTAGCTGCTCTTTCCTGAATTCTTCCTCCGCTAAATTGTTTTTCTCCTATATGTATAATGCCGTTTAAAAAAGTACCGTTTGTTAAAACTACGGATTTTGAAAATATTTGAAGCCCCATTTGTGTATGAACTCCTTTAATATTATTATTTTTGATTATAAGGCCTGTTACCATATCCTGCCAGAAATCTATATTTGGATGTAATTCCAGCATAGTTCTCCATTTTGCTGAAAATTCCATTCTGTCGTTTTGAGCTCTGGGACTCCACATAGCCGGTCCTTTTGACAAATTTAACATTCTAAACTGAATCATAGTATAATCGGTAACAATTCCCGAATATCCTCCTAAAGCATCTATCTCTCTTACTATTTGTCCTTTTGCCACCCCTCCCATTGCCGGATTGCAAGACATTTGCGCTATATTTTGCATATTCATTGTAATCAGTAAGACTTTACTGTTTAAATTTGCAGCAGCAACAGCAGCTTCACTTCCGGCATGTCCGGCTCCAACAACAATAACATCATATTCTGGAAACATAATTTATTTTTAGTATTATTTGTTTTATAACAATAATTATGCCTAATGGGTTTTAATTTGTGTTTTAAATATATACTTTTTAAATGATTTATTTTGTCGTATTTTGTATTGGTACTAAGGAACATATTTTTTACGGGCAGGAAAAAGCGTTAAAAATAAATAAATATAAAAACAAATAATATATTATTTTTTGATTATTAAGTTTTTATATTGATAATATAATAAAATATTATATGTATGTTATTTATTGATGTTTTTTGGATTCTCAGATAAATTTTGATATTAAAAGATGATTTTAAATTTATAATAATTCTATTTGAATAAATGCAAAAAAAAATAAACAATGTTTTATTAATAAGATTTTTCAAAATAATTACTTGAAAATTAAAAGAAATGATTTTTATTATTTTTTTTAACAAAAATATAATATCTTTAGGTTTATTATTTTTTGTGATATTTCTCTTTATTCACAATTGTTTAGGTTATTAGTTAAATTAAAAAACTTTTATTATGTCAAAACATATTATTTTGATTCCGGGAATTCAAGGTACGACTTTACATAATACAAATGAAAAAGATTTTGTTAAAATATGGTCGGGAATAAAAAAATATTTTGTAAATATACATAAATTGGAATTACAAACTGACGGATTACATGATAAAGGTGCTGAGACATTAATAGAGAGAGCGGATGTTGAAGACCTCGCTTATTCCGAAATTATTAATTATTTAAGAGCTTTGGGATTCAGGGTTTATATTTTCGGATACGATTGGAGAAAATCAAATATTGAATCTGCAAAACAATTGATAAAATATGTTAAAAGATTAAGCGATAAATTAAATAATAATAAATTTATATTTTTAACCCATAGTATGGGTGCTCTAGTATTGTCTTCTTATTTTAGATTATTGCCTAGATCCGAAATTCAAAAACATCTTCACCGTGCCGTTATGACTGTTCCTCCTTTTCTTGGTTCAGTAGAAGCTTTTTTTAATTTGTATATTGGAAGATCTAAATTATTAAATACCAGCGATGATATAAGAAAAGTTATCAGAACATTTCCTTCGATATATGAATTGGTTGCAGTGTATGATAAAATAATGGAATTTGAAGACGGAACAGAAAAAAATATTTTTAATTTTGATGAAAGTTGGCAGCATTTTAAAAATCCTGATAGAGAAAAAACCATTAAGAAAAATCAACTGATGAGACGAAAAGTTAAAAAGCTTCAACAATTAAGAAGCGACGGAAACAATTTAATCTATGATTTTGGAAAATTAAATGAAAAAACACGAAAAAAAATATTGGTTTTGCTAGGAACAGGAGAAGAGACAAGAGAAAAAATATTTGTAAAAAAGAAATCTCCTAACGGAGCTCTTGTCAATTTTTTTGATTTTGAACATTTTAATAAAACAGAAGGAGATGGAACTGTGCATATAAAAAGTTCTTCTGTTTTTGCCAGTAGTATAGATACCATTGCGATTAAAAGTTTTAGTTGGGAAACCTGGTTAAATTCACATTTAATAATGAAAGACTGGCATTCTTTCTTTTTAAATAA
>JALSPW010000321.1 GCA_026985735.1 Saprospiraceae bacterium
ATAAAATAAAGAGTTTTGAATAAAATCAATGATAAACTATATTCAAAAATAGAAATTTTAAACTTTTTTGATGACTTTATGGACAGACACTAATTAGAATGTTTTATCAGTTTAACCGGTTTATATATTTTAATGACTTTTGATCTTTTTTCATTCTCAATTATCAATTCTCAATTCTCAATTATCAATTATTTGTCTTATGCTCAAGCTGTTATTAAAATTATTATTTTCAGGAGTCAGTTGTTCTGAATTTATTATAAGTTTACCCATATTATAATTCTTTTTTATATATTTACGTTATAAATTTATTAGGCGACTATTATCTTAGAATTTTTTAGGAAGAAAATAGTGATTTTCAAATTCGAATAATTTTCTATAGTATGAATATTTATATAAAAACAATAAGTTATGTTATACAGATTCAAGTATTATTTTGTTATATTTTTTGTTTTAACCTTGGAAAGTACATACGGGCAACATAGAATTGAAAATGAAATTATTCTTCAGCTAAATACAAATGCAAATATTGATAATGTCATTAATTCATTGAGAAGACAGACTATTCTAAAAGGGATAAAAGCAAAAAAACCGTTATCACAGTTGCCCTATAATTTTTGGAAAATAACTTTAGATAGAGCTATAATACCCCAAAATATTAATAAAATTCAAGAACTTAAAGATGTAGTAAAAGTTCAGTACAACCATAAAATATCATATAGAAACATTCCTGATGATTCACTTTTTTACAAGCAATGGTCCTTGAATAATACAGGCCAAACCGGAGGTCAAAACAATGCAGATATCGACGCAGACTTAGCATGGGAATTAACAACCGGAGGTCTTAGCCCGACAGGTGATACTATTGTGATATGTATAATAGATAATGGTATTGACACTTCTCATATAGATTTGATTGATAATTTGTGGAAGAATTACAATGAAATACGAGGAAACGGAATTGATGATGACCAAAATGGATATATAGATGACTTCCTCGGATGGAATACTGCAAATGATACGGATAACATTTACGGTGGCTCGCATGGAACTCCCGTATCCGGGATTATTGGTGCGAAAGGAAATAATAAAATAGGAATTTCAGGTATTAACTGGAATGTGAAAATAATGATGCTGGTCAATGATAGTGATGAAGCAGGTATAATAAGCGCATATCTCTATGCTCTTAAAATGCGTAAACTCTATAATGAAACCAATGGAGAAAAAGGAGCATTTATCGTCGCAACAAATACTTCACTTGGTATAGATAATGAAAAAGCCGGAGATCATCCTATATGGTGTTCTATTTATGATTCTCTGGGGACAGCTGGTATTATAAATATCGGTGCAACCACAAATTTTCAAACAGATGTGGATGTCGAGGGTGATATGCCTTCATCGTGTCCCGGTGATTATTTGTTGACTGTAACGAATATAAATCAAAACAATCAAAAAGTTAATAGTGCCGGTTATGGTGAAAGATCCATTGATATCGGCGCTTATGGTGAAAACACTTATTCAACTTACAATAATAGCACTTACGGGACATTTGGAGGAACTTCGGCAGCAACTCCTCACGCGACAGGTGTGGCGGGATTATTGTTTGCTTATAGTAAGAAAATAAATGAAATTTCTCATTCCGCCAATCCTTCAAATGCTGCATTGATGGTCAAAGATGCTATAATGAACGGAGTTATTCATAATTCAAGTCTTGAAAAAATTACTATTTCGGAAGGTGTTTTGAATGCATATAATGCTTTGAAGAAATCGGAAAAATACGATAGCGATTGCCCACCTCCCGTTAATATTAAAATAGATTCAATAGGAGGTGATTTGGTTATGATTTCATGGGAGGATTACGATCCGGATAAAAAATACAATCTAAAATATAAATTGGAAGCAGGTGAATCACAAACTATAAAAAATATTGTAAGCCCATATATTTTGAATGGTTTGCTATATTGTTCGGAATATCAACTGATATTGCAGACAGTGTGCGATACGAATACCGTCATATCCGGATTCCCGATACATATAAAAACCATAGGTTGCTGCGACCCGCCTGTCTTGACAAAATCAGTTATTAAAGATGGGAAATTGCATTTGGAATGGGAAAACAAATTGGCTGCGGATAAATATTTAATTGAATCAAGATACTGGTCTTTTCCTTTGTGGGATACAATAACCACAACTGATAATGTTCTTAATCTTGATTATGATTTTTCTTGCGGTGAATATATTTTCAATATTCAATCGATTTGTAATGAAACCATTAGTAATAAGCAAAATAATATATTGATAGGAGATACATGTAATGAATGCAATAACATAGTTTATTGCACACCACAAATTTATAATGATTTGGAATGGATACAAAAATTTTCAATTTCCGGATTTGAATTTGAAAGCGGTAAAAATACCGCAGGTTATGGAAAATTCAATAACACACCCGCGCTAACTCTTGTAGAGAATAAAATGTATGCTTTAAGAGTTGATTTGGGATTCAAAAACGAAATATATGATGACAATGTATATATTTGGATTGATTTCAACAGAGATGGAGTCTTTACCGGAGATGAAATTATATTCCATGATAAAAACGATTCAAACAAATGGGTAAGTAAAATTACGCAGTTACGGGATTCTATAGAACCGGGATTAACAACTTTAAGAGTTATGGTTAGTTTTTATGATGTAGACAACCCATGTAATGTTAGTGCTGATCTGTATGGAGAATATGAGGATTATTGTATTTATCTCGATAAAAATTATTGCAATACTGAAGCAATGATTATTAATACATTATCAATAGACACCACTTCCGCAAATTTATCATGGAGCAATCCTTATAATTACCAATATTTCAAATTGTTATTGAATGATCCGGAATACCCTCATTTATTTCACACGGTTGATTTTATACGGGATACTTTTTATACATTTAATAACTTGAAGGAATGCACTGATTATAAAATAATAATTTTGCCTTATTGTTTGCCTTACAAAACCGGTTCAAGTAGTTCTTATCACTTTAAAACAAATTGTGTAAATGCAGTGGACAATGAATTATTGCAGAATATAATTCTATATCCTAATCCGGTAAACGATGTTTTGATTATTGAGGCCGGCAACAAAGAGAAAATGGTTAGTATTGAAATTTTTGATCTGTTCGGTAAAAGAGTTTTTTCAAAAAAATATACTGATTCAAAGATTATCAAAATCAATCCGGAAAAAATTCTTATTCCCGGAGTTTATATTTTGAATATCGAAAATAATAATTTATTTGAATCTTTTAAAATCATAAAGCAATAGATTTATGCAACAAATTCAACAAAATTTTGCAGTTGCGGGAAATCCGGTGTCACATAGTTTAAGTCCTCTATTGTTTGATGATTTTGCCAAACAAAACGGGAAAAATTATTTCTATAGTAGAATTTTATCTACAAATGTCAATAATATTTTGGAAATTGTAAATGCTTTTGATATAAAAGGTTTGAACATAACTTCGCCGTATAAACAGGATATTTTACAATTTGTAAATATTAAAAGTGAAGAGGTAAATATTTTGAATGCTGCCAATACTATTGTTTTTAATGAAAATATTAATGCATTCAATACAGATGTTTCAGGAGTGATAAACAGTTTGAAAAAATATATCAATACCCAAAAAAAAGCAATTGTTTTAGGTGCAGGCGGAGCTGCAAAAGCTGCTGTTCAAGGATTGAAGATACTGGGGATAGAGGATATTTTTATTGCTAATAGAACAAAAGAAAAAGCAAAGCAAATTGCGGACAAATTCGATATAAACTATTTATTGTTTGAAAATATCAAAAATGAATATTTTAGCATTATCATCAATACAATTCCCGTTTTGATTGGGGAAATAGGCGAATTGAAAGTAAACGATAAAGCCATACTCTTTGATGCAAATTATAAAAACAAGCCTCTGAAAACATTGGCAACGCAAAATAATGCTGTATATATAGATGGGCTTGAGTGGCTTAAAGAACAAGGTAAAGAGGCTTATTTTAAAATGACAGGAATAAAAAATAATAATTTGTATTTGCAAAATAAAGATATTGAAAAAATAAAAAAAAGGTCACAAAGATTAGCGATGATAGGCCCAATGGCGTCGGGGAAAAGCAAAGTGGGTAGAAATTTGGCTAAAATATTGGGGTTTGATTTTGTTGATATGGATGATATTATTGTTGTTGAAGAAAATAGAAGTATAACAAATATTTTTGAAGAATCAGGTGAAGATTATTTCAGGGAAAAAGAAAAACAATTATTGAAAAAATTGGTAAAAAAGAATGAAATTGTAATTTCTACAGGTGGTGGAGTGATTAAAGACGATGAAAATATTAATGTACTAAAAAACAACTGTTGGAACATTATGCTATATTCTTCAGCTGAGGTGAGAAGTAGTAGGATTAATACGGATAAAAGACCTCTATTGAAAGGAAAAGACGTCAAATCCACTATGGAAAAATTATTTTCCGAACGAAAAAATAATTATTTTAAAACATCGGACATTATTGTCAATAGAAATGAAAATACTTTGGAGAAAGATATAAAATTGATCTATGAAGATTACAGTAAAACCTTCGGAATTTAACGGTGAAATTTGGGCAAATCCATCAAAAAGCATTATGCAGCGTGCTGTGGTTTTATCTGCTTTATCATCCAAGGAAGTCTATATTTCCAATCCGGATTTTAGCGCCGATAGTCTTGCCTCTCTCGGTATTGCAGAAAATATGGGTGCTACAATTATCAAGGACGATGACTTTGTAATAATAACTCCCGGACAAAAAATAAAAAATACAGTTTGGAATGTTGGGGAATCGGGTTTAAGTGCAAGGATGTTTGCTCCGGTTGCCGGATTATTTGATGATGATATCACTATCACAGGTGAAGGTTCTATTTTAAAAAGGCCGATGAATTCCGTAGTTTTGGCATTGCAACAATTAGGATTGCAAGTAGAACATAAAGACTATTTTTTACCGCTGACAATAAGAGGAAAAATTTCAAATAATAATTTGGAATTGGATTTGAGTTCAGGTTCGCAATTATTAACAGGACTTTTGATTGCGCTTTCAAAATCGGAAAAAGACTCTACTATCAAAGTGAAAAACCTAAAATCAAAACCCTATATTGATTTGACTATTTGTGCTGCAAAGGGATTTGGTGCTGAAATTATCAATAATGAATATAAATATTTTTCAGTTGAAGGAAACAGGCATTTTGAACGTAAAAAATTCAACATAGAAGGAGATTGGAGCGGAGTAGCGTTCCATCTTGTAGGAGCTGCCATTTCGGGAAAAGCTGTTATCACCGGCATAAACCCTGTTTCCAAACAAGCTGACAGAGCTATTTTAAATGTTTTGAAACAAGCCGGAGCTAATATAAAAATAAAGCACAACAAGGTTACGGTAGAAAAATCTCGGTTGCAATCATTTGAATTTGATGCTACGGATTGTCCGGATTTATTTCCCCCGGTAGCTGTTTTAGCGGCATATTGCGAAGGACAAAGCAAAATAAAGGGTATTTCGAGGCTAAAGCATAAAGAAAGTAACAGGTATAAGACCTTGAAAGAAGAATTTTCAAAATTAGGCATAAATATATTTTCCGATGCTGATTATATGATTATCAAGGGTAAAAAACCGCAAGGTGCTAAAGTTTTCTCGCATAATGATCATCGTATAGCGATGGCTTTGGCAACAATCGGATTGAAAGCTATCGGAGATATTATAATTGATAATGCAGAATGTGTCAACAAGTCATATCCTGATTATTTTTTGGACTATGAAATTTTGGGAGGCTTGGTAATAAAGGATTAATAAAAATCAAAATTCACAGTTCAATATATTCTGTAAAGCTATTCCATAAGGCCACAATAGCCCTTTATACATGCAAACTGATACGGTGAACACCTGGTGTATATTCTTTTGCAATAATTGATTTTAATATATCATAATATTGTTTTTCCGCTATAAAATCAATATCTCCCAAATCAAT